>DATNPI010000338.1:0-5923 GCA_036703325.1 Coleofasciculaceae cyanobacterium
AAGCAGAAGGTATTCCAAATCAAACGTTAGCTTACGAAGAGTGTTCTCGAACGACTGAGGAAAACGCTCGTTTCACAGCAACAGTTTTACAACCCCAGGGAGTCAAGCAAATTTTGCTAATAACTGACTCTCCTCATATGTTGCGATCGCTCCTTACTTTTCGTAGTTTTGGGTTTACAGTTATTCCCTACACGAGTCCAGTACCAGCTAATTTAGCGTCGAGGACAAAAGCTCTGAAAGTGTTCTCTGAATACCTAGCATTAGTTGGCTATGGATTACAGGGACGGTTTCGCCCGCAAAGCTTACCTGAAGCAACAAATTGTCAAAAGTCTTTGTAATGAAACCCTATTCATTGATTGCTGTATTCTATACGGTTTTTCAATTGAGTACAGCACAGTTGATTGTAGGGCACGATATTATTGTGTACCTACTGTAGATTAGACCTATAATTATCATGATTAATGGACACAAATTCTTATGATTTGATAAGGACAATTGAAGAAATATCTCTAAACGCTTGGCCTCCCTTGCAGCAAATACTTTATGATGGCTGGATTTTGAGATTTGCGGATGGACATACGAAAAGAGCCAATTCAGTTAATCCGATTTACCTAGGTAATAAAAACGTTTATGAGAAAATACTGAGATGTGAACAAATCTATTTCAATAAAAATCTTAGACCAATTTTTAGAATAACGCCTCTTGCCTACCCTGAAAATTTAGATGGAATTTTGGCAGAGACGGGATTTAAGAAAAAGGATGTTACCAGTGTTCAAGTTAGAGATTTAGTATCCTTTGAAACTCAAGCAACAAGTTCAGTTAAAATTTGGACAGAAGTATCGCAAGAGTGGCTGGATAACTTAGTTCACCTTGGTGCAATTCCAGCACATGAATGGGAGTCCCTAATCGGAATATTAATGAATATTGCTTCAGAAAAATGTTTTGCAATATTACTGAAGGACAATCAAGTTGTCTCTTGTGGTTTAGGGGTTCTGGAAAATCAATATATCGGACTTTTTGAAATAATAACCGCTAGAAATAAGCGTAGGAGAGGATTTGGGAGAGAGCTTATATTAAATATTCTCGATTGGGGAAAGAAGAACGGTGCAACAAAAGCCTATTTACAAGTAGTGATGAGCAATGAACCAGCATTGAATCTCTATTCAAACTTAGGGTTTGAGGAAATCTATCAATATTTTTATAGAATTAAAGAGCAAAGACAATAACATCCCTATCACTAGGGAGCCTGTACGGCTTCCACGAACATTGAATATTTCTTTTTCTCTCCCAGAGTAAATCTAGGGGCATGAGACTAAATAAAATCTTACTTTTCATCCTAGCCTTCGGTAACGGCTGCGCCGAACATACTTTATACTTCATCCTTTTTGGTCAGGTTCTAAGACAATTAAGATGAATGACACTGACTTAAGCGAAAAATTGTCAATTTTTTGGAGAAACCAAGTCTGGGGGGCTTCCCCCCAAACCCCCCATCTTTGGACGAGTGCCTCCCCCAAGCCCCCTGCACAAGGGTTGATTGGTATTGATGAGAGTTCTTAAGTCAGTGCCATTCCAATTAAGATGGCGATCGCTTTTCTTGTGTTACTTGCCAAATTGGAAGCGATCGCCCAAACTGCCCTAACTCCCAATCCTTTATCCCAAATTAGTATGAGAGGCACTGGCCCGATTGTTGCGCCTGACCAAAAAGCTGGTAAGCAAGTCCCGACACTACGACGCCTATTGCAGTACCTGCACCCCTATCGCAAACAGGTTCCAATTGCCTTGGGCTTGGTTGCCTTCGGCGCATCAACTCAAGCAATGGGCCCTTTCTTAATCGGCTGGTCGATTGACAATCTCATTGGCAAAGGTAACCTACAGGGGTTGCTGCTGATGTTGGTTCTGTTGGTGGCTGTTTATGTGTCAAGCATTCAGGCTTTTCGTGCTCAGATCTACCGAGTAGGCTGGATAATGCAGCACCTACTCGCTCAACTGCGCCAAGACATTTTCATCAAGATTCAAAGTCTTCCCATTAGTTTCTTTGACCGCAGTGAAGCTGGGGATTTGATGAGCCGCTTGCTCAATGATGTAAGTGTTGTGAATCAGGCATTTGGACAGACGATCGCACAAATGCTAGGCAACCTATTCAGTTTAATTGGGATTGTCATCGCAATGCTCCTGATTAACCTGCAACTGGGCCTGTTGAGCAACTTGGTTGTGCCGCTGATGATTTTCACCACTGGCTTATTTGCGCGTTGGGCGAGAGCGAGATTTCGTGTCACTCGTCAGACGATTGGTGAGCTTTCTACCAAACTGGAGGAAGATATTGGCAGTGTGCGGGAAGCGCAAGCTTTCAATCGGGTAAAACTCAATATTGAGGAGTTTGATTCCTTGAATGCTGCCAACCGCGATGCTAACGTGCAGGCAGTGGCAATTACTGCGGCGTTTTTACCTTCAATTGATTTCCTCAATACCCTGGCGACAGCCGCCGTGCTAGCTTACGGCGGTTATCTAGCCGTCACGGGAGCAGCTACGGTAGGAACAGTAACTGCCTTTTTGATCTATGTCCAGCAGTTTTTCCGACCAATCCAATTCCTCAGCCAGTTTTACACCCAGGCACAATCGGCGTTCGCCGGGTTAGAGCGGATTTTCTTGCTATTAGATGAGCCTTCGCAACTCCAAGACGCACCCAATGCCATCGAGATGTCTCCCATCCGGGGCGAAGTTAGTTTCGAGAATGTTACCTTTGGCTACAACCCCGACCAATTGGTTCTCAAAGGAGTAAATCTCCATGCCAAACCGGGTCAGATGATTGCGCTAGTAGGGCCGACTGGAGCAGGCAAAAGCACAATCATCAATCTGATTCTGCGCTTCTACGATGTATCCGGTGGTGCCGTCAAAGTGGATGGTATCGATGTCCGTAGCGTGACTCAGGCAAGTCTGCGTCGTCAGATTGGTATTGTCCTGCAAGACAACATTCTATTTAGCGGTACAGTTGCTGAAAATATTGCTTTTGGTTGCCCTCAAGCTACACACGCCGAAATCGAAGCCGCTGCTCAAGTTGCTAATGTCCATGAGTTCATCACAACTCTACCCCAAGGTTATTGCACCTACCTGGGTGAACGAGGGGCTAACCTTAGCCAGGGACAGCGACAGTTAATTAGTATTGCTCGTGCTGTTCTGGTGAACCCTCGAATTTTAATTTTGGATGAGGCGACGAGTAGCATTGACACGCGCACTGAAGCACTGGTACAAAATGCGATCGCACGACTATTAAAAGGTCGCACCAGCTTCGTAATTGCCCACCGCCTCAGTACCGTTACTCAGGCTGATCAGGTTTTGGTCATTCAGCAGGGTCAAATTGTGGAACAAGGCACCCACACTGAGTTAATTGCCCAGCAGGGAGTCTATGCCAACCTCTACGCGCTCCAACTGGGTGCCGCTTTCCCAGCGGAGTTAGGGCTTGTCCAAAAATAACTCCGTCGCGCCTGAGAAATCATACCAAATCCTGGTTTCATACCAAATCCGCCTTGTACACCCCTTTTTTGCTCCGTGGACAATCTCACCCCCTCACCCTCTCTTTAACGAATAAGGGGGTTATTGAAACGGACTCGGTGTCATACCCCATTTTTCAGCAACCTGCATAACAAGAGTAGAGACGTTCCGGCGGAACGTCTCTACGACTAAAAATACCTCTTTTTTTTCTTCTGTTTTCGGTTAATCCGAAGAACAGGTGTATTGATCAGCTTCCTCACAAACTTCATGTATTGCGTCCATCCCTCGTTCAGTGATGTCATGAGTTGTTTGCTGATTTTTTTCAACTGTTTTTTGTTGGTTTTGCCCTTCATTATGTCCCACTCAGGTAGAAGTCTTTGATTGAGGCGTTGACAACATATCCAGAAAAACTTGGACAGCACAGGCAGCTGCTACCAGTGCCATCAAGACCACAGGTGGCAAAGCGTCACCAGCAGCAGCAAGAATCAGAACAAACGCTGCGCCTCCAATGCGATAGGCGCTCAAGATTTTGCGCCGTCTATTTGTCCCCAAAGTACAGGTAATAAAGTGGATGAGTGCCAGAGTACTCAAGCACAATGCTACACCGCCACAGAGGAGCAAGCGATCTGCACCGCTTAACGCTTTTTCTGCTTCAATCGACACAATATGTTCAACCCCCACACCTGTTGCAGCTAATCCAATAGCAAGGGGAAGGTGGGCATAGAGCCAAGTCATCGCAGTACGTATGCGACCCCTCCTGATTGTCCGTAGGGGAGAGCCATCAACGCTGTTAAAGTACATCCACCACAGGCTGAAGGCAACGGTCAAACCCAGCAAAGCCGACGCCGTTGACGAAGTATCCCATTTCTGCTCACCCACTCCTCTAACGACGGCGGCGACTGACTCACCCAAAACAATGATCGTAAATAGTCCCAGGCGCTCTGGTATGTGAGATATGCTAGGCGGGAGTTGAGTGGCTAACTTCCCGGCTGTCAGGGGTGTACACAAGTCTATAATCAGCCCTAATGCCCACAAGCCAAACCGCCAGGGAACTGGTACAAAAACTGATACGAGCCAGAGAGTAACACTAATCCCAAAACCTCTGGTATACCAAGTGGTTAAGGGACGTGCTGCTGGCAGATGGTATCCAGCAACGAGGTACTGGATAATGAGAACACTACGAACGGCTGCGTAGCAGAGAGCAAAACCAACCGAAGACTCCTCTAATCCGTGATGTACATTCACGGCAAGGGCGGCGATAAGCGCCATCTGTAGCAGTGTTAACAGCCGATGTCCTAAGTCGTCAGTGTCGAAACGAGTAGCGTAGAAGGTAGCGCCTAGCCAGCACAACCAAATGGGCACGAAGAGGGCGACGAAGCTGACGAAGCCTAATAGTGAAACCTCGCCGTGGAGTTTGTGCGCTACCTCTGCGATCGCTACCACAAATACTAGGTCATAAAACAGTTCCAGCCAAGTGGCGCGTCGTTCCTCTTCGAGGTCTTGACCAACGCGTAACCGAGGCGGTTGCCATAAGCCTTTTGCCATCCTAATATCCCCTGAAACCTAGGATTCTTGCCTTCTTGGAACAGTTATTCATCAAACCCTAGCCCCCAGCCTAGCCTCTAGTCCATGTGAACTTAGGCTTCTAATCTCGGCTTAAGTTTGAACTCTTGGTCATAGTCTGACATAGGATGATAGGAAATCACTGGTGTAGATTCTAAATCGAGCAATCGTTGCTTATAAGCTTCCAAGTATTGCTGACGCCCTTCATCCCCAACATGAGCAGGACTCCAAGCAATAAATGGCGGCAAGACTTCCATCCCCACGAAATATAGAATTCCATGATTGATTGGAAATAGTATTTGCTCGGATATGCGATCGCATCTATTTCCACCATATCCCTCTCTGTACCACTTGATATTTCACCCAAGTTAAGAGCGATCGCATCTTCACCAAATCCAGAAAGCGATCGCATCTCTCTCATCTCCACAGCAAAGTGCGATCGCATCTTCACCTCATCCATTTAGGCGATTCCCTTCGGGATAGCTATGCCGAAGAAAGCACCATGCTACGCAAACGCTTGACGCGCCTCTTTTAGCTTCGCCTCAACCAAAAGTCAACCAGCCGAAAACCTGTTCAACTGTCAGTTCCAACTCGATCCCATTGAGAATTGGTAAGTGAGCAGTCCCTTCAAACAATTCCACTCGCTGAGTGGGAAACACGGCTAAAATACTCTCTTCTTCTGGGTCTAGCAACCACCCTAACTCAGTGCCGTGTCGCGAACAATGTAACAAATTCCCCAGCACTTTAGTTCGTCTCTGGTCTGGAGAAAGAATCTCAATCGCCCAATCGGGATAAATTTCAAATCGGTTAGCAATTTTGCCTGATGGTTGAAAGGGGATTCTTTCCCACCGAAACACGGCAACATCAGGGA
>DATNPI010000364.1:0-4120 GCA_036703325.1 Coleofasciculaceae cyanobacterium
AAAGAAACGCGCCTGCTCTTTGCCAAAAGGCTGCAACCCCTGATAAGGAGAAGTTTCATCGACAACCACTGCCGTCTTTTTGGGTAAATACTGGACTAATGTAAGCGATCGCCCCACTCCCATTCGTATGGGTTCTTGGCGACTATCTTTCAGTTCGCTTGCAATGAAATCAAATAGGCGATCGACTGTAACTTGACCATTATCCCCTGCCCTTTCTTGGGACAATCCAGCCAGTAAAGCGCCAGTAAAAACACTATGCTGCTCACTTTTTTTCGCCCATGCTTGCTCAAATCTGCGACAAGCTGTGATCAGGCAGTAATCTTGCCGTGACCTGAAGACTGTAAGAGCATCTTCTACTATACTTCGCTCTAAAAATTCTCCACTGTGGCACGAATCAAAAATTACCACCAGATTACTCAGATCTGATTGCCGAATCAGCTGATTAAGACCATTGAGCGAAATGCCACCCCCCTTAACCATCCACTGCTCAGCAGTTTTGGTAACGTTGCAATCAGATGCTGTCAAAAATCCTTGTGCCTGTTCTAGACTATCAACCCCCGTTACTCCCGTAATGCCATGCCCTGTGAAATAAATTAATGCCTCATTCTTAACCGCTTGTTCCAGCAGAAGTGTTTTTAAGGCATCAGCTAATTGCTTTGCCATCACTTCCCCATTCAACAGCGTCACTCGATAACTGCCATGTTGTTTCAATACCTCAGCTACTGCTGCTGCATCAGTTGCTGTTTTGCTCAAAGGCGGCAGTGAGGGATTGCTGTATTTGGCAATTCCCACAACAAGGGCATATCGAGCCATCTTCAATAATCTGGGATAACAGGGCTGACGAGCACGTTAGCTTAAGAACTAAGATAGCCGATGATACTCACAACCTTCCAAGCTAGAAATTACCCATGTCAGACATAGAACACCTGATTATCCAAGACGGTGATGAAGCGATCGAAGTATTTGTCCAGTCCAAAACTCCTTCAGAACTGCCAATACCTCAAGAACCACCAGCAGCAGATAGTGAATACGAATCCTATGGTGCAAAAGACGCGGTAATTGTCCAAATACAGGACATTCACAAGAAAATTCGCGGCTATACGAAATTAGCAGTTGGAGCGTTCAAGAATTTTAGTGAAGCGGAAGTCGAAGAGATAACGGTTAAATTTGGCATCAAGCTAGGCGGTAAAACGGGCATTCCCTTTGTAACCGAAGGTTCAGCCGAGAGCAACTTTGAAATTGAGGTCAAGTGTAAGTTGCCAAAGCCCCAAAACAATTCAAGCAGTAGTTGAGGGAGATATCGGATGCGATCGCACTTAAGAGTTCTCAGTTGCACATACCACACGATAAGTAAGGGCACGATAATATCGTGCCCCTACAAATGATTCAATTGAAAACAGGAAACTAATTAAGCTCCTTCGCGCAGTTTATCCAACACCCCCCGGTCTTCTAGTGTTGAGGTATCGCCAGCAACTTCCTGACCCGCTGCTAGATTTCGCAATAATCGCCGCATAATTTTACCCGATCGCGTCTTGGGCAAGGCGTCGGTAAAGCGAATTTCGCCAGGACGTGCGATCGCGCCAATCTCGTTAACAACGTGCTGCTTCAGTTCTTTCTGTAACTCCTCACTAGGAGTTTTGTCGCCTTCTAGGGTCACGAACGCAAAGACTTCTTCCCCCTTCAATTCATCAGGCTTACCAACAACAGCCGCCTCGGCAACAGCTGGATGAGACACTAACGCTGACTCAATTTCCATCGTTCCCAGTCGATGTCCGGCAACGCTAATCACATCATCAACGCGACCCATTACCCAGAAGTAACCATCTTCATCCTTCCTAGCACCATCTCCAGCGAAATAGACATATTGCCCATCCTTCGGTGGGACGTGTTCCCAATAGGTGCGGCGGAAGCGATCGGGGTCACCGTAAACCGTGCGCATCATCCCCGGCCAAGGGTGCTTCACCACCAGATAACCGCCTTCGTTGTCCCCAACCGAATTCCCTTCCAAATCCACAATATCGGCAAGAATTCCTGGGAAGGGAAGGGTAGCAGAACCAGGTTTCGTTGAGATAGCACCGGGTAGGGGTGTAATCATAATGCCGCCTGTTTCAGTTTGCCACCAGGTATCAACAATCGGGCAGCGTTCACCACCAATTACCCGGTGGTACCACATCCAAGCTTCCGGGTTAATAGGTTCACCAACTGTTCCCAGTAATCGCAAGGAAGAAAGGTTACGCGCTTTGGGATGGTGTTCGCCCATTTTAATAAAGGCGCGAATTGCTGTGGGTGCCGTGTAGAAGATATTGACGCCGTGTTTTTCAATCACATCCCAGAAAGCACCAGGATTAGAACCACGGGGGGCACCCTCGTACATCAGCGTCGTGGCACCATTAGACAGTGGGCCATAGACAATGTAGCTGTGACCTGTAATCCAACCCACATCAGCCGTGCACCAGTAGACATCTGTATCCTGAAGGTCAAATATCCACTTGGTTGTCATGTGGGTGTAGAGGTTATATCCAGCTGTGGTGTGGACAACTCCCTTGGGTTTGCCGGTGCTGCCACTGGTATAGAGAATGAATAGCATATCCTCACTATCCATTGGTTCAGCAGGACAATCGGCAGATGCGCTCTTTTGCAAGTCATGCCACCAATGGTCGCGATCTGGTTCCATGTGGATTTGCTGACTTGTGCGTTTGACAACCAGGACGTTTTCGACTGTCGGCACGGCACCATCCGCCAATGCTTTGTCTACTTGGTCTTTGAGGGGAACGATCGCATCTTTGCGCCACCCTCCGTCAGCTGTGACAACCAGCTTGGCTTCGCCATCAATTAAGCGATCGCGCAACGCTTCAGCACTGAAGCCACCGAAGACAACACTGTGAACCGCACCAATTCTCGCACAGGCCAGCATTGCGATCGCCGCTTCTGGAATCATCGGCATATAGATACCGACGCGATCGCCTTTTTTCACTCCCAACTGTTTCAGTACATTGGCAAACTGGCAGACTTCTCGGTGCAACTGGGCATAAGTCAGAGTCCGCGAGTCTCCCGGTTCCCCTTCCCAAATCAACGCTGCCTTATTCCGACGCCATGTAGTTAGGTGTCTGTCAATACAGTTGTAAGAAATATTAATCTTACCGCCGACAAACCACTTAGCAAAAGGTGGTTGCCAGTCTAGCACCGTGTCCCACTTCTGGAACCAGTCCAACTCTGTTTCAGCTAAATCTGCCCAAAACTTCTGAGGGTCAGCCTTTGCCCTTTCGTAGAGTTGCTGGTAATCTTCCAAACTTTTGATGTGAGCTTCTCTTGAGAATTCAGGGGACGGCGGAAATAAACGCTTTTCTTGAAGGATTGATTCTATTGTGGACTGAGACATCGGTGTTGCTGATTACTTATATATGTGTGTTCTGATTCACAAGTTCTATGTTGTAGCCAAGGTTACCTCAAAAAAACGATACTTTGTCCTTGACCCAGATTCAAAAAATCTTTAATTTCTTTTATTTCATGACCAACTGTCCAAGCGCATTGCATATAACGCCCAGATGAAATAGTACGGAAGAAGAACGAATTTCGGTCGTTTCAGCCTCTAAAATCGCGATCGCAGAGATTGTCCAGTGGTCTTCTCTAGGTAGTCTAAAATTCGTTGATAAGCATCTGGATTACTTTGCGGATGGATGACAATCGGCTCTTTACCATCAGGTAACCAAAACATCAATCGGTCGTTTGCCGCACAAGCAAAGGTACTGATGTGGGTTAAATCGACCACATAAGTGTTTCGCTCGTAAATGAATTTAATCCAATTGCCCTGCATAATCGATAGACTGCTTCAACGCCAGGAGGAGACGGTTCGCTGGAGCGAGATTCGATACCGCCTCGCCAGATTCAGATGCACAGCCGCTTAATGATGACTGTAGGCTAAAGCTGACGGGCTGTGTACCAGTCCAACGGTGAGAAGAAGAGGATAAAGTGGAAGAGGATGTGAGCTTTTCGGTACAGGCAAAGCCAATTGTGAGCGTAACGTCAGCTCTTTCAACTGGTGGTTGATGAACTGCCCTCTAGGCAGGGTATCAACACTCCCTCTACCCCTCATCTTTACCAAGATCTAGATGGCGACACT
>DATNPI010000382.1:0-8243 GCA_036703325.1 Coleofasciculaceae cyanobacterium
GCAGTCTCTCAAACAGTTGGGTGACTTTGTCTAAATCTTTATCTCCAGGCGATCGCTCCACACCACTAGATAGATCGATTCCACTAGGTTGCAGTCCGCTCAGAGCATCTAAGATATTATCCGGTGTCAAGCCACCGGCGAGGAACCACTGGCAAGTGGGACGAAATTGTTGTAGGGTTACCCAATCTAACGTTTTGCCAGTGCCGCCAAGTAGTTGGGGGTGGTAAGCGTCAAGCAGCAAGGTATCCGTACAACTAGCGTAAGTATCCGCTTGATTTAGACACTCTGGCGTCTTCACTCTCAGTGCTTTGAGAATTTCGACCCCAGGCAGAGATTCACGCAGTGCTTCGCAAAATTCAGGAGATTCACTGCCGTGTAACTGGACTGCACTCAAACCTGCCTCGGTAACAATCTGGCAGATTTCTTCGGCACTCGCATTAGCAAATACGCCAATTCGGTCAATCGGCACCAACAGTTGTTCTACCACTGCCTTAATTTGCCCTGATGTTACGTAACGGGGAGAGGCTTGCACACAGATAAATCCCAGTGCTGTTGCTCCCAGTTGCGCGATCGCCTGACCTTGCTCTGGTTTAGTAATACCGCAAATTTTGACCCGCATGTTCAATTGTCCTGAGCTGTTGACATCCTCCACCCCCAAATCAAAGATTATGCGTCTGTACTGAACCTGAGCTAATCTTTGCGTTTTGTATCGAAACAGCTGGTTAGAGTGTTAATTCTTAAAACAAGTTGAGAATTTCATACCGGGAGCTTTTTATGATTTTTTAGTTTGTATCAGTTTATCAACACAGGAGAAGATTACGTGATTCACTCAATTTTATTAGCTGCTGCCCAAGTGACTGTTCCAGCAACGCCGGAGTGGACGCCTACCATAGGGCTGGTAATGATCTTGTCTAACCTGTTTGCCTTTGTAATTGGTCGCTTTGCCATCCAGAATGCTGGCAAGGGTCCCAATTTACCGGGTTCTAAGCCTGACATTTTGAGAGGCTTTGGTATCCCTGAACTCTTGGCGACAGGAAGCTTTGGTCACATCCTTGGTGCTGGCATCATCTTAGGTCTTACCAACGCGGGGGCTATTTAACGGTAGTCAACGGCAATCATTCTCAAGAGAGAAGGGAGAATAGCCGTTTCTCGGTAGCCTTCTATTATCCTCTTGGTATTTAAGTTCGTTACTACAGGAGCAGAAAACTTGATTAATTCAATTAATTCAATTTTACTAGCCGCAGTACAGCCGACTGTCGCCGACACCACTACCTGGAGTTGGAGCGGGTCGCTGGTCATGAATATTTGCATCATTCTTGGCATCATCATTGCTCGCATTGGAATTCAACACAAAGGAAGGGGCCCTTCCCTGCCTTTGTTAGAGCCATTTCTGGGGAAAAACTTTGGCTTGCCTGAATTACTAGCAGGTATCAGCATCGGTCATATCTTGGGGGTTGGTGCTACTTTGGGGCTGACTAACGCTGGTCTCCTTACGTAACAACAATTCCCGAGAAAGGATAATAGACTTGGACAGACGCCCAGAGAGCGAGCACCTAGCTGCTCAACCTGGGCGTCCAAATTTTTCTCCCCTTAGTCCCTAGCCTCTTTTCAGTCAACAGTCGAAGCTAAGGAGCATTTGATGCAAGGAAGTTTGCGAATTGGCTCTTTATTAGGAATCCCGCTATTTTTAGACGCATCGTGGTTTTTTATCTTAGCGTTCGTAACGTTTATCAATACGCGCTATTTCGACCCTAGCTTCCGGTCAGTTTTAGCCTGGAGTGTCGGATTGGGGATGGCGCTATTGTTGTTTGGTTCAGTAGTCTTACATGAACTGGGTCACAGTTTAGCGGCGCGATCGCAAGGCATTAAAGTTAACTCCATTACTCTGTTTGTCTTCGGTGGGGTAGCTTCCATTGAGCGGGAATCGAAAACTCCCGGTGCAGCCTTTCAAGTTGCGATCGCTGGACCCGCAGTGAGCTTGACGCTATTTGGACTATTTTATCTGCTGACTCAGGCGCTACCGAACTCAGGTTGGGGACAGGAAGCAACCTCAAACCTTGCCAGTATCAACTTAGTCTTGGCACTATTTAACTTAATTCCTGGCTTGCCTCTAGATGGTGGACAAGTATTGAAAGCCGCTGTGTGGAAGCTGAGTGGTAACCAACTTCAGGGTGTCCGTTGGGCGGCAAAAACAGGAATTGCTTTAGGTGGGTTAGGGGTGGCAGTGGGGCTGCTACTGGTGTTGCTGACGGGCCAGTGGAGGGCAGTTTGGCTTGCCTTGATTGGCGGGTTTGTTTTCCGTAATGCTACCGCCTACGACCGATTGACAACTTTGCAAGAAACCTTAGTCCAGCTTGTAGCATCAGACGCAATGACCTGTGAGTTTCGTGTAGTGGATGCCAATCAGACACTGCGTTCCTTTGCCGATGAGTACAGCAAGGCAGACATCCAGACACCGATGCCTTACTATGCCGCAGCTAATGGACGTTATCGGGGTCTAGTTGCTATTGAAGACTTAAATGGTATAGAGCGCAGTCACTGGGAAACCCAGAACCTTGAGAGTATGGTGCGCTCCTTATCAGAAATCCCTACGGTTGAGGAAAAGACCTCCTTAGTGGATGTAATTAACACTCTGGAAGCTCGTCAGCTGAGTCGCATAACCGTTCTCTCCCCTGCGGGAACTGTCGCCGGAGTTATTGACCGGGGTGACATTGTCCGCGCTCTTGCCAAGAAACTGAATCTACCGATCACAGAGGCTGAAATCAAGGGCATTAAAGCTGAAGGCAGCTATCCTGAAGGATTAGAGTTACAAGCGATCGCTCAACGCTGCTCTTGATCGCAGAACACGCTAGCAACCAGCCTTTGACGCGGTTACATATCGCCGTAGAAATTAGGAATTTTTGTAGTAGTCCTGATACCAGTCAACGAAGTGATAAATACCTTCATCAATGGTTGTACCAGGTTTAAATCCTACATCTTTAATCAGAGCGTCCACATCAGCATAAGTGCAGGGTACATCGCCCGGTTGCATCGGTAGTAGGTTCTTTTGAGCTGTTTTGCCAACGGCTTTTTCAATCACCTCAATAAAGGTCATCAACTCAACTGGACTGTTGTTGCCAATGTTGTAAAGCTTGTAGGGTGCATTGCTTGTTGATGTCTCAGAACAGTTTGTACTGGCGTCTGAATTGCCTTGGGGAGGCTTAGACATCACCCTAAACACCCCTTCAATCACGTCATCAATGTAAGTAAAGTCGCGCTTCATTTTGCCAAAGTTGTAAACATCGATAGGCTTACCTTCCTGAATCGCTTTGACGAATTTGAAGTAAGCCATATCGGGTCGTCCCCAAGGACCGTAGACGGTGAAGAAGCGCAACCCAGTTGTTGGCAAATTGTAGAGATGGCTGTAGACATGAGCGAATAGCTCATTGGCTTTTTTGCTAGCAGCGTACAGCGAAATTGGATGATCGACGTTATCGGTGACGGCGAAGGGAACTTTGGTGTTGGCACCGTAGACAGAACTGGAAGAGGCAAATACCAGATGTTTGACTTGAGTATGGCGACATCCCTCTAATAAATTGACAAAACCTGCCATGTTAGTGTCTACGTAGGCAAAGGGATTTTGCAGGGAATAGCGCACCCCAGCTTGAGCGGCCAGGTTGATGACGTAGTCAAATTTCTGTTCTTGGAACATCTGGAGCATGCGATCGCGCTCCGCTAAGTCCAGGAACTCGAAAGTAAATTTAGCTTGTGGATGCAACTGAGCTAATCTATCTTTCTTCAGTTTCACATCATAATAGTCATTCAAGTTGTCGATGCCGTAAACCTGTATATCCTCTGCTATCAAGCGCTGTGCTAAGTGATAGCCAATAAATCCAGCGACTCCAGTAACAAGTACTTTCATTAGTTATTTACTCCAGTAATCAGCAGGGACGATATTTCGGCTTCAGAAAAATTCACGCTCACAGAACAAGTTGGTTGTTAGTTATCTGCTAAGGGTAAGCGATCGCTAACATAAATTGGTAAAGGCTGCACATTACGAAGATGCCAGAAGCTAAGCGTTTGTTACTATCACGCTATAGTGTTGCTGTGCTAGCAACCTTAGCGGCGTTTCTACTCCGTTGCCTACTGGCACCGCTCCTTGGGGAAGATGCTCCTCTGTTGGTCTTTATCATGCCAGTGATGGTTAGCGCTTGGTATGGCGGCTTGAAACCGGGGTTGTTTGCGACTGTCCTGAGTGTTTTAATCGGCAGCTATTTCTTTATTCGACCGTTCTTTAGCCTGAACATTACTGCGGTAGGCGAAGTGGTTCGGATAAGCATATTTCTAGTGGAGGGAGCGCTGATTAGTTGGTTGAGCGAGGGATTGAAGAAGGCAAAGCAGCGCACGGAGGCGATCGCATCTTCCCTCAAGGAAAGTGAGGAGCAATACCGCCTGCTCGTGGAAGGTGTGGAAGATTATGCCATTTTCATGCTCGACCCCAATGGACACATTACAACTTGGAACGTTGGAGGCGAGCGGATTAACGGGTATAAAGCGGCTGAAATTCTCGGTCGGCATTACTCAGTTCTTTTTAGAGCAGAAGACGTTGAGCGCCACAATCCTGAACAAGAACTCCAAATCGCGGCGACGGAAGGTCATTTTGTCGGTGAAGGTTGGCGGCAACGCAAAGATGGCTCGCTGTTTTGGGCGAGCATCGTGATTACGGCATTACCAGATGAATCTGGAAATCTGCGCGGCTTCTCCAAAGTTACCCGCGACATTAGCGATCGCAAACGAGCCGAGGAAGAATCGCGTAAGCTCCTAAAAGACTTATCAGATGTCAAATTTGCCCTAGATCGAGCGGCGATCCTGGCTGTAACGGATGCTAGAGGAATTATTACCGATGTAAACGACCAATTTTGCCAAATCTCCCAATACTCTAGACAAGAACTAATAGGACAAACTCATCGCCTCATCAATTCCGGTTATCATCCCAAAGAATTTTTTCAAAACCTTTGGTCAACCATTACTAGGGGTCAAGTATGGCATGGAGAAATCAACAATAAAGCCAAGGATGGAACGTTCTACTGGGTATACACCACAATTGTTCCGTTTTTAGACGATCAAGGGAAGCCTCTTCAATATCTCGCCATCCGATTTGATATTAGCGATCGCAAGCGTACCCAAGAGGCAATCAATCGCTCTGCTGAACGGTTAGAAGCCTTACATGAAATTGACCGTGCCATTCTCAGGGCAGAGTCTGCGGCAGAGATTGCCCGTGCTGCACTTTCACGGCTACGTCGTGTGGTGCCTTATGAGCAAGTGGCGATCGTTCTGTTCAAGTTTGAAACTAACGAAGCTGATCTACTGGCAGGGGGGTTAGATGGAGAGTTTGCGGGAGCAACCGTGCCACTTTCTGATCTGATACCAAGTGAGATTTCGCTGCAACAAGGAGTCATTCGTTACGTAGAAGACCTTGCTACCCTTGAACAGCCTCTGTCTTTACAAGAACACCAGCTAGCTGAAGGCAAGCGGAGTTTCCTTTCCATTTCTCTCATTGTGGAAGGGGAGTTAATTGGTCAACTTGACCTGTTTGCCAGACAAGTTGCAGCGTTTACGTTGGAATACCAAGAGATTGCCTCTGAGGTAGCTAACCAACTAGCCGTTGCAATTCGGCAAGCTCAACTGCGGGAACAACTGCAAACCTACGCTGCCCAACTGGAGCAACGAGTGGTTGAGCGGACGGCGGCGCTTCAGGAAGCTAATGAGGCACTGGAAGTGTTTGTTTATTCCGTTTCCCACGACTTACGTGCGCCCCTACGAGCGATGCAAGGGTTTGCTCAAGCCCTGCTTGAGGACTACGCCGATCAGTTGGATGCTGAGGGTCAGAACTATACCCACTACATTGGGGCTTCGGCTCAAGAGATGAGTACTCTGCTCCAAGACCTGCTGGACTACAGCCGTCTCAGTCGTACTGATATTAGTCTTCAGGCGGTTGACTTAGCATCTGTAGTGGCAACTGGGTTGAGTCAATTGGAGGCAGAACTTCAACAAAAACATGCTCAGGTGACAGTAGAGCAACCACTCCCTGATGTTATGGCTCATCGCGCAACTCTAGTTCAGGTTGTCACAAATTTGGTGGCAAACGCTATCAAATTCGTGCCCCCCGGCGTGCAGCCTCAGGTGCGAGTGTGGGTTCAGGAGAGGGGGAGCCAGAGCTTGAGTGAGGAGGGAGAGGGGGAAGATGCTCTACCTACAACATACAACCTACAACGTACCACTCCAGACAACTCGGTACGCTTGTGGGTTGAAGACAATGGCATCGGCATTGAACCAAAGCACCAAGAACGGATTTTCAACGTTTTCGAGCGCTTGCATGGTGCTGAAACTTATCCTGGTACTGGTATTGGATTAGCGATTGTCCGTAAGGGAGTAGAGCGTATGGGGGGTCGAGTTGGCGTAGAGTCGCAACTCGGTCAGGGAAGTCGCTTCTGGATAGAGCTACGGAAAGCTCCCGATCGCCTGTTGCCAACAGATAGGTAATACCATTTTGGATTTTAGATTTTGGATTTTTAAAGCTTTACAACAAGAAGGCTTCACGAATTCAAATTGGGGAAGTTCAAACCTAAGTGGTATAACGGATAGGTTGACGTATGCGTGTCACTCTCAACTCAACCGCTACATCTGCTAAAAAATCTGTTACCAACTATACCCAATCCTTACGGAATTTTACTCAGTGTCCGGAGCAATTCTTTCAAAAGATAGCCGACACAGAACTATCCTTTGGTCTATCGTTCTTAAGTTGGTTTCTTCCAGAACGACCAGATGTTCCGCCTCCTTCTTATCGATGACAGCCCGAATGATCGACTTTTGATCAACCGTGAATTGAACCGTGAATTTCCCAACCTACAAGTAGAGGAAATCATCGAAGCAGAAGGTTTAAGCCAAGCCTTAAGGGCAGGCAATTTTGCTTTGGTCATCACGGACTACCAACTACGTTGGAACGATGGGCTGACGGTTTTACGGGAGATTAAGTCTCGCCATCCCGACTGCCCAGTAATCATGTTCACTGATAGCGGTAGCCAAGAAATTGCGGTTGAAGCGATGAAAGTGGGGCTAGACGACTACATCGTCAAATCACCCAAGCATTATATGCGCCTGCCCGTTGCAGTACGAAGAGCTTTGCAACAAGCTGAGTCTCAGCGAAGAACAGAGCGCTTGGAGATGCGCCTACGGACTCTCTTGAATCGTTTGAATGTTGGTGTTTTTCGTTCAACATTAGATGGAAGTCTAATAGAGGGGAACGCCTCATTTGTGCGTTTATTGGGTGTAAGTTCTTTGGAGGAAGCCCAAGCCGTATATTTGCAAGAACTTTTCCTACAGCCAGAAGCGGAACTCCAAGGCTTGAACCAGGAAATTGAGGTACAGTTACGTCAACCTGATGGCAGTTCTATCTGGATTTCAGTGAGCCAAGCTATCAATACAATGGAAGCTGAACCGATTATTGAAGGACTGATAGAAGACATCACGGAGCGTAAGCTAGCTCAAGAAGCACTGAAACAGCGTCAGGAAGAACTGGAAATTCGGGTGGTAGAGCGTACCCAGGAATTACGGCAGACAAATGAACAACTGCTCAAAGAAATGCGATCGCGTGGGCAGGCACAGGAGAGTGTACGCGAGAGCGAACAACGCTACCGACAACTAGTGGAGTTATGCCCTGATGCCATCTTTATTCACTGCGATGGGAAATTCGTCTTTATCAACAGCGCGACCATCAAGCTTTACGGCGCAACAAGCCAGGAAGAGTTAATTGGCAGACCCGTACTGGATATCGTGCATCCAGACTATCAGGAAATTGTCAAGGAGCGGATGCGAAAGCTTACACAAGAGCGGGCACCAGCCGAGTGGATAGAAATGAAGGCTGTTAGACTCGATGGAACTGTTATCGATGTAGAGATGGCGGGGTTTCCCTTTATCTACGAACAGATGCCAGCCACTCAAGTCGTTGTTCGTGATATTAGCGATCGCAAACGAGCAGAAGAGTATTGTCAAAAAGTGTGTAGACTTGCACGGAGGTCAAATTACTGTGGAAAGTGTTACAGACGTAGGGACGAGGTTTGCCGTCACACTGCCCTTGAACTCCCCAGTGTCCAACACAGATTGGTGCTGAAAACATAGAAAGTCTCTTCAGTGCTATAGCCCCCAGTCCCCCATCAAGATAGACTTCAACCAGAAATTGCTGCACGAAGTTGATTCACCACCCG
>DATNPI010000387.1:0-6959 GCA_036703325.1 Coleofasciculaceae cyanobacterium
AGCAGCAGACCAGTCTGCGACCCACAGAGGTAATGACTGATACGGCTGGTTACAGTGATGTGGTATTCGGTCTATTCTGGCTGCTGGGTTATCAGTTCAGCCCACGACTGGCAGACATCGGCGAGGCTCGTTTCTGGCGCATTGAGCCGAAAGCGGATTATGGTGCGCTCGACTCTTTGGCTCGTCATCGAGTGAACACTGAACTAATCGCCAATAACTGGGATGATTTACTTCGGGTGGCAGGTTCCTTAAAACTGGGGACGGTCAGTGCTTCTGAATTGATGCGTACTTTGCAGGGTGGGAGTAGTCCTTCGACTTTATCGAGAGCCATTGGTGAGTTAGGTCGAGTAGCGAAGACGTTGTATCTGCTGGCTTACATTGATGATGAAACCTACCGTCGCCGCATTCTGACCCAACTCAACCGTGGTGAAGGTCGCCATAGTCTAGCAAGAACTGTTTTTCACGGACAGCGTGGAGAAGTGCGTCAACGCTATCGGGAGGGACAAGAAGACCAACTGGGCGCACTGGGGTTAGTAGTCAATGTACTACTGTTGTGGAATACCTGCTATATGGATGCTGCCTTAAGGCATCTGAGTAACCAGGGGTATGAACTGAAAGAAGAGGACCTATCGCGGCTCTCACCATTAGGACACAAGCATATCAATATGTTGGGGCGTTACCAGTTTGCCTTAGCTGAACATTTGAAACGGGGAGAACTTCGTCCTCTACGCGACCCGAATGACCCGAATGAGTCTGATGGTTAGAACGCAATGCCTGTAAGCTTTGTGGGCTTAACGTACATTTCTGTTCCATTGCTACTCACGCACCTCCTCCTAGGGGGAAATATAGCGAAGCTGTCACCAGGGGCAAAGTAGCGTGGTGTCCGCCCATCTCGCCAAGGTTTCGACTCTCGCTTACGCCGCCGTTTCAATCAGCAAACGCTCCTCTAGATCTAGCTGAAAAGTCCCATAAGGATTGACATGACCCCAAATCAACGGTGTCAGCGCCCTCAAATCTTCCGGCTGCATCAACTCCATCCACTTGGCTTGTGACAACACCTGCTGGATCATCAGAGTGTTGACATACACCAAACACGACTGCAACAGATGCAACGACAACACAGCAATCTCCTGGTCTTCGAGTCGGTTGGTAGCAATTTCCTTCCCCTTACCATAAAAGATAAACCCGTTAGCATTATTCCAGTTCTCCACCACATTCAACCCTTCATTAATCTCTCGACGCAGGGGTTCAGAGTTCAAATATTGGCACAGGAAAATCGTCTTGATGACCTTACCTAATTCTGCCAACGATCGATAAGTTGGATGCATCAAATTCTGACGGGTAAATCGCTTCAAAATCGCTTCGGTTTCCGCTGTCCCCAAACGCAATGCCGTCGCATACTTAATCATCTGATTGTACTGCTGACGAATTAAATCCCAGTTGATAGGACGGGTAATAACAGGCTGTAAATTAGGATAAGCATCGGCTTGTCCTGGAAGTGGGCGATAGAGTTTTTGGCGGTGAATCCCTTTAAGCCGAGGCATCAACTCAAACCCCAACAGATGACAGAAGGCAAACGCCACTTCACTTTGTCCATGACTATCGACAAAGTTTTTTTCCAGCTTCATAGTCGTACAGTGACGCAAAACTCCCTCAATCATGGCCGCTACTTCAGAAGAGGAACAGGTTTTCAATTGGGAATAAATACAGGCAGAATTCTTCTCAACGTGCCAGTAAATCATCACTCCCCGACCTCCATAGCGAATGTGCCACTCAGTCATCAAATTCTGATCCCAAGCACCAAACTTCTTAGAATCGCTGGCACAAGTCGTTGTCCCTTCTCCCCAAATGTGGGACTTGCGAGTCTCCAATGTGGCATTAACTACCTCAGCAATAGCATTTCTCAACTGCGCCTTGTGAATGAAACGCCGTCGCACATAGAGCAAATCAGCATAGTTTTCCCCCAATAATCCCGAACTCAACCGCCTAATTCCCGTATTGGTTCCCAAACCGTATAGGCAGATTAATAAGCGCTTTTGCAATACCTTTGGGTCTAAATTCTCTCGTGTGGCTACACTCTTGAAATGCTGGGTGAAGTTGACTCCTAAGTCCGTTTCTTTGAGCATATCCAACAAACTTGTCATAGGCCAGCATCGCTCAATTTCAGTCTTGAGACGGGCTAAGTTAGTCGGTTCGGGATTGGCTGGGAACGGAGACAGGCGAATCCAGCCATTATGTTTATTGAGAAGTTTAACTGATGGATTCTTGGGTATTTCTCGGTCTAGTTCGGCTAAAGCTTCTTGCATCCTGCCTTGCAAAGAAGCAATGAATTCATCCGCATCTAAAGTCTGAGATATGGAAATTAACAGTTCCACTAAGTTGTCAGTAATTTCCTGACTTCGCAGCCAACAAAACGCCGCCAGGAAAGTATAGCGCCGTGAGGCTGGATGACGACGCAGTTCGCGAGGAGGTTCGACAGCTACCCGTTGCCGATAGGTTTGTAGTACCTTGGACGAAACCCGCTCAAATAACTTGTCGGGCAAACAAAGTTGGCGCAACAGTTGCAGTTTAGCGACTTCCTTTTGGAGACTATCCAGACCAATCCGGCCTGGGTCTGCTTTAAGAGCAGCCAAGGGGGTGGTGAGCGTTGATGAACTTTCCTCAATCCCCGCTTGAGTATCAGTGTCTGACACATCGGGTTTCAAGAGCGCGTCCAGACGCTCAATCGTTGCTGGTGATAATGAAAGCACCGTCGTTGCACAGAAGCGTTCCTCAAACGTCCTCATGGCAGAACGGGTAATTCGTTCTAGGCGTTCAGGAGTCGGAGGCTCGATTTTCAACGCCCGTAAGCGTTGATAAGCTGCCTTCTGAAGAGATTCGATTTTGAGGTCATAAGCTAGTACCTGCGCTGCCAACCACTCGGTTAAGGAAGCAGCATCAGCAACTTTTGCTTCACGAAATCCGAAAAATTCTCGGATTTGGGCGCGGTGATATTTGACTGAACGTCCCTGCCAATCGTAATTTTCATACAGTTGGGGTGACACGCCTACCTGGAGAGCTACATAGTCAATGACCGCAGAAGGCATCTCCTGTTGATGGTTGGGGAAGCGGACAGCATATTGAAAAAACTTGAGCAAGAGGGCGAATCCCAGTCGGTTGTGGTCAGTTTTGTTGGTCAGTAGTGCCAGTTCGTTGGGGAGTAACGTCCAATGCTCTATCAGTTCTTCCGGCTGCCAATTTCGCTTCATCAAGTCTCACTTTACGGATGCAGAGTATTACTTATTCTCTGCTAACAGGGACACAATCAAGCTAAGATAGCCGCAAATTTTCTCTTAAGCTTATCTATTTCCCCCAGGGGAAGACTCAGCGTTTTGTTAATAAACTTAAAGCTTTCTTAGCAACTTCTTCAGCACGAGAAGACGTAATATGTGAGTAGCGAAGGGTAGTCTGAATATTTTGGTGTCCCATCAAGGCTCTGAGTTCTTCTATCCCCATAAGACCGACTCGTTCTGTGGCAAATGTATGCCGTAAATCATGGAGACGAATTCCTTTTAATTCTGGACTTGAACCAATTATCTTCATCCAGTCCGAGTGAGCTGTCCGGTAGGAAAGACGGGTAACTCGTTTGGTCAAAGGGTGTTGCGCTGTAAATAGGGCGGGACAGCCAGAATATCTATAGTATTTAACATACTTTTGCACAGATAAAGCGGCATCATTACTATAAAAACACCAGCGTCGTCGATTGCCTTTACCAATGACCTGAAACTTGCAATATTGGGTATCAATATCTTCTTCGTTAAGGGCTAAAACCTCACTTATTCTAGCTCCAGTGCGGTGCAGGAGGCTTACTATAGCGTTGAGGCGTGGATGATTACTCACCTGACGATACAGGGTTTCAAGTTGAGAGGGAGTCAAATAACGTATGACTTCATCAGTTCTATGTTCTCCCTTGCTTGGGGAAGGTTTGCGTAAAGGAAGTCTTTCGATTGGGTTGGATTTGATGTAGCCAGTACTAACCGCAAAGTTGAATAAAGCCGTCAGGACTGCCTGATGACGGTTGTGGGTAGTGTATTTAATCTTATCCAGGCTATTAAGGTATTCTTCTAAGGTTTGACGGTCAAGCAGCTCTATTGGCATTCGACCCCACTGTTTTAAGAACGGAAGTAGGGTGAGTTCATAAGAGCGAATTGTTGAACTAGCTAGCCCCTGGCGCTGAAGAAACGCTGTGGCTACTGTCGCAAGAGTTGGAGCCAATTGAGTCCAGCTTTTTGAGCCAAATATAGCGAAGCTAACAATAAAAATTTTGCAGGTATGTCAAAGATTTTTTAGTAGCTTTTTAGACCGTTTCCTCAAATGGCTAGTCCTCCTGAACCTAATGAATCTCTCGCTAGTTATATTCGGCGTTTGCGTCTCAGTGCTTCTCTAAGCCAGAAGGAATTGGCTGTTAAAGCCAGGATGCATTTGCAGAGCTTAGGCAAGATAGAGACAGGTAAAACGAGGAGGCTTAATCAGAAGACACAGCGGGGATTAGCTTATGCCTTATCTATTCCTGTTGAGTATTTGTCGGCTGTATGTAAGGGAGTACCTGTTTCAACCAACCGAGCTTTGAAGTTTTGTCCCCGTTGTTGGACTCCCGGCACTCCGCCCGACCCGATGTGGACTGAGGTACGTTCTTTGTACTGCTTTGCCTGTGGTAGTTTGTTGCGTTCCAGTTGTGCTACTTGCAATGAACCGATTATGTCTCTCCAGTTTCGGTTCTGTCCCTACTGTGGACAATCTTATCAGGAAACTGAAAAAAAGCATTAACTGAGCGCTCTTTCCCACAGGTGTGGTGTCACCCAGTTGGACGGGACAGAAGGCACATGGGGTGGGAATTTAAGTGCTACTTTGCCCCTGGTGACAGCTTCGCTATATTTCCCCCTCCTACGCGAGTCCTATCGTGAAGGGGGTAAAATTCGTAAAAGAACTTTAGCTAACCTCTCTCGCATTACCTGATACCGTCGTTGATAACTTGAGAATTGTTCTCAAAGGCGGCGCAGCCATTGAAACCCTCTCCGAACCTTTTTCTGTAGAAAGGAGTCTACCTCATGGTCATGTAGCTGCCGTTTTAGGAACAATCAAAAAGCTTTCTTTGCACAATCTAATCGCACCAGAGAATTCGAGCTCACGGGCTCTAGTCTTGGCGATGATAGTGGCACGGATACAAGACCTGAAGTTCCAAGTGACGCACAGCTAGAGGATTGAACAGTGAAACGTGCTTTTCGTCTTTAAGTGAATTCTTGGGCTTAGAAAAAGCGGATGAGGACGAATTGTATGAAGCAATGGATTGGCTGGTCTCAAAACAAGAATTAATCGAAAATGAGTTAGCCAAAACCCATCTGACGGAAGGGGCTTTAGTTCTCTATGATGTGAGTTCAACTTACTTTGAGGGCACTCAATGCCCTCTCGCCAGATATGGCTATAATCGAGATAAAAAGAAAGGATTTTTACAGATTGTCTTCGGTTTACTCTGTGACAATAGAGGTTGTCCCATAGCAGCCGAAGTGTTTGAAGGAAACAGCTCAGATACTACAATAACGTCTCAAATTCAGAAAGTACGTCACCGTTTTGGGATACAACAGGTGGTTTTGGTCGGCGACCGAGGCATGATTACGAATACCCGGATTTTTGCAGAGTTTCAGCCAGTTGAGGGACTAGACTGGATTACAGCTCTTAGAGCTAGTCAAATTCGTAAACTCGTTGAACAAGAAGCTGTTCAACTCTCGTTATTTGATGAAACAGACTTAGTAGAATTTTCTTGTTCTGATTATCCAGGCGAACGGTTAATTGCTTGCCGGAACCCTTTTTTAGCAGAAGAAAAGGCTTTAACCAGAGTTGCTTTATTACAGGCGACTGAGCAGGAACTTAACTTGATTGTCACCGCAACTCTTCGAGAGAAACGTGCCCTGAAAGGAGCTGACCAGATTGGGCTGAGAGTGGGACGGTTTCTGCATTCTTACATGAGTGGGTAAATATTTTAGTATTTCCATCACTGATGAGAGTTTCTCTTTCTCTAGGAATGAAGCTATCATTGCCTCAGAAGCCGCTTTAGATGGAGTCTATATTATTCGCTGTCGCAACTGCATCGTTCAGGCTGGTTCGTTCCGTCGCTGCTGCTGCCAGAGAGAGTTTTTTGGGTCTTGCGTACTTAGTATGCTAAACTATTAGCAAGTAACCGGAAAATGCCAACAAAGCAAAGCCCGTATCTCAAAACTTTTAAAATTTCTAAAACCAAATCCACAACGTTTTAATACCTTGAGTTTGTTATTAATCCCTTCAACTACACCGTTTGTGGTTCCCTGCTCAAAATACCCAACTATTTGGGGCAACCAACGCTTAATTGTTTTCACACTCTTTTTATAGTAGGGTTCAGCCTTATTTAACCAATCAATTAGTTTTAACGTTCCGGTTCCTAAATTTTTGCTGTCTTCAAATAAAGAGTGAAACTCTTCTTTTAATCTGTGCATCATTGCCACTAAAGGCGAAGCTTCTTTTACTTGCTCTAACTTCTCTTTTTGCTTATCTGATCAGGGTAAACGCATCTAAATGTGGGTCAGACTTGTGATACTATTCGAGGCTGACCGTTTGACGATTTTCCTGCCACCATGAGCTTCAGCCTGGAAGCAAGCATCCTTAAGTATTTTGGGAAGCTGAAAGACCCCAGAATCGACCGTACCAAACACCATCCATTGATTAGTATCGTTGCGATCGCCATCCTAGCCGTCATCTGTGGGGCTGATAGCTGGGTAGCAATTGAAACCTATGCTTGTTCAAAGCGAGACTGGCTGGAACAATTTCTGCCCCTGCCGAATGGCACTCCTTCCCATGATACGTTTGCTAGAGTATTCGATCGCCTTGACCCAAAGCAATTACAGCAAAGCTTCGAGGAGTGGATGAATAGTTTGACTACTAGCCTAGGT
>DATNPI010000447.1:0-18490 GCA_036703325.1 Coleofasciculaceae cyanobacterium
CAGCACTTCGACACGCTCAGTGACCAGTCATGAGGCAGCACTTCGACACGCTCAGTGACCAGGCAGAAGGGAAGAAAGCTTTTACAGTAAGCGTTTGAACCTTTTTTAACGGGTGGGTTATTTCTGCCGCACTGCACTAGCTTCTTTTTGGTCAGTTCCACTCAGCGAAAATTTGCTTAATTTATTGCGATCGCTTTATCCGTAGCTTGCTCTGGCGATATCCTATCCTTAAGCACACTGAGAACCGCATTCCCTTAGACTCTGGGCGATTGGACTTTGGAGTATCCTGGATTAGACGCCAGACCCAAAATATTGCTCCATATATGCAAATTTTGCAATCCACAAATACTGCCACTAGGGACTGGGGCTGGGGGCTAGGGGGGAGAGATTTTCGTTCTTCGTTGTGCGCTTCGCTTAAAGCACATGGTGTCTAACTCCTACTTGATGCGTTGCCGCTGAGGAGGGTTTACGATTCCTACAAGATCGCAGCTTCTAAACCGTTAAGGCTGGTGTGGGACTTATAGCTCTGGGCCCGACTCCCTCACAGTTAGTTAAAAATTATTCGTTTCCGGTTTCGGACCAACTGAACCGGGTTGGTTGAGGAAGAAGTTATCAGCAGCTTCATTTTGATAGATGCACTTGATATCAGGTGAACTCTCCAGGTTGCCAGTGAAGCCAAACGTATTCATCCGCCTTTTGCAATCCCCCACCTGATCTGCTGTCACCAGTTTCTTCTGCTCTAGAAGTGCCCAGTTATTTTGACGCAAGACACACCCAGGTCGCATACTAGGCTGGGTAACGTAGACATTAAACGGGTTCAACGTCACGAAGACACGCATATCGGTGACCATAGCGCTAGCTCCGTACTGAACACAAAGCTCAGGATTCGGTGCACTGCGGTCAATCACTTCACGGGAAGCCACATTTTCCGGGTTGAGACTCGCTGTGGAGCTAAAAGCAATGCCAATCCCAACTCCCAGGGCAAAAATCGCCCCAAAAATTGCTAGAGAAGTGTAGTTGAGGTTGCTCAAGAAAGAGGGCTGAGAACTTGGGACTTTCTCTCTAGGGATGCTCGTGGGTCTAGATTTACGCTTCATCGTTGCTTAGTCAACTTTAAGGGAATTGGTAGGGAGTCGTTGCAACTGCCCTCCTTCTTCCAGTATGCCCATAGAAGCTCCGACTCGGCTGGTCACAAAGAAGTGAATTTCTGCTTTTGGTTCAAAGCTTCCATTCAGATCCTTCTGTTGCCACTCAAGTTGGAGCGATCGCGGAATTTTTTAGATTGTTGGTGCATCTTACATCGGTTTTCATTCAGGTTCAATACAGGTGCTTGTAAGGCCACAATAATACTCTTACAAGCACCGTATGGTGTATGTATACTGCATTGTCCAACTGTCGGTAAATTCTCAAAGAGAATGGCTATAACTACAACTAGTCATGGGTTATGAGCCTGATATTACTGACTAGCGAGGCGTTGCCGTTCTTGCCCTGCTACTTCCTTTAGTCCAGCCTGATCGAGTAGCCAGAGAAAATCCTCATGGATGGATGAATCGGCGGAGTTTGCAGCTTGGGCGGTTGAGATGGTTTTGAAGGCGTCGTACCAAAGTCCGGCGTTTGCATAAACTAAAGCGCGATCGCGATCGCCTTTTGCCGCGGCTAACTGTTGGTTTAGAGCTGGTGTTTCTGGTACGCGCTTAATCCAGCTTTGAGCAAAGGTATCATTAGACCGTCGATTGGCATTGGAAACTAAGGTAACAGACCAACGGTATTCTTTACCTGGAACCAGTTCTGGCAGGTTTTTTGGCATTTCTATCTGCACAATTCCAGCCTTTTGCAACTGTATCTGTTGCACAAAAATCGGCTGGGCAACTCCTGATTCCACTAGGGAAAATTCTACAGGTTCGGGTGGGATTTCTGAGACGTACCAGAAAAATGTGGGATGACCCGATAACGTTTGTCCTGTGTGGTCGTTAGGAACTAATAATTTTAGTTCCAAGGACTCAGACGGCTCACCTCCTCGCGTACCAGTTCCTTGGGTTCGTCTGGGTATTCCGCGCTCGGGGGGTCTGTACTGAAAATTTGATTCTGTTTGTTCAGGAAAGCTGGCTAAAGCCGGACTTGCAAATGTGTAATTCGGAAGACCATCTACCCAATTGGTCACTGGCATCAAGAACAGGGATGCAGAAGCTGTGACCACGCTCATCATTAGGCGAGAAGTCAGCATAGTAAAGGCGCTATGTTTTAAAGATTTTTGATAACAGTAGAGCGCCCTGAATCCTTGTCGAAGTGTAGGAGTTGTAAAGTAGCAATGCAAAGAAGCAACTTGCTTATCTACGGTTTAGAATAAGGAACTCTAAGACATAATTCCTCTCTATTTAGATAGAAGAGCGCTGAATCTCCCCTACCTATTTAGTTAAATGTTTATTAGACAATCACAACAAGACTTGATAGATTTCTGTGGGCTGCTTGCGCCCCTTGAGCTGTTCCTCACTGATAAACTTTGTGGGGAATTGTCCCTGGATGTGTTGATAAGTTTCTTTATTAATCAAGATGCGGCAAATACCGCTGTCAACTGATTTCATATAACTTTCTAACCGCGCTGCCACATTAACGCTGTCTCCAATCGTTGTGTAGTCCAGTCTTTGGGAACTACCGAGGCTACCAGTTACAACTGTGCCGGTGGCAATGCCGACTCGCATCGCAGCGGTAGGGCGTCCTTGAATTCGCCATTGTCGATTGAGAGTCGTAAGGGTGGACGCCATGACTTGGGCGCAACGAACGGCGGCGATCGCATCCTTGGCAATTTCCTCTGGTGTCGTGCGCCCAATAGGGACACCGAAAACTGCCATGATTGCATCCCCAATAAACTTATCCACAATGCCCCCATGATTCCGAACCACCCCTACCATCGCACCCATATACTCGTTGAGCCAACACATCAACGTCTCTGGATCGGTCTGTTCAGCGATGGTAGTAAAACCTTTTAGGTCTGCAAATAGCACTGTTGCTGTCATCTGACGCCCCAACAGGCGTCCTTCTTTTAGTAACTCACGGCGATTGCGCCAAATGGTTCTAGCAATTGCCGGACTCACATGACGCCCAAATAGATTCATCACAGTTTGCCGATCTTGGCGCTCTAATTGAGCAATATAACCAAGGATCACAGTAGCCGACCCGATGAGAGCTATTAAGGGCGGCACTACTGGAATCCACCAGTTGTTAAGAAAAAGTAGATACGAAATGCCGCTCAACCCGACCACCGCTACCACCAAACCAGTAGCTGTTCGTGAGAGAGAGTTAGTTTTATAGCCTTGAAAACGGACAGCCCAACTTAACCCTGCACCGATGCTCGACCAGAGGAAAATCCACAAAATTTCCAACGGTTCCGACCACGTTTGGATCAAGGGACGCCCTTCTAAAGCTGCACTCAAGATGATCCCACTGAGATGGGCTTGAATCTCTACACCAGGGGTTTGTGCAGGTGTCGTGAGCAGATCGTTGCTGTATGGGGTGTAGAATAAATCTTTCAAGCTGGGTGCATGCGAACCAATTAAGACGATGCGATCGCGCACCAGCGACGGTGGGACTCGGTCTTCGAGCACATCTATCATTGAGACGGTATCAAAGGGGGCAGCTCCTTTGAAATTCAACAAGATTTGGTAGCCTCCCGCATCCGCTCGTATATAGCCGCCATCATTCTCCTCAAAGGGAACAAATACAGTCTTGCCCAACTTCATAAATCCGTTGGCATCGCCAGTTGGGGTAACACCTTGATGCTCCAGGTACATCAAAGCCAACTTCAGCCCTAAGCTAGGTAAAGGAGGCTCTTCCTTAGGAGTGAGAAATAGCAAGCCACGACGGATTTTGCCATCAGCATCTGGCACCACATCATTCGCACCCACCTGTCCCAGCTGGCTCAACACTGGCGGCGGTGCGGTGGCATCGCTTGTTCTATCTGCAACTTTTTTTTGAATCCCAATTAAATTCGGTGTAGATCTAAACACCTTCTCCAAAGCCTGGATACCTGGCTTCACCTGTAAATCTCGATAGAGGTCAAGACCAATTGCTCTTGGCTGCAATGCTTTGAGTTTCTGGAGCATTTCAGCAAGAACCGCATCGCTCATAGGCCACTGCCCAACATAGCGAAGGTCTGATTCACTAATGCCAACAATTAAAATACGTTTCTCGGTTGGCTCAGACGGACGCCAGCGAAAAAATTGATCGAGCGCCGCCCACTCCCATGACTGCAACAGACCCACGAGTCGCAGGGCAATCACCATGCCAGCTACACCGGTAGCCCCAATCCCAACTCCACGCCATCGCCAAATTTTTTGTCCCAGTCGCTTCGCTTTCATAACATCTTTGGCTAAAAAAGTAAAGAAGCAACCGTAAAAAACTTTACCTCTTGCCCTTTTACTTGTGACTTTTACCTTCCTTTTACTCCCTACTCCCTGAATTGGCTGACTGTTCTTGAAAGTGGCAGACTAAGTTCTCTGCTTTAGCAAGAGCCTGCAACTGCGGGATGGTGCCGAGAACCACGCGTCCATCGGTGGTGACGAACATTCCTTGTGCCTCTTGGAGGGAGACGCTACCACGTTCAGAGAGTTCCGACGCCTCTGACGACGCTACCGCTACGCTATCGGCTGCCGTTGTACCGACGCTATGACCAGCGGCGTGGTTAGCGGAAATCGGCTGAAGGTCAGTTACAGCATAGGGAACACTGAAAGCACCATACGGGGTAGAAGGCAACCCACCTGTACCAGTGACCGTAAAGCTGCCACCTTTAAAGTTACGACGCCCCAGACAGGTATCAGCAATTAGTTGCTCAGGATTAACAAATTCCTCTTGCAGAGTGGGCAGGGAGACTTCAACGTCATTAACTGAGGTGTTAACGTCTACAACACCATTAATTCCTAAGGTGGAACTGGCAGTAATTTTGCTGGTTGGATCGACAAATAAACCTTGGGTGTTGATTTTAATACTTCCCCCAGCTCCCTGAATGGCGCTGGCAGTAATCTTGCTATTTTCTAGGGCGACCAAGATGTCAGTGTCAATCGTGATATTGCCCCCATTGCCACGTTCACCACCTTCGGCATTAATAATACTGTTACGGCGCAGTTGCAAAGATTGGGTTTGCAGCTTAATATTCCCGCCTTCTGTTGCTACTTGCGTTGCGGCGGCGATGCTGCCCTGGTTATCCAGACGGATCGAGTCAGCTATAACTTCTAGGTTGCCTGCATCCCCTTGTCCTCGACTGCGGACACTGAGTCTTCCCTCATCCTGAAGAATCAATTGTCCGGTTTGAACCCTCAGGTTTCCCCCTTGACCTGTCGAACCCATCTCAGCCGTAGCCGCCAAAGCGCTTTGTGCCAGACCATTGGGAGACTTGCCAATCAATTCCACACTCTCAGAAGCCGTCACCGTAATATTTCCGCCCTTCCCCGAACCAGCCGTACTAGCCCCGATCGCTGCCCCATCCCGTACCAATAAACGCGGTGTCGTCACCCTCACATCTCCGGCATCTCCACTTCCGAAGGTAGTGCTAAACAAGCCAGTGATAAAGCGAGCATTTGGCAGAATCAGAATCGGATTGTTGCCAACCAGTTCCACTGACTCAGAGGCATTAATCGCTAATTCTCCGCCTCGACCTTCTCCAAGGGTACTAGTTCCCAAAACACTATAGTCTCTCGCTAGCAACCGCCCTGTGTTAACTGTCAAATCTCCGGCAGCACCACTCTTACCATTTCCACTGCCAGTGATTAAGGCAGAAGCCGTCAGTTCGACGTTATCCTCGCCGTTGATGGTTAAATCTCCACCTTGACCTTCTCCAAGCGTAGAAGTGGCAACAAACGCTCCATTGCGGGCAATGAACGACGGGGTATTAATCACCACGTCCCCAGCCGCACCCGAACCGTAACTTAGGGCAAATAACCCGTTGCGTAGGTCAGCTGGTCTAACTTGTCCGGTTAAAAACAGTACTATGTCCTGGAGATAAGTTCCTGTTCCAGTCAGTTCTACCGAGTCCGAGGTGTTGACGATGATTTTCCCTCCGGGTTGCGATCCCAGGGTCAATGCCTCAAGACGTGACTCTTCACCGAGTCGAAGCGATCGCGCCCAAACCTGAATATCACCCCCCCCTTCACCACTAGCATTCACCACCGCCCCTTTAGATAGCTGTATATTCTGGAAGTTCTGCACACCCTCATAACCTAGTCGCCAGTCATTACCAGTTGGATTCAGACTCACTACACTATTGCCAGCGACGCTACCTAGCTCAATTTGTCCGCCAGGTGCCTCAACTGTACCTCCTTGCAGCGTCACTTCACCTCCCACCAGCCCCAAGGTTCTTCCTGGCGGCACCTGTAGCCTTGACCCCTGCACCTGCAAAAGTCCAGGTGTCGCTCCGAATTGCACTCCCAAGGGAACGCTGACAGTCAGCAGAGATGGGTTTTGAGGAGTTGTGGCACTAAACAAGTTGCCATCAGCAAACACCACGCTACTAGCGGTACTTGCAAAAAAGGAACCACTTACATCGAGACGGGCATTTGGGCCGAATAAAATGCCATTGGGATTAATCAGAAATAAATTAGCAGAACCATTAACACCGAGCGTCCCTAGAATATTGGACGAGTTAGCGCCTGTCACTCGCGTGATAATACTTTCAATCCCAGTCGGTGATGCAAAATAAACTCGCTGTCCAGAGTTGAGATTAAATTCCAAAAAACTGTGGAATAGGTTAGCGCCTCTAGACACTCCGCCATCAATGCGATCGGCGGGTTGGTTCTTGATGATGACGCCAGGAGTAACGATAGAACTTTCACCACCCAAAGTGAGATCGGGCGTTAGTTGAGCTAATGCCCGACCTTCGGGAAGTAAAAAGTAAAAAAGTAAAAGTAAAAAGTAAGTAATCTTCTGTTTCGCTTTCTTTAAAGCAATGCTTATAGTGAACTTTTCTAATGCGTCTCTGCTCAGCAAGCAGCAGCTGACTCGCCTCGGCGGCTTTGAGACACCGCTCCAATCTTCCGTTTGCCCTGCCACCTTCCTTCCCCTATGACTTCACCCCTAGTGTGGATTTAGTTGTATGAATATCTATCTGCCCAAGGTCTAAGAATCCGGAAATTTAGAGTCCTGAGTTCTTCGGGCGTTTATGCCCAAATTGCTCTTGCAGAGTTGTTGGCAGGGTCAAACTGAGTTCTCTTGCTGCTGAATTGGAATGGAAATTAGGAACTCTGTTCCCTGGCCTGGTGCTGAAATACATTCCAATTGACCGCTGTGTCTTTCTACCACAATCTTATAGCTAATGGACATTCCTAAACCTGTACCCTGCCCGACAGGTTTTGTCGTAAAGAACGGATCGAAAAGCCTTCGCTGTACTTCCTGCGTCATACCGGGCCCGTTGTCAGAAATCCGAATTATTACTTGATTGCTGTCATTAATGTTGGTGCGAATCTGAATGGTGCGGGGATATTTTTGGATATCTTCAAGAGAGCCTCCTTGATTATCTTCCTCGATCGCTTCGATCGCGTTACTCAGGATATTCATAAACACCTGATTGAGTTGTCCAGCATAACACTGCACTTTAGGCAGGTTTCCGTAGTTTTTAATGACTTGGATATCTGGATATTCGGGTTGTTTGGCTTTCAGGCGGTGAGCGAGAATCATCAGAGTATTATCAAGACCTTCGTGAATATCTACCCGTTTCTTTTCGGCTTCATCCAGGCGCGAGAAGTTCCGCAGCGATAAGACAATCTGGCGGATGCGATCGGTTCCTATTTCCATCGATGACAAGATTTTGGGCAAGTCTTCCTGGATGAAATCAAGCTCAATTGCTTCCGCTAAAGCTTGGATTTCTGATGCTGAACGAGGATGGTATTTCTGGTAGAGTCGAATCAGCTCAAGCAAGTCTTGTGTATATTGATTGATATGGCTGAGATTGCCGTAGATGAAGTTAACAGGGTTGTTAATTTCATGGGCGACACCGGCAACTAGCTGCCCAAGAGAGGACATTTTTTCGGACTGGATAAGTTGAGCTTGAGTTTGTTGAAGTTCGTGCAGGGTAAGTTCAAGCTGAGTCGCTTTGGTTTGGGCAGTGGTAGCAACGATGCGACTTTGTTCGTAGAGTTGCGCTTGGTTAATACCAATGGCTAGTTGGTTGGCAACCGCTTGTAGTAGTTCCAGTTCCCCATCTGTCCAAGATTGTTTGTAGTCCAAGCGACCACAGGTAAGGGTACCTAGCTTACCCGATTGTGTTTCAATGGGTAGCGATAATAGATCCTCTGTACCAAAAGGCAGTAACCTTTGCGGCACTGCATCATCAGTCTGGGTGACGCGATCGACTAGAAACTGTTCTTGATTGAAAAGCTCACAGCTGAACGGACGCCAGCTTTCCAATGGGTATAAGCCCAGAAAGCTTGGCAAATCTGGATTTTTTGCCTCTTTAACGACATCCCATCCGGGCGTAGTGCCGTCTTTGGCATACCAGGCAAAGACGCATACATCAATTTCTAATCGGTTGTAGATTTCTTGTACGGCGGTTTCCAGGATAGTATCTAGGGCAAGGGAGTTGCGAATCTGACTGGCAAGTCGGTTGAGCAGCGCTTCCCGACACGCTGATTCTTGAAATCTCGCTATAGCTTGGCTTAATTGAGCGGTACGTTCTTCAACTCGGATTTCTAGCTGATCATGAGCCTTCCGCAGACGCGCTTCGCTCTCCCGCAATGCCGCTTCTGCCTGCTGGCGCTGAGTAATGTCCCGAAAGCTACAAACTCTCCCAACAATCTTTCCTCCCATCCACTGAGGCTGTGAATAGCGCTCGAAAACTCTTCCGTCTTTGAGCTCGTAGATACCGTAAGCTTCTGCATCCGCTTGGGATAACAAGTCCTGTGTTTGCCGAAGAAAGGCTTCGGGGTCTTTTAGCTGCTCTAAAATTAAGGGCACCAATTGCTCGACCTCTCGTGAGGTGATGACGGATTCGGGGATGCTCCACATTTCGACAAACTTTTGATTGCAGGTCGCTATGTGTTTCCCGTTTTGGCTGACAATAATGCCATCAGCAGTAGCTTCAAGGGTTCCGCGCAGTAGAGAAAGCGATCGCTCTAGTTCCACCTCCGCCCGTTTCCGCTCTGCAATCTCCCTCAACAATTGCTCGTTGGCAACCCTTAATTCAGCAGTACGCTCCTCAACTCGGATTTCCAGCTCTTCTTTCGCTTGTTTTATAGCATCAAGAGCCTGCTTACGCTCAGTAATATCTTTCACGAAGCAGTGATGACCGATAAATTGCCCTCGCGAATCATAAGCGGCGACCATTACCGCTTGCTTATAAAAGATAGAACCGTCTTTCCGTAAACCCCTTGCTTCTACTTCCGTCTTGCCAGCTTTAAGCATTTGTTGGTAGCCATCTACCAGCTTTTGCAGATCGTTAGGATGGACAGTCGGCTGCCATGACATACCAATCATTTCTTCCGGCTGGTAACCCAGTGTACTGGCATAGGCTTTGTTGACAGCAATGTAGCGCCCTTGGCTATCCAGCCGCGAGATTCCCTCCACGGCATTTTCCAGGGCAGTGTTCAACTGACGGAGTTCTTCTTCTGCCTGTTTGCGAGCAGTGATGTCACGAGTGACTGCCAACTGTACTAGCGTTCCATCCGATTCACGACGCAGGGGGACAGCATGAGTTTCCAGCCATCGACGGGAACCTTGCAATCCGATAATCTCAAACTCAAGGGTGCCTTTGTTGCCCTGGCAAACATCCTCATTGAGAGCAACAAATGCCTCTTGATGCTCTGGAGCAATCAAGGAATAGACTGACTGACCAATAACAGCCTCAGCGCTTTTTACCTCAATCATGGTCAGACCAGCAGCATTCATATCCAGTAGAGTGCCGTCAGATGCCACAAGCTTGACGCATTCCGGTTGGGTTTCAATGATTGTCCGCAAGTGATTCTCACTTTCTCTGAGTCGCTCAAGAGCCTGTTTGCGTTCAGTAATGTCTTCGACTGTGCCAACATGACCAATCAGTTCGCCCTTGTCAGAGAACATAGGGGATGACCGGACATGAACCCAACGAACGCTTCCTTCCTTGGTCTGGAAACGAAACTCGTCAGAGTAGGAGCGACCGTTACGAGTAGTCTGGAACCAATCTGCAAATACCCTCTGGCGGTCTTCTGGATGTATCGATCTTGACCAACCCTCTCCCAAGCCCTCTTTAAGAGTGAAGCCACAGATCACCTGACACCGTCGGTTAGCATAGGTGCAACGACCCTCAATATCTGTCAGGAAAATGCCCACTGGCGAGCAAGCACTCAAAGAGCGAAACCGCTCTTCGTTCTCCCTTAGCTTCTGCTCTGCGTGTTTGCGAGCGGTGATGTCAGTGGAGATGCCACAAACTGCATAAGGAACACCACTGGCATCGTGTAAAGGAAACTTGATAGAGATATAGGTGTGCATTCCATCGTCGTAAGGAGCAACCTCTTCGACCTCTATAGGAATTCCACCTTCAAGAACTCTTAGATTATTAGCTGCAAACTCATCAGCTATCTCATCGGGCCAAATATCGTATATGCTTTTGCCTAAACACTGGTCTGTGTTCATGGAAACCAGGTTTTCATATCGGCGGTTGACCAGCAGGTGTCTGTTGTGATCATCTATTACATAAATGGCTGCTGGGGAGTTATCCAAGAGCGTCTGTAGCTGGTGCTGGCTCTCCTGCAAAGCTGTCTGTGTTCGCTTGTGCTCGGTAATGTCGCGTGTAAAGCATCGGGTGTGGATGAACTGCTCGTCCTTCCAGAACACATTTGAGTCGATTAGGACGTACTTGATCGAGCCGCCCTTGCACAGCAGTCTGGCTTCATAATCATGCAACGTCTCGTTGGCTTTTAGCCTCCTGAGGATGTCGTCTATTACTTCTTTGTCAGCGTGGAATTCACTGATATGGTGTCCAATATACTCCTCCCGTGAGTAGCCGAGAAGCTCCAACTCAGCTTGATTTGCCCACAGAATATATCCGTCTGCTCCTACCCAATGCAGACCAATCGCTCCATTGTTGACAAAGTCGGAAAGCTCCTGCTCTCTAAGGCATAGCTCTGCATTTTGCCGGAGCAGTTCTTCCTGGGTTAGGTATAGTTTTTCCAACGCTGTGCTGACTTCCTCAAAGACATCCTCCAGCCAATTTTGTGGCGACAAAGGCAATTGGTTTACGTTTTTGTTTTGGTGTAGCCAGGTCAAACGCTCACCCAAGGCTGCGATTTGGTGGGCAAATACCTCCACTTGCACGGCTGTCTCCTTCTCTTTTTTCTTGGGATGCCACAATATGTCATACCAAGGCTTATTGGTTGTTGTTAGAGCTGAAAACTTTAAAATTTGTAACTTTTTCTTTAAAAGCACAATAAAGTTACTAATCTCAATAAAACTAAAAAATTTCCAACTTAAATATTGTTCATTTTTTAAGAGTTTTAAGCAATCTACTAATAGTAATATTAGCCAAAACTCACCTAATTTTTGGGGTTTCCTATATACTTCAGATTTATTAGGAAAGATTATCCAAAGTATTGCACAATATTGTACAAACAAATATTAGAACTATTGATAAAAATATCTATCTAAAGAGAGGTTTACTTGATTATTTACTGCTCGAAACTTTGCTGTAATTACTTTGGGTCAAGGCGAGCAAATACCCTAGCCAAGGTATCGTGGGAGGGTGTGCCATTCGGCGAGGGCAGATAATTGTTCCAGCCAGCCTCGCTTTGAACAGGCATAGGTTGCAATGGCTACCCAGCTATCAGCTCCACAGATGACAGCTAAAATGGCGATCGCAACCCTACTAATACAATGGGTCTTTCAGGTTTCCTCTCATACTTGAGGAGGCTTGCTTCCAGGCTGAAGCTCATGGCAACCGGAAAATGGTCAAACGAGCAGCCTAAATTGATAAGCTGCTGTGCATTTAATCTATGTAGTTTAGACGCGGGTGTTCTGTCAGTAGTCAGTTGCTTTCGCCTGACGGACAACTGACAGAAGACAAAAAACTATCAGGTAATATATGCAAGTTAAATGTGTAATAGCTTAGTTTGGGAGCCAGGAGACAGGTTGTAGGATGGGTGTGACGTAGCCGTAACTCACTAGATGACTGTTGCTCCATTGACATGAGTCCGTTACTCAAGAGCAACGCATCCTACAAACTTTAAACTTGAAGAGACTTGGCGCTTATTTTTACTGCGGCTAGCATCTGTCTCCAACTGAAAAGTGCGAATAGGGAAGTGAAAGACGGCGAAGAGGTTAAATCTGTACCACTACTGCGCGACTTCTAGGGATTTCTCGCTCCAGATCTGTGTAGTCTCGTCTAAATCAGGAGGGTACACAAGAATTTTCTTACCCAAAGACAAGGCCTTACGGTAAAGTGCAATAGCCTCAGCCAAGCAGAAACACGTAATCGGAATCCATCTGTCACTGTAAAAGTAAACGACAACGGGAGTCTGAGTGTACTCTCCCACTGGAATTGGAATTCTCAATGGTGAAACCACTCTATATTCACCAAACTCAGTATTGAGTGCTGAATGCTGAGTGCTGAGTTTGGTTCCATCAACTTCAGATTGCTTAATCCGCCCCTTGTGGGCGGAATCTCTCAATCGGAGATGGCTAATACCTCGCCCTTTATGGGGGGGCTTCAACTCGGCAGGGGCTACACTCGGTTCCGCTAACAGCACTTTCGTCTCAGCACTGTTATCAACTCCGTTAGGTATGCATAACACTGTTTCTTGACCTAGTAGACTCATCAGCACCACTTTTGAAAACAAACTTTATTAAGCTCAAATTTTCTTCTTTGCCTAGAAGCAATTTCTTCCGCAATATTACTGAAATTGCTTACGCCAATTAGCTGATATTTTTTTTTGATTGCAATAGATAAACTTAAGTCTGTATTAATTAATACAACTTAGCAGAGCTTGATATTAGAATCTTTACTTTTTCTTTATAAAGAGTCGCTCACGATTTAAGACCATAAAGGATGCCAACTCCGCCTTGATAACCCCCTTTTCGGCTGAAGTCTTTTTTCCTTCTGCTATCTGCCATCTGCCTTGTTCCCACCAAAAAAGGGGTATTTAACCCGGATTTGGTATGAGGTATGGACAAAATACATATGTGTTGGTATTTCTTCCCCTGCTATGAATCTGACCCTGACCGGGAGCGTAGCCTATGGTTGCATACATCAACCTTTAAACATCATCTGATTGGCTATCAAACAGCGCGGGAGCTAAGACAACAGGTTTGAACACAGGGGAGTTCAGGCTTTGATAGAGTAGATGACCACAGCCTTGTGTAAAAAAAAAGCAGCAAGAAAGTTAATGTTCACTTCAGCTTGCCGACTTCAGCCAGTTGTTAATGCGGGTATAAGTTGTTTGTGCGAAGCTTGTGAGCTGATGTCTGCGATACCACTTTTGAAAGGCTCGTTCGTACTCTTCGCCCTCTAACTGATAAGTATTCCAAGCACTGAGTCCAAGCCCCAGCCCCCAGAACAATAAGATATATAAAGACCAAGAAAGGCTGCCTGCACTCAGTAGGTTCAGTCCAACCAAAAAACTATTGACAATTAAATATTTCCCAAAACGTTTCTTTAATTGACCGCGCCGATAGAGATTAAAGTCACGATGCTTTTGCCGCTCTTCTTGCCGGACTAGCCACTCCTGTTCTGCCTCTAGGAGCGTCTGGGTTGAAATACCTAGTTCGGCAGCAATTTCTACGAGCTGATCACGGGAAAATTCTCCTCCGTTAGACTGACGTGCGATCGCCAAATTGAGGATTTGCTGGATGTCTTCTTGGTGGTACAAGCGAGTGATTTTGGTTTCAAAGACAGACATAATCTTAATAGTTATCAATATTGGGAATGCCCTTCTGCTCTAGAAACCTGATGCTGCTCAAGGTATGAAGAGCCGTGCTTATTTTATTATGCCGAGCCTAAGAGGGATGCAGCAAATAACACTTTATACTCAAAACCGAACTCCAAGAGACGGATTTTACGACAGTTGATAGATGAAACTGTGTTTTACATTTCGTTACGATAGATCCATAGAAAGAGACGAGAATAATAAAACGTCTTAGCTATAAAAAAGAGGTAGTCCGTATGAACGGCAGTATTCGAGTTGGTAATTTATTTGGGATTCCTTTTTATGTGAATCCATCTTGGTTTCTTGTCCTAGGCTTGGTGACATTGCAGTTCGGTAATCTTTTAAGCGCTCAATTTCCTTACTTAGGGGGAATCGCTCCTTTACTGTTGGGATTTTTCGCTGCGCTGTTGTTGTTCGCCTCAGTTTTGGCCCATGAACTTGGACACAGCTTTGTGGCAATCCGACAAGGAATTGAAGTTAAGTCAATTACACTGTTTCTGTTTGGTGGTTTAGCTAGCCTGGAGAAAGAGTCAGAAAATCCAGCGCAAGCTTTCTGGATTGCGATCGCGGGCCCGGCCGTCAGCCTGGTGCTATTCGCTCTGTTCACAGTTATTGGCGTCGGTACCAGTATCTCAGGCCCATTGGCAGCAATGATCAGTCTGCTGGCTTCTATCAACTTGGTACTGGCGTTGTTCAATCTAATTCCTGGCTTACCTCTTGATGGGGGTAATATCCTCAAGTCGCTGGTTTGGAAGATCACTGGTAATCCCTATAAAGGCGTCGTCTTTGCCAGCCGCGCTGGTCAGTTTCTGGGTTGGATTGCGATCGGCCTCGGGTTACTCGCAATTTTGGGAATCAGCGATATTGGTAGTTTCTGGACTCTGTTAATCGGTCTGTTCCTACTGCAAAATGCTGGTCGGTCTGCTCAATCTGCTTCTGTCCAAGAAAAGCTGACGGATTTGAAAGCAGAAGATGCCGTGACTTCCGACAGCCCGATTGTGTCAGCCGATCTATCTTTGAGGGAGTTTGCCAACAACTACATCATTGGTAAAGCTGAATGGCGCAGGTTCTTAGTTACCGATGAAGAAGGTCAACTCATGGGTGCGATCGTCGTCGATGACTTGAAAGCCATCCCCACTTCCAACTGGCCAATTACTCAAGTCAGAGAACTGATGAAGCCGGTTGATCTGTCTACAACAGTTCAACCTGAGCAAACACTGTTGGAAGTTATTATGCTCTTGGAAAAAGAAAAGCTAACGGAACTACCCGTCGTTCGTGCCAACGGTGTGCTAGTAGGAATTCTGGAAAAAGCTTCGATTATCCGCCTACTTGAGAAAAGAACACAAGCGAAGCCTGCTTAAGTGATTCGCTAGGAAGTGTCCTGTTATAGCCGTTCTTGCTTAACGGGCGATTAAAGGCAATAGAAAAGCTCCCCTCAATGGGGGGCTTTTTTACAAAAAACTTTTGTTTCTCATTAAGTAAGTAACAAAATTTAAATTAACAGCTATCTGACGATAGAGTGGCGACTGCATAGACTGGAGTCGGCATATGTGATTTCCAGGAAAATGCAGCATGAAAATTACTAGACGAGAGGCAATCAAACTTGGGTTGATTGGGAGTGGAACCCTGCTTTTGCCTCTAGGGTCTCAACGCCCTGCTTTTGCCCAATTTAGTCCGCAAATCAAGCCCTTTCAGGTTCCCTTTCGCACACCACCTGTCCTCAATCCGGTACGCAGCGATGCAACAACTGATTACTACGAAATCACGATGCAGAAGTCCCAGGTTGAGATTCTGCCTGGACTCAAGACAGAGATCTGGGGCTATAACGGCATAACTCCCGGCCCCACAATTAGGCAAATGCGACCTCGGCAATCAGTTGTCCGCTTCATCAATAAGTTGGATACACGGACAGTAATCCATTTGCATGGTATGGCTTCGCTACCGCAGTACGATGGCTACGCTGAGGACTTCATTCCTCCAAATTATTACAAGGATTACATCTATCCCAACAACCGCGCCGCTACACTCTGGTATCACGATCATGCTCTCGGCAAGACCTCTCGAAACGTCTACATGGGGCTGGCAGGCATGTATATTGTTGATGACGACTTTGACCAGAGTCTGCCCCTACCTAAAGGGGAGTACGATGTGCCGCTAATTATTCAGGATAAGATATTCGCCACGGATGGGTCGTTGATTTTTGACGACCGAGGTCAAAAAAGTCTCTATGGCGATATTGTCCTCGTCAATGGTACTCCATGGCCCCGGATGGAAGTAGCCAACCGTAAGTACCGCTTCCGAGCCTTAAACGCATCGGCTTCACGTTCTTACGGTCTTTCACTGAGTACGGGTGATGACTTGATTGTGATTGGCACCGATGCTGGACTCCTCAGTGAACCGATAAAGACAAAAACCCTGCGAATCGGGATAGCAGAACGCTATGGGTTCATCATCGACTTTTCTAAATACCCAATTGGCACCCAAGTCGTGCTGCGAAATCTCGGAGCTGACAATAATGTAGACCGCGACGCTCGAACGAGTGTGGTCATGCGCTTTGATGTTGTGCGTCAAGAGAGTGACGACAGTTCTATCCCTAGTACGCTACGTCCTGTGCAGCCCATTCCAGTATCTTCAGCAGTTCGAACTAGAGAATTCAGGTTTCAGCGCAGCAACGGGCAGTGGTTAATCAATGGCAGAGGGTGGAATAAAAACCGGGTAGAGGCCAATCCGAGTGTGGGCGACGTAGAGATTTGGAGTTTTGTTAACCCTATGGGTAGCTGGTTTCATCCCGTACACGTTCATCTAGTCGATTTGCAGATGCTCGATCGCAACGGAAGACCACCTCTTCCCTATGAGCGAGGTTGGAAGGATGTCTTCTATCTTGCCGAAGGCGAGACGGTACGGGTCATTGCTAAGTACGGTCCCCACCAGGGTAAGTACATGATCCACTGCCACAACATCGTTCACGAAGACCACGATATGATGACACAGTTCGAAGTTGGTCAAGGTGGACCAGACCCGATCGCTACAGCCTCGGCGCGTCCACTTCCAGCATTACCCCTCTAGTGTTCAGCTAGTCGTAGAGACGTTCCGCCGGAACGTCTCAGAGAGTGTTGTGCGAGTTTCTGAAAAAGGGGGTAGTCAACCCGGATTTGGTATGAACTCTGACTCCTGACTCCTACTACAACTGAATGCAACTTGGTATTAGTTTCCTTCTCCATACAGTTCTTCATCGAATTGTCTTATCGCAGCATTATTGTATGGATGAGGAGGCTGAGAATAAGTAGAGCGGCGAGCTGAAACTACAGGTGCTTTTTTCCCCGGCACATCAACAAGAGTATCTGCTGATTCTGGGGACTGAGCATCCGCTGACTCTGGAGATTGAGCATTTGCGGCTTCTGAGGATTGAGTCTCTGCGGTTTCTGGGGATTGAGACTCTTGAGGTAGTGGACTACCAAAAGTAGCTTGGGCGATGAGCATAGTCGAGGCAACAAACAGGAGAGCTGCCAAAAGAAATGATTTCAACACAGAATATTTAGACGTTTGTGCAGTAAATTTTTTTATTTTAAGTTAATTTTTGATGCAGTTTGCATATAGCGCAACCATTTTTAAAAGTTTTAAGTTTTAAAATAAATCCCCCACCTTAAGGTAGGGGATTTAGCAAAGATGTTGTGTCGAAGATTGTTAAGAATTAAGAGATGAGCGCTAGCGCATCCGGCTACGCGATCGCTGCCATCCTAACATCGTTATTCGCTAACACTTCTTGCAGTTCTTCAGCATCCACCGTTTCCTTCTCAATCAGCATTTCTGCTAATTTGTCGAGGATATGCTTGTTATTGAGCAGCACATCTTTAGCGCGTTGGTAGGCTTCATCGACAAGCTTACGAACTTCGCCATCAATCGCGGCCGCAGTGGTGTCGGAGAAATCCCGATCTGAAGCAATCTCGCGACCTAGGAACATATTGCCATTCTGGCGTCCCAGTGCCACAGGGCCAAGGCGATCGCTCATTCCAAAGCGAGTCACCATCTGACGTGCCACACGGGCCACTTGTTGCAAGTCATTCGATGCGCCTGTGGTCACTTCTTCCTCACCGAAGATAATTTCTTCAGCAATTCGACCACCCAAAGCCACTGCCATTTGATTTTGCAGGTAAGAGCGCGAATACAGACCTGAATCCATCCGGTCTTCACTCGGTGTGAACCAAGTTAAGCCGCCAGCACGACCACGAGGGATAATGCTAATTTTCTGCACTGGGTCATAATCCGGCATCAAAGCACCAACTAGAGCATGACCCGCTTCGTGATAGGCAACCAGCGTCTTGCGCTTCTCGCTCATCACCCGGTCTTTCTTCTCTGGCCCTGCCAACACCCGGTCAATCGCATCATTCACCTCATCCATCGAGATTTCAGTGAGGTTGCGACGCGCTGCCAGGATTGCAGCTTCATTTAACAGGTTGGATAGATCAGCACCCGTAAAACCAGGGGTACGACGGGCAATCTTTTCCAAATCCACATCTTTCGCCAGAGTCTTCCCACGAGCATGGACATTGAGAATCTCCAAACGTCCAGCGTAATCAGGACGATCCACAACCACCTGCCGATCAAAACGACCAGGA
>DATNPI010000712.1:0-2935 GCA_036703325.1 Coleofasciculaceae cyanobacterium
TTTTTCTGCATTCGACTTCAGAGGTGTATGGTAAGGAGCGATCGCCTAAAGAAGCGGCAAAAATCTCGCGTGCTGTAGAAAATATGGCATATGTAATCTCAGCCAATACAGCAGGCATTGCCAATATCCCCATCCCAATCGCTTCAGCGGATGGCGGGTCTAAGATTGTTGACTATCGGGGCATCGTTTTAGCGGAGACGGGTTCGGGAGAAAGTATGGCGGCGTTTGCTGAGATTGACCTAGAGGCTTTGCGACGATACCGCCGCCGTCCGGGATTGAATAACTTGCTTTCCCGACAACGGTTAGAACTGTATGCAGAGAGCTATCGTCAGTCTCATTTTTACCCTGCTAATACTATGAGCGATGGAGAAGTAGACCGAAAACACTTTATCCAAACTCAGCGAGAAACCATTGAACGTTTAGCCAAGCTAGGGGTGATTTGAGGAATGTCAAAAGTGTATAACTTGATTTCAATTACACCTATTAAGAAGGGAAAAGAGGTAAAAAGAAGGCAAAGAAGCTGAAATTTATACAGCTCCTGAAAAGATCTGCTCAACCTCTGTCTATAGTGTGGATTTAATATGAGTCTACAGATAAGCGTTCGCAACCCTCGAAGTGGAAAAGTTGATTACTGGATTACGCCGCCGACATCCGATCGACTTGTTGCTGAATGTACCCGCTTACGCGAGGCTCAAATCAGTTGGCAGCAGGGGGGTCTAGAGAAGCGAATTGAGGCATTGCAGGCGTGGAAGCAAGCTATTTTGTCTCAAAGAGATGAACTGACCAAGGCTTTAGTTACTGATACGGGGAGATTGTCAGTATCTGTACTGGAGATTGACTCCTTTATATCCGGTATCGATCGCTGGTGTCGGTTAGCACCGGAATTGTTAGCGAAAGAGGACGAAAAAGCGACAGCAATTCCCTTTATCCGACTGCAACAAGAATTCGTTCCTTACTCCTTGGTTGGCGTCATCAGTCCCTGGAATTTTCCACTGTTGCTCTCTACTATTGATACCATCCCGGCCTTGCTGGCGGGCTGCGCCGTTATCGTGAAGCCGAGTGAAATTGCTCCTCGCTTCATTCAACCGCTGATGGAAACTATTGCCTCTGTTCCAAAATTACGAGATGTCTTAGCCTATGTCGAAGGTGCAGGCGATACGGGTGCGGCCTTAATCGAAGGCGTCGATTTAGTCTGCTTTACCGGAAGTGTGGCTACGGGTCGAAAAGTAGCCGAGGCAGCCGCTAGGCGGTTCATTCCCACTTTTTTAGAATTGGGGGGCAAAGACCCTGCGATCGCGTTAGCATCAGCCGATTTAGAATTAGCAACAGAGGCAATCTTATGGGGTTCAGTCGTCAGCACGGGACAATCCTGCCTCTCAATCGAGCGTATTTATGTTGCAGAAGCTATTTTCGATAAGTTTGTCGAGAAACTGGTAGAAAAGGCGCAACGGCTTCCGCTGGCTTATCCATCTCTTGAAGATGGACAAATTGGGCCGATTATTGCAGAAAGACAGGCGGATATTATTGCTGAACACCTAAGCGATGCCGTTGACAAAGGAGCAGTTGTTCACTGCGGTGGGTTAATTGAAGAATTAGACGGGGGGTTATGGTGTCGGCCCACGGTACTGACTCAGGTTAACCATTCGATGAAGGTAATGACGGAAGAAACCTTCGGCCCAATTATGCCTGTGATGCCGTTTTCTACTGTTGAGGAAGCGATCGCATTAGCGAATGATACTATCTATGGACTCAGTGCCGCTGTTTTTGCCGATACACAAGCAGAAGCCTTAGAAGTAGCACACCATATCGATGCAGGTGCCATCAACATCAACGATGCAGGCTTAACAGCCATCATGCACGAAGCAGAGAAAAACGCCTTCAAGTTTTCCGGCATGGGTGGTTCTCGCATGGGTGCTGCTGCACTCAAACGGTTTATGCGAAAAAAAGCTTTTTTGATTAAAACAAACTCTATTCCTGACCCTTGGTGGTTTAATAACCAGTAGACTCCTACCTGAATACCTTGCACCCCTCCCTAGCCCTCCCTTTGGTAAAGGGAAGGAACAAAACTCTTCTTAACTTCCCCCTTACCGAGGGGGGATAGAGGGAGGTCATATTTTGATTTGTGCAGGAGGTCTAGCAATTGCGTCTATTAGCAGAAAATGGAGGATTAGCAATGTCTAGCATCCGAGATGAAATGCCTGTACTCGTCCGACATGAAGGCGACTGGGTGGGTACGTATACCCTCATCGATCTTGAGGGCAATATTCTGGACAAGCATGAGTCGCATTTAACCTGCCAGTTTCCCGAAGACGCTGCCTATGCCTACTACCAAATCAATCGCTACAAGTGGGCTGATGGGAAACAGGAAGAGCATCAATTTCCAGGAACCTATCGAGATAAAGCAACTTGGTTTGACACGGAACGCATTGAAGGGAAAGCATGGGAAGTAGATGATGCAACGATTATCCTGCGGTTTGGTTATAAGGGCATCCCGAATGCGTACTTATACGAGATGATTCAGATTAGTCCCTGCAATAACTATCGATCGCGCACTTGGCATTGGTTTAAGAACAATCAACTTTTTCAACGCACGCTGATTCAAGAAGAACGGCAGCATTAATATATCTTGACTGCAAAGGCTAAAATGAGCAAACCAATTAAGCGGGCTTTCCTAGATACCGAAGATGGGCAGATTCATTACCGAATTGGCGGTGAGGGAGAGCCTTTATTGCTACTGCATATGAACCCTCGCAGTAGTGATGAGTATCGAGAGTTGATGCCTATATTGGCACAAAAGTACCGCGTGATGGCGATGGATTTAATGGGGTTTGGTGATTCCGACAAGCCGCCTAGACTGTACTCCGTTGCTGACTACGCCAAAACCGTCATTGCCCTATTTGATGAGTTAGGAATTGAAAAAGCTAATATTCTGGGA
>DATNPI010000477.1:0-3928 GCA_036703325.1 Coleofasciculaceae cyanobacterium
AGCAGATGTGGCACAGTTGCATACAGACTCAGGACACGAAAAGCATATCCTTCTGATGTCACTAATGCGGAATGGCAAATCATAGCCCTCTTCTGTCACTCTCCGGGAGGGCAATCTCCAGAAGCCTTATCAGTCAATCAATACAAGCTATCCTATTAGAAAAACTTGGTGGCTGTATTTGTTGTTAGAAAAAATTTGGCGATCAGCTTTGCTGGTGCCGTAGGCAATGGCTTAGTATACAAAAGCTCTAGAGTTCAGAAATGGCAAATGTTTTCGGAGAGTGACAGAAGAGGGATATCAGTAATAAACCTCATGCCCTCTGCCTTCTGCCTTCTGCCTTTTGCTATATCACTCGCTGATAGCAGATCGCAAGCGTTTAGCGCCCAGATTAGCCTGAATGCGATCGAATACTCCGCCATTCTTAAAAAACTTTTCCTGGACAGCATTCCATCCCCCAAATGCTTCAACTGTAAACAGCTTATTGACGGGAGGAAACTTCTCGGAGAACTCTTGAGTAATTGCTGGATCTAACGGTCGAAATCCCACTTTGGCAAACGCCCGCTGTGCTTCAGGGGTATAGAGGAATTTAACAAATGCTTCTGCTACTTCGCGAGTGCCTCTGCGATCGACATACTTATCAACTACTGCGATCGCGTTGTCGATAGAAATATTAACGCTGGGAATAATAACAACGGCATCTTTTGCCAAACCTTCTTGGGCAGCTAAAATCAGCTCATTTTCATAGTTAATCAGCACGTCCCCTTGATTTTGCCGCAAAAACAAATCTGTCGCTTCACGGGCATCTTTGGCTAATACCTGAACATTCTGAAAAACCTTGGTCACAAAGTCCAAAGCCTGTGCTTCAGTTCCTCCAGTTTCCGTGACTGAACCCCAGAACGCCAGGAAATTCCAGCGGGCAATCCCTGATGTTTTAGGATCGGCTGTAATTGCAGAAACTCCAGGCTTTGCTAAATCAGACCAAGTAACGATATGTTTGGGATTCCCGGCACGGGTAACGATCGCTGCCACGGTGCGCGTCACAATGCCGTTATTCGGTACTCGCTTCTCCCATCCCGGCTGGATTAACCCAGCTAGCTGAATCCGGTTCGTATCCAGTGCCAGTGCCAGATGTACAACATCCGTTGGGAGTCCATTAATGACAGCACGAGTTTGGGTACTAGAGCCAGCAAAACTATGCCGGAACCTTACCTCCTGGTGATGCTCTCGCTGCCATTTCTCTTGGAATTGAGGAATTATTTCTGTATAAGCGGCGCGGGTCACGGCAAAGGATACTAGACTCAGCTCGACAGGTTTACGCTGTTGGTAACTGAGTTGGGATTGGGCAACCGGAGAGGCGATGGGTGAAACAGTATCTTTGGTACAGGCGGGGACGAAGATACAAAGACTGAAGCTGGTAACCAGCAGCAGTGCAAACATTTGATTTCGCGATCGCCTGAAAATTTGAAATAACCGAAATCGGGGAATCAAGCTACTCGGTAGCTGGGTCTTAATCCCTTTAATCCATAGCTCCCACTGTTGTAGTTGACGATACAGCATAGCCAAAGCAATTCAATAATAATGCTTAAATTTGAGCTAAAAGTACGGTAACCCGATTGGCATAGTGTATATTATTTCTAATAAATGATTCTGAATCTTGGTAAAGCTTGTACCTAGAACATGGATTTAGTTGCGATTGCCTTCTCCTTACGCAGACGCTCAAAGAGCGATCGCAGATTCTGTTATACCAGGTGCATCATTCATCGATTCACAAATGACCCAACCCCAGCGCTATAGGTTGCGCCGCTTAGTCCGCACTTATGGCATCATTTCACCCTCTAAATCGCGCTAGCAGTTGGTGTTTCGGGCTTCTGGTTGCAGAAAGGAAAATGGACGGCATGGTACTGTTCAAAGCCAAATTCATCCCCAAACCCAAAGGCTCGATTACCCGTGCAACGTTGCTGAAGATGGCAGTGAGAATTGCTTTGGTAATCATCGGCTCTACAGGTTTGAGCTACCTACATTTGATATCGATTCTGGAAAACCAGACGCTCAGACAGCTAGAAAAATATATTGTTGAACGGGGGCAACGGGAAAGCAATATTTTCGCCTTGGCTCAAGACAACCATGCATTGCTGGATCAGGAACTAAGGCGCAGATTAGATGAAGCGAAAGATCGTGACCCTCAAGCAGAATTTGAGCGATTATTTGTGCGATCGCCAGATGGTGCAATCCGCAATCGACCAGAAGGCTTTGACCGCAGCCATCAGCCAGGGGTTTACATTGGTAAAGACTTGAAACTCAACCCAGAAATTCGCCGCCGCATCCTTACTTTTTATGACCTAGTGATGTCTTATGGCCTGTCCTGGCGTAGCCGTTTTCAGAACACCTACATCAATATGCCTGAAAATGTCGTCGTCATGTACTGGCCCGAAGTCCCTTGGGCGGAGAATGCCACAGGCGACCTTTACATTCCTGACGAAGAATATTTCTGGATTGCTGACCAGAAGCATAATCCAGCTCGTAAAACCGTTTGTACTGGACTCTACTACGATAAAGTAGCGAGAAACTGGATTGTTTCCTGTGAAACCCCCGTCGATATCGTAGGCAAACAAATTGCCACTTTAGGGCATGATATTGTGCTGAACGAACTGCTAGATCGAACCCTGCAAGACCGTTTGGCAGGGACTTATAACATCATCTTTCGAGCAGACGGTCGCTTAATTGCCCATCCAGACAAGATGGCTCAAATCAAAGACAAGAACGGCAAATTTGACATCCTTCAGTCTGGAGATGCCCATCTCACTCGAATTTTTCAGTTGGTGAAAAACCTGGAGCCAGGACAGGTTGTTGTGGAAAATACCAAGGATAAAGAGTATTTAGCCGTTGCCAAACTCAACGAACCCGACTGGTATTTTGTCACTGTTTTTCCCAAGTCAATTTTGGCAGGTTTAGCCTTCGACAATGCCCGATTTGTCCTGATTTTAGGTGGTATCTCGTTGCTGGTTGAGATCGTGGTGTTGTTCTTTGTCTTGCGTCGGCAGGTTGCCACTCCTCTCAAGGAGTTAATGGTTGCTACAGAGCAAATTGCGGCTGGGGATTTTAATATTCACCTAGATACAACACGACAGGATGAACTGGGGCGACTGGCGCATTCGTTCAACGCGATGGCAAATGAAGTCTATGCTCGTGAGGCAAGACTCAAACAAGCTCAAGAAGCCTTGCAAAGAACGGACAAACTGAAGGATGAATTTTTAGCCAACACCTCTCATGAACTCCGTACACCGTTGCATGGAATTATTGGCATTGCAGAATCGCTAATCGAGGGAGCGACGGGTAAACTCTCTCCCGCCACAGTTTTTAATCTGACGATGATTGTCACTAGTGGGCGGCGGTTGGCTAACTTGGTCAACGATATTCTAGATTTTTCTAAACTCCGACATCACACGCTGCAACTGCAACTGAAACCCGTCGCACTGCGAGAAATTGCAGACGTTGTTCTAACCCTGAACAAGCCTCTAGTTGGTCAAAAGAAGTTGCAGCTTATTAATGCCATTCCCTCAGATTTACTCTTAGTTAGTGCGGATGAAAATCGTTTACAGCAAATCTTCCAAAATCTGATTAGTAATGCGATTAAATTTACGGACAGTGGTTGCGTACAGGTATCCGCTCAACTCATTGATAGCGAGAGAGAGCGAGAAACCAGGAGATGGGGAAATGGAGATGATGTCTCAGCGTCTAACGTAGCAGCGCAAATCGCGATCCAAAATCTAAAATCTACAATCCAAATTACTGTTTCTGATACGGGTATTGGTATCTCTAAAAATAAGCTAGACCAAATTTTTGAGTCATTTGAGCAGGCTGATGGCTCCACAGCTCGAATCTATGGTGGGACTGGCTTGGGATTAGCGATCGCAAAGCAACTAGTGGA
>DATNPI010000478.1:0-4597 GCA_036703325.1 Coleofasciculaceae cyanobacterium
CTTCGCTTTCATTAATAAGAAACGAGTCAAATATCCAGCTAAAAAGGGAATACCCAGATAGATGAACACACTTGTTGCAATCTCGGCAATGCTCACGTTAACGACGCTACCTTTCAACCCAAATAGTGGCGGCAGCACACTGATGAAGAACCACGCAAAAGGGCTGTAGAAGATGACCTGAAAGATGCTGTTGAAAGCAACCAATCCAGCCGTATACTCCGTATTGCCTCGTGCTAGGTCACTCCAAACGACAACCATTGCAATACAGCGAGCTAATCCGATTAAGATTAATCCCACCATGTATTCTGGATAGTCACGCAGCAAGGTGACTGCCAGTAGAAACATCAGAATTGGCCCGATAATCCAATTCAGAAGCAGGGACAGACCGAGAATTTTGCTGTTGCGAAACACATCGCCTAGCTCTTCGTATCGCACCTTGGCAAGCGGTGGATACATCATCAGGATTAAGCCAATCGCGATCGGTATGTTGGTTGTTCCAACTTGGAACTGGTTAATAAACGCTTCGACTCCGGGGAAGAAATACCCTAAGCCGACTCCGATAGCCATTGCTAGAAAAATCCACAGAGTCAAGTAGCGATCCAGAAAAGAAAGTCGTTTGGAAATCGGGGATTTTATCATTACTTATTCCATCCAAGCTAAATCATGAGGAGTTGCTAGCTTTAGGTTGATATCGCTGCACATAACCTAAAATTGTCTTGTCAAATCATCGAGTTGGGTGGGAGAATTGAACGTTCCATTGGCCAGCTTCAAGCACAACAGGGTGATGTCGTCCCGGTTGAGGTTGTCTGTTGATCACAATCAGGCGTTAGGTTCTGTTCTGGTGCTGTATCTCCTACTTTCACCACAAATACTTCCCAACTAGTTCCGTCTGGATCGGTGACCCAGACTTTGTCTTGCAAGGCATAGCAGCAGTCAGTATCTTTCTCTTCAAATAGTGCTAGTCCTGCTTCTTTAAAGCGAGTGACAGCTGCTTTCACGTCCTCAGTACTTTCAACCTGCACCCCCAAATGGGACAAAGCACCTCCAGCCTGCCTATCAGGGTTGAGTTCAAGGGTTAGATTGAGTGGTGGGTTAGTAATATCAAACTTGGCGTAGTCAACCTTATGCTTGATGGGAGTAACACCAAACATTGCCTGATAAAAGGCAACAGATTTTTCAATATTCGTGACGTTCAGAGATACGTGAGTTTTCAGAACTGCCATAATTTCTCCTTTGTTTGTAAATGCAGTAATTGCAGAATTTGGGATTGTGTTACCTGAAACAGCTGACGCAGCGATTATTGCTAGTAAGTTGCCTGTTTGCGTAACAACTCTTCAATCGTCACGTTGATTTCAGCCTTTCCACCAAATACCGTCCCGACCTCTTGCAGAGTGGGGGCGAGGCGTTGCTGATGTCGGTTACCCCCTCGCAGAACTTTCTGAAGCCACCGCTCGTGCCGGAGACATCAACGGTAACGTTTACCCCATCGGCTTGTTGCTTGTTGGCTTGGGTTGCCTGGAACTCGGCGGCGATCGCATTAGTTATCGGATAAACCGTGCTAAAACCATCAATTTTAATTGTTGGTTGTGGACGAGACTGGGCTGGGCTACACGAGGAAAGCAGTACAGCGGCACCGGCTGTTAAAGCTACAAATCGAAGGCTAATTGCTAACCAACGAGCTGTTCTCTTCATTGCTCTTCCCTCAATTTCCCCTTGCACAATTCTATTATCATTTCAAGAAGAATTGATTTGTTAAGTCAGTCTCCATGAAATGTTAGGAAGGAGAGCTAATGAAAATTCTGCGAAAATTGATGGATTAAGGGGGCTACTCAGTGGATCAATTGTAATAATCGATCAGGTGAGGACGAAGTCGAAGCGCTTGTCTGTACCAAGCGATCGCTGCTTTCCTAGATTTATAGTTCTTAATTTTTTTAGAACACAAACGTGATATAAGCGGGTGTTCTCTCGCCATAGTAGAAGAGCAGTAATTTATTGCTGGTAGAAATTTAGCCGATCGCCTTTCATAAGCTGCCTTGCATTTAAATTGCATATTTAATTCTTGGGACAGATCAAATTCGGCGAGACAACCGTAATATAGAACTCAGGGTGCTGTTTGATACCAACTCTACGCCAAAACACGTCACCATACAGCCTGAGCTGAGCCTAGAGGAGTTGCTTAGCCGTTATTGTCAGGCTCTAGCCAGTCGATAGAAGAAAAGCCACTACCGGGCAATTTGGTTGTTAGCCTCCAGGAGAACAACTACGGAAGTTGCACAAATTACTAGACTAGAGCCTTAAAAAGGCTTCACAACTTGGTGAGTGCGCATAAACCAGATGAAACCAGAAGTCTTGGGAGACAAACGCACTGAACATTCCCGCAATCAACCCCTTTTAAACAAGTGGCAACAAGCTTAACTGTGGCTGAGAACCGCTTGGTGGGGGATTGTCGAGTGGTTCCAAAATGAGCGCTTGGATGAATTACTAGAGCATTGAGTATCTCCTCAGAATGCTTGGGAGTATATCGAATCTATGAGATACAGGCGAGTTTAGTCTGCAAACCCATCATGAACAATCCAACCTTGAACAACAATGGAAAAAATTGGTTCAAGAGCAAGACCGCATCAAGAGGTCATATTTCAATGCTGTGATTTAGGTCTGGTGTGAGGATGAACACTGGGCTGGTTTGTTTCCCAGTGAGGTGGCGAGTCTGAACTTCTGAAGGAGAGCCTCTATAGCAATGAGGGCTTGACTATATTGCACGGCTGACTAAGGGTGGTGGCGTAATTTATCGGCAATCAACCGGATTCGGTATCAAGGCTAAATATGCAGAGTAGTTGTTTTTTAAGGAAGCCAAGAAATGTTTAAGATACCACTCTCTTTGCCAGTTCTGTTACTCATACCGACGAACGTCCTATTTGGCACGTTGCTGGCAAAACCAGTACGAGCTGCTACTACTTATTACATTGCGACCAACGGCAGCGACAGCAATCCTGGAACCCAAGCCAAACCGTTTGCTACGCTTACCCATGCGGCTACTAAGACCAAGCCTGGTGACACAGTGTATGTACGTGGGGGAACTTATTACATTACCCGTGGGCAGTACATTGCTAGCGTCGGCACCGCCAGTGCCCATATTACTTACCAATCCTACCCAGGTGAAACAGCGATTATCGATGGTAGCAAGGTTACTACAGGTAGCTTGGATCTAGTGGACGTAACCGGACAGTACAACGATTTCAAGAATTTTGAGCTGAGAAACGCGAAACGCTATGGACTCCTATCGTTCCGTGGTAAGCACATACAGTTGATCAAAAATGTCATTCACAACTCCCAGCAGAATGGCATTAATGTTAGCTCCGACTCCGGTCTGACCTCGGCTTCAGACATCAGGATCGACGGCAACACCGTTTACGACAATGGTCTAGGTTCTACTGCTACCACTTGGCCACAAGGTATTGCTAGCTATAAGGCCAGCAACATCACCATTGTTAACAACCGCGTATATCAGAACTATGGGGAAGGGATTGACTTTGTTCTCACCAACGGTGGTCTAGCCGCCAACAATATTGTGTATGACAACTTCAACGCCAACATGTACTTAGATAATGCCAGCAACGTCACGATGGAGAAAAACTTAATCTACACTACCAACAACAAGAAGTTCTACCGGGACGGTCAACCAGCAACTGGGATTCAAGCGGCGAATGAACCCTACGATATGTCGAACCCACTAAACAAAGTCACAATCCGCAACAACATCGTGATTGGAGGCAAGACGGGCTTCTTGTATGGTACTTATGGCAACGGCGGTGGCTTGAAGAACTTTGTCATCGCCAACAACACGTTTTACAAGGCCCCGTTGACTATGCTGTTCCTTCCCAAGGATGCGGGGCATCAGAATAATTTGATTGCCAACAATATTTTCCACCAAACGGGTGGCGGTACCATGATAATGGATTTCACAGCCAACTCCGCATTCAAGTTTCAGAATAACCTTTGGTATGGCGGTAATGCTGGTCCGGCGGCGGGTATCGGTGATGTGAAGGCGGACCCGCAGTTTGTTAAGCCAGGATCTCTTGTAGCCACTGACTATAAGCTAAAAACTGGTTCGCCAGCTATTGATGCAGGTACTAAACTCACTCAGGTCACTGATGATTTTGCCAAAGTGACCAGACCACAGGGCAAAGCGTATGATATCGGAGCCTATGAAAGATAATGTCCCTTATCGGACGAGGCCATCAAATACCAAAACCTGCCCGTTACAAGTTGCCAGCCTGCGCTATACTCCTTCCTGCTGTTATGCGCTCCCTACCATTGGCAATGGCGGCTTCACAGGCTTGTCCTTTTGGTTCGCTTCTTACCTGCGATGGCAATACAAGTACTAGGACTAGGGACTAATGGATAATTTTGCGTAAGTCCTGAGTAAGTAGGAGGTGCGATCGCTTTTCCTTCATACAAAAATTGCCCAGTCGGTGAATGACTGGGCAAGGCTTTTTTGTTGAAGCCGTTCTAACTTTTCACAATCAGTCCAAAATCAGCCAGCACACGGGCATGGTTGCGTAGTAACCCCAGTAAATTCAGTCGGTTACGCTGGATG
>DATNPI010000535.1:0-4104 GCA_036703325.1 Coleofasciculaceae cyanobacterium
CCAGTAGCTGGGACCTCACTGCGGCTTGGGGATTCATCGGGACAGGGTGTAGCTGACCTTTCCAATAGACATAGCGGGGTAGACGCCGATCTGCTAGCACCAATTCCTGCTTCAGCCCAACATCTATCGCCAGTTTCAGCAGCGCTGGTGTGGGAGAAAAACTATTGGGGCCTTCTTCCCACAAAAACTCTGCAACATTGGTGGTTTTGATATTTCCCCTACTCGTCCCTGACGTTCTGTGACTAAAATCCGTCGAGAAGGGTTTTGCTGCAAGGCGTGGGCCACGCTAAGACCCCCAATACCAGCTCCAATGCTACAAAGTATCTAGCACGTTAGATGAGTTAGCTAACAGTGAAGCAGGTGGGGAAAGAGCTTGCCTGAAGATAGCCAGGTCTTGGAATCACCAGAACCTGAAAGCTACCTTTAGTTCTTTTAGTTAAGCAGGGTACTGAAACAGGGATTCCAGATAAACACGAGCACAAGCGCGATAGCTCTGGGAAGCTTCTGGCGTCTTACCATTTCCATTTTGGAGCAAAAACAGAGACAGGGCTGCCGCAAAAACCCGATCTTGGTCCCAGGTGGGATGGGTTTCTAGGTAGCGCTTGAGGGACTCGTGCAGGTCTTCAGGTATTTCTGCCAGGATGCTGACGGTAGCGTTCATTTTTACCTCTCTTGACTGTGTTGGGACAAAGCAACCTTTCTTTCAGCGCTTTTTGATAGCGACTTTACAGCTGAAGTTTCACGACAAGGGAACTTGGGAAAAGCACCCGCTTCTACTGCCGCTCTTGTTTTTCTCAAATCAAAATTTTTATTGGTTGGTCGCACCATTGTCGGCTGAGATGGGGTGGGGTTGTCAATGCTGCGAAATATTACAACCCCTTTCAAACTCAACAAATCTCCACGAGATAATCAACTTTTGAGGCTGATCCCCGTTACATACCTTCACATAAACTCAGTCCTCCCCCATGACCAGTACTGGATGGGGAAAATCCCCAGTAAGGTCGGAAGACCCGATCCTGCCGTTCTTGCCTGTGGAAAATCAAGGGTAATCTGTGGAAAAACTGTACGACTATGTGGAAACGCTGGGGAATCGTTGGGGGAAAATTGGGGCGAAAGATAAGAATTGCAAACAGCTAACGAGAGTTTTGGGATAAAAGCGTCGGGACTAGACAGGGGCTGGGAACTGGGGAATACGGACGATAAAAGAGATTGATAGGGAGAGTTTAAACTGAAACCTCCCCGCCAAGCAGTATGTAATAACAAGGGTTTCACGAGCGGTGATCGCTCGTGAAACCCTTGCTATAAAATCAATGCGTCACAGCTAATGCTCTTATTCAAGCTACTGAGTGAGCGTCAACTGGTAAGGTGTGACCCAAAATGTTAAAAACCTGGCGTTGCTCAAATAACTCGACTAAGTCGCTGTTAATTTGGTTTTTGACGGCTTCTTGTTGCAGAATTTTTAGCGCTGTGTCAAGCGGTAGCCGACGCTTATAAGGGCGATCGCTAGCCGTGAGAGCATCGTAGATATCCGCGATCGTCAGAATCTGCGTTTGGATGGGAATTTCTTCTCGCTTTAAGCCTTGGGGATAGCCAGTGCCATCAAGCTTTTCGTGATGCCCATAAGCAATGGCAGGAACGCCTTTGAGATGCTTTGTCCAGGGAATCCGTTTGAGGAAGTGGTAGGTGTGGGTAACATGTGCTTCAATACCCAATCGTTCTTGAGGTGTTAGGGTGCCTCTGGGAACCAGCAATTGAACCATCTCCTCCTGTGAAATCAGGGGCTTGACCGTACCATCAACGTCTCGATAGGTATATTGAGATAGGGCTGAAAGTTGAGCCGCAGTCTCTTCAGAAAAAGCCTGAAAATCTCTCCTGAGTACGACATCAGGTTCATTGAGTTCTCGGATAAACTCCCAGTAGTAATCAAGTGTTTCAATCGTTTGAGTTAGCTGGGTATCAAATTTTTCGAGTAGTTGACAGTGGGAACAGCCAGATGCAGAGTCGTCCTCCAAATGTTTGTGGCTGGGATGCTCAAGTAAATACTTGAACTTTGTTTGAGCGCATTCCATTTCCAGAGTACGTTGTGCCAGGGCAAAGCGATGACGAATCATCTCCAGCTGTTGGGGATAGAGTTTTTTCCGCTTGCCTAAAAGGGCTTCTGGAATGCCAACTTTGCCAAAGTCGTGCAACAGGGCAGCGTAGCGAATTTCTTGAAGTTGGCGAGCGCTAAAATGAATCGGTCGCAGCGGCCCCGACGTGATGGAACTCGCTTCTTCGGAGAGTCGCACGGTGAGTTCAGCAACTCGTTCCGAGTGACCCGACGTTGTCGGGTCTCGCGCCTCAATAATCTGCACAGAGGCTCTCACAAAACCTTCAAAGAGATTTTCAATGCTTTCTTGCAGATGATTTCGTTCAATAGAGATTGCTGCCTGAGAAGCGAGCGATCTTACAATTCGTTCTTCCCACTCTGAATAGGGCTGGGTCACCTCCATCGCGTTCTTCGTTGTCAAAACCACATCGGGTTTCACCTTCCGATTGATCAGCTGTAGCACACCAATAATTTCCCTGTCTTGGTCTTGCATGGGCAACACTAACACCGAGCAAGTGCGATAAGGCATCGTGGTGTCAAAACTGCGATCGAGATCGTAAGGGACGCCCATTGGTAAATTATAGGCATCCGGCAAATTTAAGCTTTCACCCGTCAGCGCCACGTATCCTGCCAGACTCTTATGAGTCAGGGGCACAGCAAATTCCTGGAAGGAACTGTTAGGTAGAGAATTATTCTGAGCTACCTTGAATAGCAACTTAGGAGCCGTATCGTTACGGTCTATCAGATAAACGCTACCAGCGTCACTATAAGTAATTTCCCGACTCTTGGCTAAAATGAGATGTAGTAATTCACCTAAATCGTTGGTACTCGAAAGTGCGGTGCCAATTGCTAACAGCTGTTCAATCAGTTCAACCCTTTCAGCTGATGCTTTTTGTAGAAGTTCTTGACTCTCAGGGGTTAGGCTTGGGGAGTAGGATACTGTCATGAATATTTGACGGGTAAATCACAACTATGCGGACTTATGGCTGGTCAGATCCACCTCAGATGAAATCCCTGAACGACTCATTTGTTAGCGTCGGTTTTAGCCACATTTAAAACCTAGTTATGTCGCTCATCAAACTCTGCATCTCTGCACCCAAAACGAGCAAAGCAATCAGCCACACCCTTATTGTTCACTCTGCTGTGACGTTGAGCTGGCGCTTTTTAAAAAACTTGATTAATGCTTTACTCATTTGAATTGATTTTAGCGTATCAGTTCGCTGCTTCTTGATGAATTTTTTGTATTTCTTCAGCGGAAATACGCTTAAGGTGACGCAGAATTGGACTCATTCGACCTTGAGACTTGAGTCGGTCGCGGTGACGGGCGAGAAAATCCCAGTAAAAGAAATTAAAAAGAGAGACGCCATGCACTTGGCACACAAACAAGTCATGAAAATCTCTCTCTCCCTCTTGCCCTCATTTTCAAGATAGGCTTTTTCTCCAATGCACTCCGGCTGTTTGTAAACGCAACTGCCGCAGTAGTCGCTCATCTTGTTAATGTAGTTTGCCGACGCCGCATTAGGCTTCGATGCCAGAACACCTCCATCGGCAAACTGACTTATGCCAATCACATTTGTCTGCATCACTCAATCATAGGCATCAATAAACATCCCATTAAATCAATCTTCCAACTCCTGAGGTGAAATTCCGGCAATCAAAGCAAAATTGTAGACGTCGTGTAGATACTCCCGCCAACTCAGCACCTGACGAATAAAGCTCTCTACTGGGACTTAGGCATTTTCTAGCTGGCTTCCCCTGCTCCCCCTGCTATCTCCTCTCCAACAGGGAATGAAACGTCCCCCGAATTCGGGGGGAACGTAAGAAGAGATTTTTATTGTTGGGGGTTGGGGGGTCGATATCTAACGCCTCAAAAGTGAAATAGTATAAGCCGATATTCAGGTCTGTATGTGCGGACTGCTCATTGACCGCGATTTGAACGCTGGAATTAATATACTGAGACTGAAACTACAGTCTCTTGGCTTGTCCATAGAAGTCAGGGCTGCACTGCGGTAGCG
>DATNPI010000717.1:0-6224 GCA_036703325.1 Coleofasciculaceae cyanobacterium
ATTTTCTCTATCGTGATGTGGTTCAGGTTAATCGTGTCATTGGTGATTGTCATGCTGGACAAATTACTATTGATTACCAACCAGGGCATCCACACGGCTTTGTGTCCTCTATTTATATGGGTGAAGTTGCAATTTGTCTGCCACTTCACGATCCGTATAACGTTTTAGATGCTTTAAAGGCAAAGACAACCCCTTATCCTATTCAGCTTAAACAAGCAACTATTAATACTTTTGCCTGGGAAATTAGTTTTTCACTGTTCATTGCACAAAAGGCAATTGCACGCGGTGATGTTGCCTATGCAGCAGGTTGCTGTTTCCGTAGCGTAGCTTGTATGAATCAGGTATTATTTGCACTCAATGAAGAATACCTATTGAATGAGAAAGGTGCGGTGGCAGTTGCCAACAGCTTTGCCCTCTGTCCACAGAACTATCAACAACGGGTTGAGTCAGTCTTTGCTTTGTTAGCCGCTGATGCAAAATCAATGATGGATGCAATCGCAATCCTTGAAGGAATTGAGCATGATTTGAGCCAATGGTATGGCAATCGTCGGTTAGTTATTTAAAGTCTAAACTTACGTATGGACTTGATTATTAAAAATTTTGCTACAGGCGATCGCTATTCTTAACTCAGATTACAAAACTGTAATCAAGACAAAGGGCAAGCTGTAATTTTGGTTGAGCTTAATCGAAACATAGACACGTTTCTAGATTCAACCTAAGGAGAAAGCTTGTGATGAATACCCGCCGACTGCTGGCAGCGATCGCAGTTCCTGTTATAGTGGGGACATTTGGCTGTGTAGCTCTGAATCAGGCGATCGCTCAATCACCTAACGGACTGGCACAAAACTCATCCCAGCCCAATCAGCAACGAGAGGGACGCAGAAACCATCGAGGCCCAGATTTTGCAGCAGCAGCTCAGAAACTAGGCATTACAGAAGCTAAGTTGAAAGAAGCACTTGGAGTGCCGACGAATCCACAGGCTACACCGGGACAACGCCCGCCTCGTCCCGACTTTAAGGCGGCGGCGGCAAAACTCGGGATTACAGAACAACAACTGGTGGATGCGCTGGGAATTCCGCCCCGTCCCCCACGCCCAGATTTTGCGGCAGCGGCTCAGAAACTGGGCGTGTCAGAAGCCAATTTGAAGGCAGCACTGGGGGTGCCGGCGAATCCACCGAGTACGCCACCTACACCGGGACAACGCCCACCCCGCCCCGACTTTAAGGCGGCGGCGGCAAAACTTGGTGTTACGGAAGAGCAACTGGTAAATGCACTGGGAATTCCGCCCCGTCCTCCTCAAAATGGCAACCAACCAGATGGATCTCGTTCTCCTCAGCAATAAGCTCAAGCCAATGAGAGCGAGCTATTCATGGATATAACCAAGTTTTCCGGTCGTGTCCATGACACTTGGGGTGAGAGTTTCTCATGCAGAGTGCGGGTTTTAAACCGCGAGGGCTTACGTGCTTGCAGCCTGAAATCTTGATCCCCCCTGCCCCCCTTAAAAAGGGGGGAACTTGAAAGCCCTCTTTTTAACCCTGTTGAGGGATCTAACTGTATAAGTCCTGAGTGCGATCGCTCCAAAATCGTTCTGCCGTTTAAGAAGTGTTTATGAAAAAAGACCGTGCAAAAAGAATCCTTATAGCCTCTATTCTGAGCCGACGAGAGGTGCTTGGCTTCCTAGGGGGAACAGCCGCTGTATCGCTTGTGGGATGCTTACGCGGACAGTCCGCCTCAGTAGAACCGATGGGTATGTCAACTCAGACACCGACTCGGATGGCGATCGCGACGACTCCTTCATGCGTAGTAAGACCCCAACAGACGGAAGGGCCATATTTTGTGGATGAGAAGCTCAACCGCTCTGACATCCGGTCAGATCCCTCGGACGGTGCGGTAAAGCCGGGAATGCCGTTGCGTTTGGTGTTTCATGTCTCTCAGATGAATGGTGGCTCCTGTACACCTCTGACTGGTGCAACTGTGGATATTTGGCACTGTGACGCGCTGGGCGTCTATTCGGACGTGACGGATCGAAGTTTTAGTACCGTTGGGAAAAAGTTCCTGCGCGGCTATCAGGTGACAGACGCAAACGGAACTGTCGAGTTCGTGACGATCTACCCTGGTTGGTATCCAGGCAGAACTGTCCACATTCACTTCAAGATTCGCACCGATTCTGCGTCCCAGCGTAGTTACGAATTTACGTCGCAGCTTTACTTCGACGATGCCCTCACTGATCGAGTCCATGCGCAAGCCCCCTATGCTGCTAAGGGACAGCGCACCCAGAGGAATGATCGAGACGGCATCTTTCGAGGAGGTGGCGAGCAACTGATGCTCCAGCTAACCCAAGAGGCACAAGGCTACGTGGGGACATTCGATATCGGGCTTCAGATGACTTGAGCTATGGAAATTTCATCCCTCCATGATGAATTTCATCGCATCTTACTCGACAGCGATCGAGATAGATTTGGGCAACCGTATCCATTGGGTTAATTCTCAAGACATCTTCAAACCGTTGTCCAGCGTCCCTCATGAAATGCTGCTGGTAGAGTAACAAACCTTCTTCAAAAATTGTTTTTGTAGCTAACTTGCCTTCTTTGATTTTAGGCTCATCTCCATCAAACACTTCAAAAACTGTCACGGCTTGTGATTTTCCCTTCACTTTCACTTTCTCAATGAAGCGGATACTATACTCATTTGGGTCGTGCAGATCTAAAAAGGTTTGCTGAGAGATTAACAGTGAAACTCCATAGCTTTTCGTTAGGCTTTCCAAGCGAGAGGCTAAATTGACCGCATCACTAATCACCGTACCATCCATCCGGTTTTTTCCACCAACTGTCCCCAGCATCAATGAACCGGTATTGATACCAATCCCAATTTTGATAGGCACATAACCGGAATTAGCACGATGTTGATTATATTCAACAATTCGGTTCAGCATACCAATTCCGGCTTTGAGCGCATCATCAGCATTGCCGCTAAATAGTGCCATAATTGCATCGCCAATGTATTTATCAATAAACCCATTATTTTCTTGAATTGCCGATTCCATGCGTGAGAGATAGGCATTGATAAACTTGAAATTGTCTTCCGGAGTCAGGCTTTCTGACAAAGTAGTAAAGTCGCGAATATCGGAAAACAAAATAGACATTGTTTGCTGCACATTTTCACCCAGGCTAACATCAACGATGCTTTCCTTGTTCAACAATTGGAGAAATTCATGTGGAACAAACCGACCGTAGGCGATGTTGATGTTAGACAGGCGTAGATGAGTTTTAATTCTGGCTAATAATTCGTTTTTTGAGATGGGTTTAGTCAAATAATCATTGGCACCGATACTTAACCCTTCCACCAAGTCCTTAACTTGATTTTTTGCCGTCAACATCAAGATAGGCACTTCGTTGGCAGGAAACTTTTCTCGGATTTTTTGGCAGACTTCATAGCCAGTCATCCGAGGCATCATTACGTCAAGCAAGATTAAATCGGGTTTTAAACCCTGCTCGATCGCTGCCAAGGCTTCTGCTCCATTAGAGGCTTGGGTTAGGGAATAGTTTTGCAGGGAAAGATGGTTGATAAGTACCTGAAGATTCACTGGCTCATCATCGACCATCAGGATTTTGAACTGTTGAGAATTGTCATTAGTTTGTCTTAAGGGGAGGCTCTCAAACTCATTCACTTCTTCCCTAGAACGCAGGATGCAGGAGAGATAAGAGTGATCGGTAGCCGCAACCTGACCTGATGCCACTGGTAGGGTGAAGGTAAACCGCGAACCCACTCCTACGGTCGATTCGACTCGAATTTCTCCCCCGTGCAACTCCACAAGCTTTTTAGTGACTGCTAAACCCAAACCAGTACCACCGTATTCACGCGCTGTTGAACCATCGCCTTGTTCAAACGATTCAAAGATTCGGTCTAATTTATCTTCTGCTATGCCAATTCCGGTATCAGAAACTGTAATCGCTAGATAATTGCTTCGATCCCCCCTAGCCCCCCTTTTTAAGGGGGGAACAAGAGAGGTTGGAGTCGGTTGCTTCCTACTTTCTAACGGGGCAACAAGAGGGGTTGAATTCTGTTGCTCCCTACTTTTTAACGAGGGTACAACAGAAGTTAGAGTCGATTGCTCCCTGCTTTCTAACGGGGCAACAAGAGGGGTTGAATTCTGTTGCTCCCCCCTTCTTAAGCCCTGTTGGGGGGGATCTACGACAACCGCTGATATTTCGACAATGCCTTTGTCAGTAAACTTAATCGCATTCCCAACTAAGTTATACAAAATCTGTTGCAAGCGATTTTCATCAGCTTGAGCTGGGGTAAGGTCTGAGGGAATAGCGTTAATAAGCTGCAAATCTTTTTTTCCAATCAGAGGTTCACTAAGGGGAAGAACAACCTCTGCAATTTCTCGCAACCCTACAGGTTGGAGTTGCAGTTCAATTGTTTTATGTCTCAGTTTAGAAAAGTCAAGGATGTCGTTAACGAGGGTTACCAGTCGGTGTCCACTTTGGACAATCAACAACAAATTTTTGCGTTGCTGTTGTGAGAGTTGTCCTGTGGCTCCATCAATCATCGACTCGGCAATGCCAATCATGCCGTTGAGAGGCGTTCGGAGTTCGTGAGAGGTATTGGCAAGAAATTCATCCTTGAGCTTATCTAGGCGCTCTAGGGCTTCGTTTTGGCGTTCTAATTCTTGGGTGAAATGAATCCGTTCGGCTTCGGCTTGTTTACGTTGCGTGATATCAGTAGAGGCAACAATAGCATAAGTGATCGCGCCCTTTTCATCAAAAATTGGCGTAGCTCGAACTTCCAGGGGAATAATCGTTTCTCCTTGGTGGATTTCTAAATCTTCAACAGAAACGCTCTCGCCCTTAATCGCACGAGTGCAAGGCAATCGCTCCCGAGGGTATAACTGGTCAGTTCCGGCGATGTAAACTTGATAAACCTCTGACGATTGTTCGGGTGTGGCATCTGGCATGATGCCCTTGCCCATTAAATCCTGTGCGGTGCGATTGGCATAGTAGATTCTGCCTGTTGCATCATGTACGCTGACACCGACTGGCACTGCTTCTAAAAATTGAGTCAGGCTGCTCTCACTTTGAGTCAACGCCTCGTTTAAGGCTTTCATCTCGGCATTTTTGGCTTCTAGGGTGGCAAAGGATTCTTGCAGTTGTCCTGCCATACTGTTAAATGATCTGGCTAGCTGCCCTAGTTCATCGGAGCGTTCAATTTCTCCAGACGCTACACGATGCTCCCATTTCGCCAAGGCGAGAGCTTTAGCAGATGTGTTCAAGCGCAGAATCGGCTTGACAATCCAGCGAGAGGTGAAAATGCCGATGATTATTGCCAGTATCAAGGCGGCAATACACAGTAGGAAGGTGTTTCGCCTGTTTGCGTTAATTTCCTGCATGAAGTCAGATTCAGGAACAACCACCACGATTAGCCAATTCAAGCCAAACTTATCCCGCCAGGGTGTTACTTGAACAAGCTGGTGCTGACCTTCAAGCGTCAATTTGAGCTGTTGGGTAGTGTTAATCTCGCTGAGGTTTTTATAATTTTTTGTCAAATACTGGCTTGTTAATCGAATTAAGGGTTCTTTACTATCTGATGCCCTTAATCTCTTGGCTTTACCATCAACAACTCTAAACGGTGCTTCAGTACTAGAACTTGCTACGAGGAGTCCGTCCCGCTCCAAAATAAAGGTCTGTCCTGACTTGCTAATTTTTATTTGGTTGAGAAATTTACTAATCTGCGAAAGGAGGAGGTCGATACTCAGGACTCCTGCAATCGTTTTAGTTTTGTTGTAGACAGGATAACTAGAAGAGATTGATATAACTTCCGGTTTATCTTCCCATTGGTAAATTTGACTCCACAAGGGTTTACGAGCTTTTACGGCATCTGCATACCAAGCCTCTGCTCTAGGCTCCCAGTTTTTGACTTCCAGTAGCTTGGTGCGATTCCCCTGGTTATCGGTAGTCCAGACAAAGAGTTTACCAGGGTTGGACTTGGAAACTTGATTGATCAGCAGGCTGCCATTATCTAGGCGTTCAACTCCAATAAATTCACCGTCTTTGTTGCCAAAGGAAATGTAGCCAACATTAAATACCTGCATCTGTTTCCAGAAGTAGCGCCCCGTAGTTTGAAAGTCATTTAGGTTTAGCAAGCCTAACTCAATGGCATCTAAATTAATTTGATTAATCTGATTGGGGGTGGCAAAGTAGGTATCGAGGTGTCGGTCGATGCGA
>DATNPI010000571.1:0-4185 GCA_036703325.1 Coleofasciculaceae cyanobacterium
GTGCATCGTCTAGGACATCAAGGGGAAAGGCAAAGTCGTAGGTAAAAAGATTCTGGATTAAGTATCTATTGTTGTGCATCGAACAAAAATCGAGACGACTGCTATTCGTACAGCCGAGTGTGAAGGAAGTTTCTGGGGAAAATGGGCTTTATTGCAAGACTCTGTTAAGGCTCCGGAAAAGTAGAACTGGAGAAGGTAAAAGCTAATGGAATCAGTTAGGAATGAAACTCTTAATAGAGTTGACGATGTTATGCGTAAAACCAAAATTGTCTGTACTCTGGGTCCTGCCAGTTCTGAGTACGACACACTTAAGGCGATGGTAGAAGCTGGCATGGACGTGGTTCGGCTGAACTTCTCTCATGGCGATCGCTCTACTCACTTAAGCTACATCCGCACCGTTCGTCAAGTTGCTGCCGACCTGAACCGTCCCGTCGCCATTCTTCAAGATTTACAAGGGCCCAAAATCCGCGTAGGGGAGATGGAAGATGGTATTGTCCTGACCCCAGGTGAGAAGACTGCAATCACTATGGATGACGTAGTGGGAACAGCGGTGCGATTTAGTTCCACCTACAAAGGTCTAGCGGAGGACGTGAAAGTTGGTGACCCCATCCTCATCAACGATGGCTTACTCAAACTTCGGGTAGACGAGGTGAGTGGTGCTGACATCCACTGCACAGTAATCTACGGAGGCCCGTTAAAAAGTCATAAGGGAATTAACCTCAGTACCGCCTCCATCTCTGCTCCTCCTCTCACAGAGAAGGATATGGAGGACTTGGAGTTTGGCTTAAGCCAAGACGTGGATTATGTCGCCTTATCGTTTGTCCGGCAAGCTTCCGATCTCGAAAAAGTCAGAGATATTGTGAAACGCTCTGGTAAGCTGACTCACATCATTGCTAAAGTCGAGCGTCACGAAGCAGTAGAGGACATGGAGGCAATTGTTGCTGCCTCTGACGTAGTCATGGTGGCTCGTGGTGACTTGGGCGTTGAGATGCTCTTGGAACAAGTTCCAATGATTCAGAAGTCTCTAATTGATGCCTGTCGCCGCCATCAGAAGCCCGTTATCACTGCCACTCAGATGCTGGAGTCGATGATCCAAAACCCGCGCCCAACCAGGGCTGAGGTTTCTGACGTTGCCAATGCCATTTTGGAAGGTACAGATGCCATAATGCTTTCGGGCGAAACATCAGTCGGTCGCTACCCAGTGGAAGCCGTAAAAACGATGGCTCGCATCGCTGAAACAACGGAGGCACGTTTGACTTCGTCCTCCCTTTACATCAATGGGTTGCAGGAACACACCGTCTCAAATTCTGTAGGTCATGCCGCTTGCCAATTGGCGCAGAATATCCAAGCCAAGGCGATTATTTGTTTCACAGAACACGGTTTTACTGCCCGGATTCTCTCTAAGTATCGACAGTCAATTCCGGTGATTGCCGTAACTCCGACCGAGGAGATTCAGCGTCGGCTACAGCTTTATTGGGGCATTCAGTCCTTACAACTTCAGGAAGTCCATAACACTGATGCCATGATTAGTTTGGCAGAGCGAGCCGCTGTCGATCACGGGTTTGTTGCTAATGGAGATATTGTCGTGATGATTGCGGGCTTGCCCCTGCCGATTACTGGAGTCACAAATCTGATCAAGGCGCACCGCATTGGAGAGCAGGTGGCCGTTTGATGAAGAAGAGGGGGCGGAAGCGATCGCCCTTAAACTTTTCACAAATTCTTCACACTCGCTCCGTAGGCTTTTGTTATGAGTTCGTAGAAGCCAATGAGTTTAACAATAAGCCCAAACCCAATCAAATCTTCTTGTCAAATACTTTGCAGCTATGCTAACACGACGACACAGCTACAGGTTGTTCAAATTGTCAATATTCCTGGTTGGTGGTTTGAGCAAGTAGTTTTTCCTAAGCAACGTCTTTTGTTTCATGCACCAGTTGACGCGGAGCTGGAAGTTTTTACAAGCTGTTCCGGTGAGGGCTTCTTGATGAAAAAGATACCTAGTGTTGACCTACAAGTTGAGCAATGTAAGCCATGTTAACCGATGGACACTAAGGGGTACTGGATTCATTTACTTGTTTCCAAACCAGAAGCACAGCTACACCTCGCTAGATATTGTGCCAATAGAAGAGTATTGCCATAGGATCACAAATTTTTCACACCTGGTCTGTACAGTTGCTTGTGTACATAGGTTCACATGATGAAGCCCTCTCTCCGCACTTGAGGGCTTTTTTGGAACTTAAAGGCAACCCGCTCAACTACCAAGTTTTGCCTTGACGATCGCTTGAATCTTCTGGCCTTCTGCTCGGCCTTTGAGCTGTTGCATCACTGACCCCATCACCTTACCCATATCTTTAACCGACGTAGCGCCTACAGAGGCAATAACCTCATCCACGACAGCACCAACTTCCTCATCTGAGAGTTGCCCTGGCAGATACTCTTCGATAATCGCCAATTCCTGGGCTTCTTTGTCGGCTAGGTCATCGCGTCCGGCTTGACGATACTGCTCGATAGAATCGCGGCGTTGTTTAGCTTGTTGCGCCAAGACTTCAAGTTCCTGACTCTCTGTGAGGCTCTCTTGCCCTTGAGGACGCAGACTTACTTCTTTTTCCAACAAAACCTTTTTGATACTGCGTACCGTTTCCAACCGGACTTTATCTTTTGCCTTCATGGCAATTTTGATGTCTTCAGAAATGCGGTCTTTTAAGCTCATCAGCTTCAACCTTATCTAGTTCGCCGGGAATACCCCCACTATAGCTGGAAGGAGATTTATCGAGCGTAGCGAGTACCCCTGACAGTTTCGTGGCGGGTGATACGTTGTTTAAAAGAGGGGGTTCAATCCCTCTCTTTTAACATTTAATCTAGTGCCTCTGACCAGTAAATCCTTTATACTAAAGAGATGTTGACAGTGACCCACCGCTATCGAATCTATCCCAATGTTACTCAAGAACAGATATTGATTGAGTGGATGGAAATTTGTCGTAGTGCATTTAACTATGCACTGCGGGAGATAAAAGATTGGTGTGACAGTAGAAAGTGCCTGATTGATAGATGCTCCTTGGAGAAGGAATATATCCTTTCTCCGGGTCTGAAATTCCCAAGCGAAATTCAACAGCTTAACAACTTGCCACGAGCGAAGAAAGAATTCCCTAAACTGGGTGAAGTTCCTTCTCAAGTGCTTCAGCAAGCCATCAAGCAATTGCATCGAGGTTGGGAATATTTTCAGAAACGAGGCTTTGGCTTTCCCAGATTCAAGAAGTACGGGCAGATGAAATCGTTGCTGTTCCCCCAGTTCAAGGAGAATCCAGTAACGAACTTGCATATAAAGCTGCCCAAGATTGGAGCAATTCCAATTAACTTGCATCGACCCATTCCTACAGGATTCGTAGTCAAGCAAGTGAGAATCCTGAGGAAAGCGGATTTGTGGTATGCATCTATTTCCCTGCAATGTGAGGTTAGCATTCCTGACTCTCTTCCCCACGGTCATCCCATCGGGGTAGATATTGGACTGGAGAAGTTTTTGGCAACCAGTGACGGTGTTTTCGTAAAGCCTCCCAAGTTCTTTAAACAACTGCAAAGCCAGCGTTCGACTGAGCTCACGCCGAAGTCTGAAATTGCTGCAACGCAGATTGGCGAGATTACAACGAAGGTCGAAGAATTACGAAAAGCAACGTATCAAAGTTGCACGACTTCACCACAAAATCGACAACACTAGGAAAGACTTTCACTATAAACAAGCCCATGCTCTTTGTGACGCTGGTGATATGGTCTTCATGGAAGACTTGGATTACCGTACCAGTGCCAAGGGGATGTTTGGGAAACATATGCTTGATGCTGCATTTGGTCAGTTTAGAGCCATCGTTAAGTATGTGTGTTGGAAACGTGGAAAGTTCTTCAGTGAAGTTGATGCTAGGGGAACTTCTCAACAGTGTCCTGAATGTGGTGGGCAAGTCAAAAAAGAGCTGAGTGTGAGAATCCATGATTGCCCTCATTGTGGGTACAAAACAGATAGAGATGTAGCAGCCGGTCAAAATATCAGAAACAGAGGGATATCCCTCATTAGTACCGTTGGACAGACGGGGTGCGACTCGAAGTCGCTCATTTTAAGTGAAACTAACTACAGTTTCTAGGCTAGTGTCCAGAAGCCTATACCCGCCTGAAGGGGCGTTTGGAGCAATCCTGATGTCTCAT
>DATNPI010000719.1:0-2611 GCA_036703325.1 Coleofasciculaceae cyanobacterium
CCAGAAGCTACCAGCCAATCACAGTCCATTGCCTGGACATCGATAGGCATATGAGGCACACTCTGGCAAGCATCAATTAATACCTTCGCTCCGTAACGATGCGCGATCGCAATAATCTCTTCCACTGGGTTAATACAACCCAAGGTATTAGAGACATGAACCACACTCACCAGTTTGGTTTTATCAGAAATTAGCTGCTGGAACTGCTCTAGGTTGAACTCATCCGTTTCAGTCAGTTCCACATACTTAATCACCGCACCTGTCTTCTGAGCAATCAACTGCCAGGGAACGATGTTACTGTGGTGTTCCATTACAGTGAGGATAATCTCATCTCCCTGCTGCAATGTATTCAAAGCCCAAGTGTAAGCAACTAAATTAATCGCTTCACTGGCATTGCGGGTGAAGACAATCTCTTGCCGCGAGGCAGCATTCACAAAGCTGGCGACCTTATCCCTAGCTCCTTCATAAGCTTCTGTTGCTCTGACGCTGAGGGTATGAGCGCCTCTGTGGACGTTAGCATTATCCCGTTCATAATAGTGCCGCAGGGCATTGAGCACGGCTACTGGCTTTTGGGAAGTAGCAGCGTTGTCGAGATACACCAAGGGCTTCCCGTTGACTTCCTGATGCAAAATTGGGAAGTCATGACGCACCTTGGCAGCAAGGGTTCTTTCCTGAGCAATAGTCATTGGTTATTGGTTATTGGTTATTGATTATTGGTTATCGGTTATTGGTTATCGGTTATTGACAAACAACAAACAACTAACAACAAACAACTAACAAGTTCTACAGGCAACACACCGAGCAAGCCTTTGGCGCAGCGAAGCTACAGGAATGCGGTCGAGAATTTCAGCCCCAAACGCATCTATCAACAAGTTACGGGCATCAGTTTCATTGAGGCCACGGCTTTGCAGGTAGAATACTTCCTCGGCATCCAGTTGGCTGACAGTTGCACCGTGAGAGCATTTGACGTTATCAGCTGTGATTTCTAGTTGAGGTTTGGTATCAACACGGGCTTTGGGCGATAGCAGCAAGTTGCGGTTTAGCTGACCAGCATTTGTTAGCTGGGCGGCTTGGGGTACGAAGACTTTGCCATTAAATACAGCATGAGCGCGGCCGTCCACGATACATTTATGCAGCTGGTTGGTGATGCCGTTGGGATGATTTAGAGCGATCGCACTATGAGTATCAGCCAGCTGTTCGCCACCAATCAGTGTCAGTCCGTTGAGGGTAGTTTCCGTCCCCTCACCTGTCTGGAAGACCTCTAAATTATGCCGGGACAGTTTCGCACCCATCGTAATCGCATTGCAGGTATAGCGGCTATTCCGGGATTGGGCGATCGCACTTTTCCCGATATGAAAAGCCTCCCCACCTTCTTGCAAAACCCTCGTATGATTCACCTGAGCATTTTCCTCTAACACGATTTCCGTAACCGCATTAGTGAAATAAACTCCAGCACCTGCTGCTTTGTAATCCTCAATCAAGGTTAGTTGGCTACCTGCTTGAGCCACCACCAGGCAACGCGGTTGGGAAACCGTAGGCGTTGACGCTGTTGTAGAAACGAATACCAAATGGATGGGCGTCTCTATTTGCTGATTTCTCGCCACCCACACTACCGCCACATCCGTTAAACCAGCCGTATTGAGAGCCGTGAAAACTTCGGTTGCTGCTCCTTGTTGCTGGGCGAGATATTTACCAACTTTTGTACGGTGAGTTGTAGGCAACTGAGCCAGATTACCGACGATTAACCCCTCTGGCAAGTCAGCAACGGCTGAGAGATTGGGCGCATAAACCCCGTTGACAAATACTAAGCGAACTGGCACTTCTGGTAGGGCAAACTCAGCCGCCGCTGACTGGGGCAAATCGAATTTGTCAGGCGTCTGAAAATTGACCTGTAATAGAGGTGATAGGTCAGTAAAGCGCCATTCTTCATCCCGTTTAGTGGGAATCGTCAGTTTATTGACCCACAAGGAAGCGCGATCGCGCAACTCTTTCAGTAACGCCGCTATGTCCGGGTCGATGACTTGTACTTCTAACCTTTGGCACTGATTCAATAACCCGCTAAGATAGGCATCTTTGCGATCAGATGCAGCGGTTAAACCCACATCTTCCGGGTTAGGAATTGTGCTGGGAGAAACTTGAATACTCATCGCGCTGCCACCTCAGCTGCCTCTTCTTCCCGTACCCAGTCATAACCGCGCTCTTCCAGTTCCAGCGCTAGTTCCTTACCACCACTGGTGAGGATACGACCTCCTTCCATCACATGCACAAAATCTGGCTCAATGTAATCGAGTAGACGCTGGTAGTGGGTAATCAAAATCGTCGCATTCTCTGGACTTGCCAACTGATTAACGCCATTAGAAACAATCTTGAGGGCGTCGATATCCAAACCCGAATCTGTCTCATCCAAGATTGCCAGCTTCGGCTCTAAAATTGCCATCTGGAGAATCTCATTCCGCTTCTTCTCACCTCCAGAGAAGCCCTCATTCAGGCTACGCTCCAGGAAGCTAGGGTTCATCTTGACAATTTCTAGCTTTTCTTGTATGAAATCTTCAAAATCAAAGGTATCAATTTCCTCTAATCCCTGATGCTTGCGACGGGCATTGTAAGCCAC
>DATNPI010000587.1:0-17577 GCA_036703325.1 Coleofasciculaceae cyanobacterium
CGATAGTACCTGCAAAGCCTTGCCCAATGGGAATGGCATAATCTGAGTGGTCGGCTGCATTAATCCCTATACTGGCGCAAACATTCAGGTGGTTATCTTTTCTCAAAAGAATTACGCCTGCATCAAGATGCATCACTTCCACAATCCGCCGAAGCAGCACATTCAGCAGTTCTTGTAGATTCAACGTGCTGATACCATTAGCGGTTACGGTACTCAGAGCTGCTAGGTCTTCTTTGTCTCGTCTGAGTTCTTCAAGTAACTGCTTATGCTCGGTAATATCCCTCGCAATGCCAATCAAACCAAGTGGGTTTCCCTCTGTGTTGCGGTAAATATCTTTTGTGGAAAGATACGTCCGTTTAGCGTCCCCTACGGGTAAAACGTCTTCGGATACTTGAGTTTTTCCAGATATGATTACTCGGCTGTCTTTCTCTCTAAGTTGACGAGCAATCTCCGGCGGAAATAGTTCCGTATCATCCTTGCCAATCACTTCCTCTACAGATCTTCCAAGGATGCTTGCCCCAGCAGGGTTGATTGTCAAGTAGCGACCCTCTAGGTTTTTAAAAAAGATTGCATCAGTCGTTCCTTGGATAACCGAACGTAAGAGGTTGTAACTTGCTTGGAGCGAGCGCAATCCCTGTCTTACCAATACATACAATAGCCCACTAGTCAAGAGTATAAAAACCCAACCTTTGAAGGTTTGTCGCTGCGTCAGCCGACTTGAGTCATGCGTCAATAGCATCAACAACCAATCAGAGCAGAGAATCCAGAAGCTGCTAAAAAATGCGTAAACAAATACGATTTTGCCAGCCAAGTATCGTTCGCCAGGTACTTCGTCTTTATGACTCTTCATGACCTTCAGTGGTTATAAGCGTCTTTTCAAAACCCACTGCGAGCAAGAATACTGAAAAGCGGGACACTTCAAACTTTAGCTAAAGATTGTTAATAATTAGTTAGTTTTCCCACAGCTCTCAGAGACTAAGTAGGTAAACGAAAAAAAAACGACAACTGCTGTTGCCCTTGACTGTCCCTACTCCCACTCTCGCTCACTCCGGACAATGTTAAGTTAATTTCGACGCACCTACTTAGATATTGTCTCCAAGATCACAACTCTTGTCTGTTGCCCACTGCACAATTGCCTGAGTTAATCCTTCCAAGGTATATTCCTCAGCTTCGACATCCACTCGCCCCAGCAGCTGGTGACAGGTAATGGAGGTTTGAGGGCCAATTGAGGCGAGGCAGACGCTTTGGAGTCGGGAGACAGGATTGGGAAATTGTTCGGAATCTCTGGGAAAGGAGGTTTCTAATAGTTGAAAAAAGTGCTTTACAGTTTTAGAACTAGCAAAGGTTATGACATCTACCTTTTGCGTTTGCAGGACTTCTAAGGCTGCTGGTGCGATTTGTGCAGGGCACCCAGACTGATAGGCTGCTACCTCTGTCACCTCTGCGCCTTTGGCGGTGAGTTCCTTCACTAAGACTTCTCTGCCCCCAGTTTCTACTCTGGGAAACAAAACGTTTTTCCCCTGTAGTATCTCTGGGAAGTGTTCCACAACGGAATCTGCTACAAAATTTGGGGGGATAAAGTCAGGCTGTAATCCGTGTTCTTTAAGACTGGTAGCAGTTTTCTTACCCACCACAGCAATTTTGACGCCAGCTAAAGCACGGGCATCTTTACCTTGGGTAAGCAGTCGTTCAAAAAAGTAATCGATGCCGTTGCTGGACGTTAGAATCAACCAATCGAAGTCAGATAGATGAGCGATCGCGTTATCCAATTCGTCCCAGCTAGAAGGGGGACCAATGACCAAAGCTGGCATTTCAATGACTTGCGCTCCTTGCTGTTGTAGGAGTTCGCTGAATTGGCTGGACTGCCCAGCGGAGCGGGTGACTAAGATGGTTTTCCCACTCAGTGGTGAAGGTTGAATTTGAGTTGTAGGTTGCAGGTTAGAAGGTTGAAGGTCGGTTTGGGTTGTAGGTTCAAGGTTAGCAGGTTGAAGGTTCTCAAGAAAACCTTCAACGTTTAACTTTTCAATGTTCAACTCTTGAATAGGCGATCGCATATATTGGCTTAGTCCCACCACTTCGCCAACCACAATCACGACAGGCGAGAGCGAGACACCAGCAGTTTGCTCAACGATATTGGCTAAGGTGCCAATCCAAACCTGTTGTTGGGGGCGTCCACCAGCACGAATGACGGCGATGGGGGTTTGATGCGATCGCCCGTGCCGCTGCAATTGACGGACAATTTCACTTAGATGACGCCCTCCCATCAAAATCGCCAGCGTCTCCATTCGTGCCAGTGTTTCCCAGTCCAAAGCATCTGGTTCATGGGCAGTTACAACAGTAAAACACCGACTTAGTACTGGATCGGTTAGGGGAATTCCTGCAAACAACGGTGCTGCCAGTGCAGAAGAAAGCCCTGGCACCACTTCAAATGAACAACCAGCTGCGATTAGGCTTTGAATTTCTGAGCTACTGCGACCGAAAATAAAGGGGTCTCCACTTTTAAGCCGCACCACCTGCTTACCCTGCTGGCACTGTTCCACTAGAAGTTGATTAATCTCGGCCTGGGGAGTACTCGGTTGCCCACCTCGTTTACCTACGTTGAGTTTGAGGCAACCCACTGAGACCAAATCTAACAGTTGAGCATCCACCAGGGCATCGTAGATTAGTACCTCGGCTTGAGCCAGCAGCTGCTGTGCCTTCACGGTAAGGTAGTCTACATTTCCTGGTCCTGCACCCACGATGTAAACTTTGCCCATTTGCAGTAAAACCTCATCATCAGCTGATACAGATTAGAGCTTTCCTGATTTTATGACCAATGAGTAACCTCAATAGGACTTACGTGTTAGCCCCCCCACCCCCAACTTTTGGGGGAGAAAATTCTGCTTTCCCCCTAGCATTGGGGGATTAAGAGGGCTTTTCGGCAGATAGGGCGTAAGTCCTAATTAGTTAGCCCAACCAGCGAACTGACCAGTTGGAGTGCAGAAAAAAAATACCCTCCCGTCATCTGCACAAGCGAAAGGGTATCGGATGAAATTCGTACTCAAAGCGTACAGAGAAAATGTGAAAAAATTGTGAAACGGATACCTAAGGTCTTAGGAGTTGGGGCGGAAGGACTGTGGGAGGCAGTAGCCCTAACCAAGCCAAGTTCTGGGTGTAGTAGGCAGATTCATCATCCCAAATCCCCTGCTTATATCGAGGTAATAGTTTCTCTTCCAGCATTCTCTGGGCCGTATCTGGGTCAATTACTTGGAGAGCAGGATAGAGCATGGCGTATTGGGAAGTGGCCTCGTAATTTACTGTCGGTTTCCCCTGGAGGTTAATCCCAGCCGGAATGCGTGATGAAGAGCGCAATTGTTTCTGGAGGTGCTTGGTGGCCGTGCGCAGATAGCGATCGGCTTCGGGCGATTGGAACCAAGCAGCATCCCAAGCTAGCCGCCACCAAACGCGGTAGGCATCAAAGCTATACACACTCGGGAGTTTGCGGTCTGGCGGCACTGGTGCGAATCGACCGGTCTTAGTGTCGAGGGCGATCCAGTCGCTTGGTAAGCCAACGGTGGAAGCCTGAGAAGACTTTTCGAGGGCGTGGTAGCTACTGTCTACCAAACTCAGCCAGTCATGGTTGGAGTCAACCTGGGCAAAGAGGCGAAACGCATAAGGGGCAAAATAAGAGGGGTTGAGGTACAAGGTAGATGGCGAGGGCATAAACGCTTCCACTGGCCCAGGCAGGAGATAGCGCTTACCCCCTGGTACACCTATAGTTGAAAACTTCCACAGATCCCGCAGCTTGGTACGCGCTAAATCCAGGTATTCAGGGCGATTCCAGCGGCGAGAGGCCAGAATCAACGCTGTAATTGCATCAATGTCGGCATCGCTGGCAAAATTTCTGTCGATTGGACCCCACTTACCGGCTTTCTCCTTTCCCCACTTCCAAGCCCAAAGTTGGTCGGTGGGAGTACCTGTAGCGGAAAGCCGATGGAGGTTCTGTTCCGCCCATTTTAGGGTGAGCGCAAATGTCGTAGGGTCATCGATCAGCACAGCCCGCAACATGGCATAGGCTTGTCCTTCAGATGTTGAGCGATCGCTAGCTTGGTAGTCAATCACTCGCCCGTCTTTTTGAATGAATTGCTGCCGATAGACGACCCAGCTTTGTTCAAGTAGCTCCCGGTTTGCTGTCGATTCGGGTAAAGATGGGGAACTCATCGACGGCGACACAGTTGCCATCGGTGACTGGCGAGGAGAAGGTGGTGTAGGCTGTCCCGTCGAGGAGTTGGGAGAACAGCTAGCCAAACTGGACAAAATCGCGACAGCGGCAAGGGTTCTCAGCCATTGCTGAGGCGCTTTGGCAAAATTCGTCACTTTTAACACCAGTACTAAAACTAGCATTTTCACAATAAATACTCTGGGCTTGCAGGTCAAAAATGTTAGCAGGGGGCTAGGGTCTGTTTGCAAACCCGGAGAGCCCCTTAAATCAGAGTTAAAAAGGGGGACTTTGACGCTCATTCTCCCCCCTTTTTAACTCTGGCTGGGGGGATCTGAATCTGATGGGGAAAGCGAGAAAACATGCCCTAGAACCCCCGTCGTTGTAGGAAGCCCTCTTTGATTTACTGCATCTAGCGGGATAGCTCGCTGGTAGAAGCACCCTTCTCATTTGTTCAAGTTGCAGCTTTTCAATCGTTTATAGCTGCTGTTGTGAGCCGTATTTAGGCTAATGGGTGACTAGCGTATCGCTAAGTCATTCAGCTTGAGATGATTCCCTACCCGACGCTTCGGTAACGGCTTCACAGAACGAATTCACGAACGAGTATGGGCTAGATCCATAGCTGTGGTTTCAGGGAGGCAAATCGAGAATAATCAGGGAGCATTGAGTTTATTGCCTGGATTGTTTGGTTACTAGATCTTTGCCCTGCACCCTTTCGCCACTGTAGCAAAGGGATCAGTGTTTGGCGACTCATACCACCTGATACAACTTAAACACTAATTCTTCCGCCTAATCCGGAAGTTTCAGCAATTACCTATAGATGTTGTCACCTTGATAGGACTTACGAACTCTTGGTCATTCTGCCCCCCGACCGCCAATTTTAGGGGAGAAAAGTCCGGTTTCCCCCAGATTTGGAAGGCTAGGGGGCGGTTGCGTAAGTTCTGCTTAAATCTGACAAAATCAACCCTATAAAACCGAAAAGGCACCCGTTTTAGGTGCCCTCGACCTTGATTGGCTAGCTTTCACAAGCGTATGATTCTTGCGGAAATTGCTAAACCTTCAACTTTCAACTTTTCTATCGACCAATTCCCAAAAAGCGGAAACCGGCACTTAAGAGCGTTTCCCGATCTAGGAAGTTGCGACCATCAATCATCACCGGATTGTTCATCAGCTTCGCCATCTTCACATAGTCCAGCTTGCGGAATTGATCCCAGTCTGTAACCACTACTAAGGCATCACAGCCATCTGCCAGCCGCTCTGGATCGGTTTCCACAATGACTCCAGATAAACCATGACGCATACCCGTTTGGGAGATAATTGGATCGTAGGCTTTGACTTTTGCTCCCAAGCGGTTCAGCTGCTCGATCAGATTGAGTGCTGGGGCATCGCGCAGGTCATCGGTATCGGGCTTAAACGTTAAGCCCAAAAGTCCGACGGTTTTCCCTTTGAGGATTTTGAGTTCTTGCTGGAGTTTTTCGATCGCAATCAGGCGTTGACGGTGGTTGACACTAATGGTGGCTTTGAGCAACTGAGCTTCATAGCCATAATCATCAGCAGTATGAACCAAGGCGGAGACATCTTTCGGGAAGCAGGAGCCACCCCAGCCAATCCCAGCTTGCAAAAACTTGCTGCCAATCCGGGAGTCTAAACCGATACCATTTGCTACCTGGGTAATATCCGCACCAACGCGATCGCAGATGTTGGCTACTTCATTAATAAAGCTAATCTTGGTGGCCAAAAAGGCGTTCGCCGCGTATTTCACCATCTCCGCTGAACTGATGTCCGTAACCACCACTGGCACTGGAGGCAGTGATTTATCTTCTGCCACTTTGCGCTCAACAATCGGAGCGTATAGTTCCTGCATCATCGCGATCGCTCGCTTACTAGTGCTTCCCAACACAATTCGGTCAGGATTAAACGTGTCGTAAACAGCTGAACCTTCACGCAGAAACTCCGGATTACTGACCACATCAAAATCAGCCGTAATGGCTTCTAGTGGCTTCGACTCAGCAATGCCGCCAGCAGGCACCAGAGATTTTTGACGTTCCATAACGCCATCTAGCACAATCATCCGCACCCAGTCACCAGAGCCAATCGGCACTGTTGACTTATTTACGATTACCTTATAGCCACCGTCGAGATTAGCACCGATTCCACGGGCTACTGCTTCAACGTAGCGCGTATCGCTTTCGCCGTTGGGTAAGGCTGGTGTGCCTACGGCAATAAACAATATTTGTCCATGAGCCACACCAGCCCCCAAATCTGAGGTAAATTCCAGATACCCTGCTTGACTTGCGGATTGCATAATTTCTGAGAGTCCTGGCTCATAGATCGGGGACTGCCCAGATTTCATTAATTTGACTTTCTCTTCGTTATTGTCTACACAGATAACCTGATGCCCGATATGGGCCAGACATACACCGGTAACTAAGCCAACATATCCGGTACCAATTACACAAACACGCATGGGGCAGATCCTCGCTGATACAAGTTATGGGTTAGGGATGCCTCGCTGTTTGACTATGCTGTTCGTGGCTCCCTGATTGATATTGATGTCTTTCTTAAATAGAAGCTAGGTGCTGTGCTTCAGGGGATGCTACGCGATTCCTAAAATCCTCTATTGTCAGTTTTAATCCTTCTTGTAATGGTACGGTAGGTTGCCAACCGAGCAAAGTTTTTGCTTTGGTGATATCTGGTCGGCGGCGTCGTGGGTCATCCTGTGGTAGAGGTTTAAATATAATCTCCCCATCGGGATTAATCATCTTCTGAACAGCCTGTGCCAATTGCAGAATCGTGTATTCGTCAGGATTTCCTAAATTAATCGGCCCTATATGGTCATTATTCATCAGCCGCATTAATCCTTCTACTAAGTCAGACACATAGCAGAAACTACGGGTTTGTGAGCCATCCCCATATACGGTCAATGGTTCACCCTTGAGGGACTGCACCACAAGATTGCTAACAACTCGACCGTCATTTTCCAGCATACGACTGCCATAGGTGTTAAAAATTCGAGCAACGCGAATTTCCACATTATTTTGCCAGTGGTAGTCAAACGCCAGTGTTTCCGCAACTCGCTTACCTTCGTCATAGCAGCTACGAGGTCCAATGGGATTGACGTTCCCTCTGTACTCTTCTGACTGCGGATGGACTTCAGGATCGCCGTAGACCTCAGAAGTAGAAGCTAATAAAAATCTTGCCTTTACCCGTTTGGCTAACCCCAGCATATTCAGGGTTCCAATGACATTGGTTTTGATGGTCTTGACGGGATTGTACTGGTAGTGAACAGGGGAAGCCGGACAAGCAAGGTGATAAATTTGGTCGGCTTCTAACCGAATTGGTTCGGTAATATCGTGGCGGATCAGCTCAAAGTAAGGGTGATCTAGCCATTTGAGGATGTTGCGCTTGTGACCGGTATAGAAGTTATCTAAACAAATCACTTCATGCCCATCTGCCATTAACCGATCAATAAGATGGGAACCAATGAAACCAGCACCACCCGTAACCAAGATTCTCATAATTTTAAGTACAGTTACGCCAAGGATTGCAAAACCCTGCTAATTCTTTCAAGCTCTACAATGCCATAAGTACAGGGATATGGCACTGATGTATTTTAAAGACTGTGTAAAGATAAGTTTTCGCAAATATTAACCCATTTCAACCTTTCTAAGAATTAAACCTACATTCCAGCAGTTGGTCTGGCATACAGAGTATTTTCTACTCACCAACTGAGGATTGCATCTAAATAGGGTGTCATTAAACCATTTCAATTGAGAATACTACATGGGGGATCTAGCTTTGGGTAATGAACTTCGGAAATGTTCAGCAAAAAAGCGATTAAGGTGCAACAACCACCCAAAGTATCAACTTTGCCCCAAAAGGTGCGGAATGTTGTTTCTCCTAGAGACATTTCATCAATAACAGCTATTTTCGGTACTTTGGTGCAACCGTATCTTGAAAAGTAGATTCTGTATCTTAACCCTAACTATTTCCTAGGATAGAAGAAACACAAGAAACGATCCACCGTTATTAGTCTAAATTTGGGATGAAGACTGAGCCAGAGAAAAGCTGGAGCATCTCTAGCAATTGCATTACCGTATAAGTGCTCAAACTTCTCATGAAGAATGAATTGGAGAAAAACTGGAGCATCTCCAGAGGGTTCGTAACCGCAGCAGTACCAAAATTGTTTACACGGTTGGTAAAAGAGGTAAGAGATCTAATCTCTTGCCTCTTCACCTTTTTGGGGGATTGAAATCCTATTGAGGATCGAGGCGTAACACGGCCATAAAAGCTTCCTGTGGGACATCAACAGTTCCAACTGATTTCATCCGCTTTTTCCCCTTCGCCTGCTTCTGAAGCAGCTTTTTCTTGCGGCTGATGTCGCCACCGTAACACTTAGCCAAAACATCTTTACGTAAAGCCGGAATGTGTTCGCTGGCAACTACCCGACTACCGATAGAAGCTTGGATGGGAATTTTGAATTGGTGACGGGGAATCAGTTCCTTGAGTTTTTCTACTAAGGCGCGACCAACATGGTAGGCTTTGTCTCGATGGACAATCATTGCTAGAGAGTCAACGGGGTCGCCATTGATGAGAATATCCAACTTAACAAGGGGATTTTCCTGGTAGCCGATGATGTGGTACTCCATGCTGGCATAGCCACGAGAACGAGACTTTAACTGATCGAAAAAGTCTGTAACCACTTCGGCCAAGGGCAATTCATAGATTAACGTTGTCCGTCCCTGAGTCAAATACTTCATGTCTTTGAAAACGCCACGCCTGTTTTGGCATAACTCCATCAGAGTACCAACGTAGGTTTCTGGAGTAATCATCTCAACCTGGACATAGGGTTCTTCAATTTTTTCCCGTTCCTGGGCTGAGGGTAAAGTGCTGGGGTTGTCGATTTCGAAGACTTCACCCTTGTTCGTGGTCACTTTATACACCACAGAAGGCGCTGTTGTGATCAAATCCAGATTGTATTCCCTCTCCAGCCGCTCCTGAACAATTTCCATGTGCAGCAAGCCTAAAAAGCCGCAACGGAACCCAAATCCCATTGCGCTAGAGGTTTCTGGTTCGTAGTTTAGTGCGGCGTCATTTAGTTTAAGCTTCTCTAAGGCATCCCGCAAATCTCCATATTGATCAGCATCAATGGGGAACAAGCCGCAAAACACCATCGGCTTGGCTTTGGTGTATCCCGGCAAGGGGTTTGGTGCTGGTGCTGCTGCCAGAGTAATTGTGTCACCAACACGAGCGTCTTCTACGGCTTTGATTGCTGCTGCTATGTAACCGACTTCACCAGCATGAAGTTCAGCAACTTGGACTTGAGTTGGGGAAAGAACGCCGAGTTCATCAATTTCGTACTCTTTGCCTGATGCCATCAAGCGGACTTTGTCACCTTTTTTGACGGTTCCATCCACTACCCGGAAGTATACGATAACGCCACGGTACGGATCGTAGTAGCTATCGAAAATCAACGCCCGCAGGGGTTGGTTTACAGTATCTTTTGGGGGTGGCACCAGATGCACGATGGATTCTAAGATTTCATGAATTCCGATGCCTTCCTTTGCGGATGCCTTGATTGCTCCGCTACAATCGAGACCGATGATCTCTTCGATCTCGCTCTTCACCCGCTCGGGTTCTGCTCCGGGCAAGTCGATCTTGTTGAGTACGGGAATAATTTCCAGGTTATGCTCAAGTGCTAAGTAAACATTAGCGAGAGTTTGTGCTTCTACGCCCTGGGAAGCATCTACGACTAAAAGTGCTCCTTCGCAGGCGACTAGCGATCGCGACACTTCATAAGAAAAATCTACATGACCTGGAGTGTCAATTAGATTGAGAACATACTGCTCGCCATCACTGGCGGTGTAGTTCATCCGAGCGGCTTGCAGCTTAATTGTAATGCCCCTTTCCCTTTCTAACTCCATGTTGTCCAGGAACTGTTCCTTCATCTCCCGGTCATTTACTGTGCCGGTAGTCTGCAACAGGCGATCGGCTAAGGTGGATTTCCCGTGGTCAATGTGGGCGATGATCGAAAAGTTGCGAATGCGAGAGACAGGAACGTCAGTCATAGCTATCAGTGGTGACAGGAAAGAACCAGCAGAGCGAGAAATCGGTAAGTAATACTTAATGTATTTTAATGTTTCCGTCACGGGTGCACAAAGCACTTCAGGAAGGGAACGACTTGCAGATGTTACTAAGAAGTATGACAGTCTTGTGACTGGTAGCTAATCCAAGGTTTGCTAATTGCTAGTTAGCGTAAAATGCATAGTAAGGAAACAAACACTGCTTATGAATGATCATGTCGTACATCGAGAGCGCTCAACCGACAAGGAAGAAATTTCTATCCATTTGGATTCGGATTTGTTAGATCAAATAAAGCATCTGACCAACGATCCGAGCAAGGTGATTGAAACGGCAATTCGTCAGTGGCTTAGAGGGGAGCGTGATCGAGATGATGAACTAACTCGTACCTTAGAGCGGAATCCGCCCGTACCGCCGAGAGGCGAATGGAACGATTGAGATAGAACAGGTGAAGGCGTCTAGCCTTGAAATATAGTTCGCATAAACCTTATGGGTTGCGTTTACTCTCTTTGATAGCACCAGCTTATCCTTTGTTCACTCGCACTTTCCGGGTTTCTTCTGATGATTGCTCCTGCTAATTTACAAGATTCTCGATCTGGGTATACCAATATGGAATTTGCTGCTGCACCCAGCAAGTCTGGCTTTTTGCAGGGGTTAGAGTCCGAACTTGTGTTTACTCAGGATGCATCTGGTCAGTACCGCTCTTTTTACTGGCAAGACGCCGAGCGTTATGGTCTGACGAATGAGCAAGTGGTTGGACTTCCCCTAAGTGATACGTTTCGCCCGATCGCTCATGAAGCGTATCTGGAGCGAATCCAACGGATTTTGGAGCAACGGACTCCTGAGCGTTGTATTCACTCATTTTGTTACGAAGAACACTTTTTCCCGTTTGAGTTGGTCATCAGCCCAATTTTACAAGCTGATGGCAAGGCAACGACGGTTCTGGTTATGGGACACTTGGTGCCTGAAACATCAGTACAGACGGTGATTGACTCCCTAGTGCCCTTAAGTCTAGACCCCAATCAAAAACTGCTAACCCAGATTGCCCGGAAGATTCGTCGCACCCTGGATCTGGATACCATTTGGCAGGAAACTGTAAAAAGTCTAGGGAAGGCACTTCAAGTCAGTCGCTGTGTGGTGTGTTCCTACACCCCAGATCCGCTGGCAGTAAAGGTGGAGGCGGAGTATTGCCAGCAAGCCGTTGAATCAATGCTGGGTAAACAACTGGAACTGGAGTCGGAGCCTTACCTGAGACAAGCGCTCTATAGTCGAGAGCCGGTGGTGGTAGAGCAAATCGCGGTCACTGAGTTCGATGATCAGCAGTCAGTGCTAGTGGTTTCAACCTGTTATCAAGACGAACCAAACGGTCTGATCAGCCTGCAACAGTGCGATCGCCGCCGTCAATGGAGTGAGGCAGAAATCGAGTTAGTACGAGAATTAGCTGAACAAGTCGGCACCGCGATCGCTCATGCCACACTGTACAAAGAGCTAGAAAAAGCTCGAAAGCAGGCTGAAGCCGCATCCCGCTTGAAAAGCGAGTTTCTTGCTAGCACAACCCACGAGCTACGGACGCCCCTAAATGGAATTATCTGTAGCCTCATGCTGATCATCGACGGAACGGTGGACAGCCCAGAGGAACAGACTGAATTTCTCGATGATGCCCATCGTTCAGCTCTGCACCTGCTTGATATCATCAACGACATCTTGGATATCGCCAAGATCGAAGCAGGCAAAATGGAACTTGAGCTTAGTCCAGTTAGGCTCGATGAACTGATGACTGCCGTTGAGAAATTTACTCGAAATCAGGCACAACAAAGAAATCTAAGCCTCAACATCGAGCTACCTGATATCCGTGATGAAGTGATTCTATATGGAAACTACCAGCGACTATTGCAGGTGCTCTTAAATCTGGTGGGCAATGCCATCAAGTTTACACACGAAGGTGGGGTAACAGTTAGTGCCGAGGTGCTTAAGAAAAAGGTTAGATTTAAAGATCAGGAACTACCTGGACTAGTAAAAGTCCGGGTTGCAGATACTGGCATCGGTGTGTCTCTGGATAAACAAGAAAAACTGTTCCAAAACTTCAGCCAGGTGGATGGCGAACTAACTCGCCGATACGGTGGCACAGGTTTAGGACTGGCAATCTCCCAGAAACTTGTGGAGATGATGGGTGGCGTGGTCAATTTTTACAGTATGGGCGAGGGTCTGGGTTCAACTGTTACCTTCACGGTGCCGCTTTATCAAGAACCCCTAATGGTTTCAAGCCAGCAGACTGATTCAATTGATCGATTAATCAATGCGTCTTCCTCATCATCTGAGGCAAGTTAGATTGACATTGAGTACGCTAAACGTTAGAAGTGCATATTAGCACTATTCATAGGTTTCCGAGCAGTGGCGATCGCCAGGTGCGTCTGAGCAAGATGATGCTTTCTTCAGCCTCGGTGTTAGGTTTCCCGTCCTTGTTCTTGAATGGCGGTGATTCCGGAGCTAGCGTTCTCCTGCGGCGCGATCGCTTTTAGAGGATATCTGAAAAGTCAAATTTGATACCAGGGTTTGCAGCATACACCGTAGGATTACGGAACAAAAACTGGGTTTCTTTCGGTAGGAAAGCTTGCGAAATAAGCTTCCAAAACTACAGAAACCTGGTTTTTCCCGACCTACATAAAACTTTACAAGCTGCCTCTTAGGGGGGTAATTGTCTATAAACTAAGGGTCAAAACAGCTTAATTCTTGGCAAAACGTCCAATCCTTGGCGCATATTTCTACACTAGAGAGGTTGGTTGAATAAAGGTTTTATGACAGAGCAAAAAAGCGCTCGCGACTTGTTTCGGGCAGCCTACGAAAACCGCTACACTTGGGACGAAAACTTCCCAGGCTATAGTGCGGACATCGAAATCAAGCAAGGTGACGAAGTCTATACTGGCAAAGTTCGCATCAATGGCGACCTCAGCGTTGAAGTTACCGGCCTCGAAGACGAAAAGGTGCAAGAAAGCGTTTATAACCAGATGCGGGATATTGTTACCCACCGCAAACGGTCGTCCTTCGAGAAAGCTCATGGGAAGAGCGAGTTCAACCTAGGGGAAGAAGATGCTACTGGTGCAGTAGAAATTCTGGTCAAGGGTGATGCTATGGGGTCTAACTACAAAGTTAGAGGCACCGAAATTTGTCAGGTAAGCCGGGTCATGGGACCGATGGCTTTCACGATTAATACCAACAAAAGCCTGGATACGGGAGAAGGTTATGTTTCAGAAGGCTACAACGCCATCTTCCGTAACTCTAAAACCGGGGCACTGACGGGCAAACGCGAGTTCGAGGAGACTTATGAGAAAGTCGGTAACTATTATGTTATGACTCGTCAGGTCGTTCACGCGATCGAGGGAGACACGCAGATGACCACCGAGTTCAACTTTTCTGATATCAAGCTACTGGAACCGGCAGCGGTTTAGAGTCTAGCAACGAGCCGTTAGCTCTCAGTGATTAGCTGGCTGATTGTGCGGGTATGCCATACCATAATTCAACTCTTGGCTGTGGCTATGTATCGCTCGCTCTGTGCTAATCGCTGAGAGCTATCTATTTATGCTATGCCTGGGAACGCTAGGATAAACACAGAGTTGCGATTGAAGAAAAAATCCCAAAGGTGAACTATGTCCCAAACATTGGCACTAACCCCAGAGAACGTCGAAACGGTCTTGGATGAAATGCGTCCTTACTTAATGGCGGATGGCGGTAACGTGGAGCTAGTTGAGTTAGACGGCCCTGTTGTAAAACTCCGGCTTCAGGGTGCCTGCGGGTCTTGCCCTAGTTCAGCCATGACCCTGAGAATGGGTATCGAGCGGCGCTTGCGCGAATTCATCCCTGAAATTGCTGAAGTTGAACAAGTCTTCTAACAGTTTTGAGTTTTGAGTTAAGAGTGAGAGGATTACTGTCATCAGTATTAGTTCTCAACTCTTAACTCTTCACTGTTAGCACTTGAGTTATGTCTCATCCGTTATACGTCGCCTTTATCTGGCATCAGCACCAGCCGCTCTATAAATGCCGTAACAGCGTCTCGGTTGCCCCAGGTCAATACCGTCTACCTTGGGTCCGGCTACATGGTACGAAAGATTACCTGGATTTAGTGCTACTTCTGGAACGCTATCCCAAGTTGCACCAAACGGTGAACCTGGTTCCTTCGCTAATTTTGCAACTCGAAGACTACATTTCTGGCACAGCCTTCGACCCTTATCTAGCAGTGGCGCTGACACCGACGAACCAGCTAGGCACCGAACAGAAAAAATTTATCATTGAACATTTTTTTGATGGCAATCACCATACTCTGGTTGACCCCCATCCCCGCTACGCCGAACTGTACTGGAATCGACAGGATAAGGGGAGGATGTGGTGCCTGGAAAATTGGACAGAGCAAGATTACAGCGACTTGCTAGCATGGCACAACCTTTCGTGGATTGACCCTCTGTTTTGGGATGACCCAGATATTGCAGGATGGTTGAATCAGGGACGGAATTTCACCTTAAGCGATCGCCAACGGATTTTCTCAAAGCAAAAAGAAATCCTCAGTCGCATTATCCCTCAGCACCGGAAAATGCAAGATGCTGGTCAGCTGGAGGTGACGACAACACCCTATACCCACCCAATTCTTCCCTTACTGGCAGATACAAACGTCGGTCGTCGGGCGGTGCCAAACATGACTTTGCCGCAGTACCGCTTTCAGTGGGAAGAAGACATTCCCCGGCACCTGAAGAAATCCTGGGATATGTATCAAGACCGATTTGGTCGAACGCCACGCGGGTTGTGGCCCAGTGAGCAGTCAGTCAGCCCAGAGATTTTACCTTACATTACCAAGCAGGGCTTTCAGTGGATTTGCTCAGATGAAGCCGTGTTGGGTTGTACATTGAAGCACTTTTTCCATCGGGATGAGGCGGGGAATGTATCGGAACCGGAGTTGCTCTACCGTCCTTATCGTCTGGAAACACCTCATGGTTCTCTAGCGATAGTGTTTCGAGACCACCGATTATCGGATTTGATTGGCTTTACTTATGGTTCAATGGAGCCGAAGCAGGCGGCGGGTGATTTAGTGGGACATTTAGAAGCGATCGCTCGTTCCCTCAAACAGCGCCAGCCCGAGGGTGGCACATCATTAGAACAACCTTGGCTCGTCAATATTGCGCTTGATGGGGAGAATTGCTGGGAGTATTACGACAGAGACGGTATTCCCTTCCTGGAATCTCTTTATCAAACTCTAAGCGACCATACGGAAATCAAACTGGTAACCGTTAGTGAATTTATCGAGCAGTTTCCACCTACCGAAATTATTCCAGAGGGTCAGTTACATAGCGGTTCCTGGGTAGATGGCAGCTTCACCACCTGGATTGGTGATCCAGCGAAGAATCGAGCTTGGGACTTACTAACAGAAGCACGGCAAGTCTTAGCCAACCATCCAGAAGCAACTGAAGAAAATAACCCCGAAGTTTGGGAAGCGTTGTATGCAGCCGAAGGTTCTGACTGGTTCTGGTGGTTTGGCGAAGGACATTCCTCAAACCAGGATGAAATGTTCGACCAGTTATTCCGGGAGCACCTGAGTGCTATTTATCAAGCGTTGAATGAGCCAATTCCTCTGAGTCTCAAGCGAGCAGTGGAAATTCACGAAGCCAGAGGCGACCATCGACCTGAGAGTTTCATTCATCCTGTGATTAACGGCATTGCTGATGAGCAGGATTGGGACAAAGCAGGTCGCATTGAGATTGGTGGATCACGGGGCACCATGCACCAGAGCAGTTCTATTCAGCGACTCTGGTACGGTGTTGATCACCTCAACTTTTACTTACGGTTGGACTTCAAGAGTGGTGTGCAAGTCGGTAAGGATATCCCTGCTGAATTGCACCTAATGTGGTTTTATGCTGACCGGACAATGCACAACAGTCCTGCGCCTTTGGCAGAATTACCGGAGGAGGCTCCGTTGAACTATTTGTTCCACCACCATCTGGGGATTAATTTGCTGACTGGCTCGACTTGGTTTGAAGAGGCTGGCGAGCATTTTCTGTGGCACCCAAGAGCTAGTCGTGCTCAAGTTGGGCTTAACCAGTGTCTGGAGTTGGCAGTGCCGTGGGCAGATTTACAAGTTGAACCAGATTATCCACTGCGGCTCGTTTTGGTTTTAGCTGATAACGGGATTTTCCGCAGCTATATACCGGAAAATGCTTTGGTGGCGCTTCAGGCACCGTAAAAGGCGATTCAGAATCCCCCCAGCCCTCCTTATGGAGGGGGGCTGTGCGATCGCTTTTCAATAGTCATTATTGAATTTTCTCCCCCTCTCCCCCTCTCCCACTCAGCCTTAACGATGACTACCTAATCGGAAGTCATATCATTGGCGCGATCTCTACCACCTTCTCAACTTCATCGATCGTTATCTTTGCCAGCCCAAACTTTTCAATCACCCAAGCATTCGTTGTCAGGTGTAGACTAATCTCAGCTACCCGGTACTGACTCGCCTCTGAAGCCAAAGCAAGTGGCAACAGCAGTTGATCGGCTAGGTGAACATCCACAGGTGCGCCCGTCGCGTGGAAATCCAGCAATTCCTCACAAGCCATCTCAGCAACTTTTTCAGCGGGCAACCCTAGACGTCCTAACGCACCAAAACCAGCACGACTGTTTTCATAGTCTGCGGTGAGGAAAACACCCGCTCCTGGGCCGATACCCCGCTCCCGTAGCGGGCGTACTTGGGCTTTGAGGTCAGCCTGATCCAACAAATTCTCGGCACGCATCGCCATCCGTTGGGGGATGTGGGAGGGAAGTTCAGTGACTATTGCCAAACCGCGCACCTGCCGCAAGGCTCCGCGTTCTAGCAAGGTTAATCCGCTCAGAGTGTTGCCGCCAGTTACACGTAATGCCACCTCTCCCCCACCTCGTGGATACCATCCCCAGGCATGTAGCACTGCCTCAGCCTTTAGCCCCAGTTGGGTCAGGATGGGTAAGTAGACTTGCTCAATGTAGGTAAATGGGGGACTAAAGGCGATGTGGGTTCCACCTCGCAGCGTCACTTGGGAATCTCCTGTTGCTAGTGCCAAAGGGAGGAGAATGGTTTGCAAGATTAGGTTAACTGTGCCCGCTGAACCTCCTTGCCGTGCTTCCGTGACATCAAATGTATACTTTCCCGCTCGGGAAGAACCACCGGGAATAAACTCCAGAGTCATTGACTCCAGTGCATCTCCCTGCACCTGGGCCTGACAACTCGTTGCCGCAGCACGCACGGCGGTTAGATGTTGAGCCGCTAGTCCTGGTTTCTGGCGTTTGGCGCGAAT
>DATNPI010000601.1:0-2736 GCA_036703325.1 Coleofasciculaceae cyanobacterium
CAAACCGTGCGCGAAATCAACAGCCGTTACGACCTGAAGGACACTAAGACAACCGTAGAGTTGGGTGATGAAGCAATTACGGTGAATACCGATAGCGAATTCACCCTCGACGCCGTTCATACCATCCTTCGTACCAAAGCGGCTAAGCGCAACCTCTCGCAGAAAATCTTCGACTACGGCAAAGTCGAATCAGCCAGCGGCAATCGCGTCCGCCAAGAAATTAAGCTCAAAAAAGGAATTAGCCAGGAGATAGGTAAACAAATCGCCAAGCTGATTCGAGACGAATTCGCTAAGAAGGCCCAAGCCACAATTCAAGGAGATGCACTCAGAGTTTCTAGTAAATCTAAAGACGACTTGCAAATAGTCATCCAGCGACTGAAGCAGGAAGATCTGCCCGTTGCTCTACAATTTACTAACTATCGCTAGAGCGAAACAGTCATTTTAAGTTTTCCAAAACAATGACATAGCATCTACAAAGTACACAGGCTCCGATGTCAAAAATTGACCGCCAGCGAGAGCATCAAGCTAACGAGCGTACCTTCTTAGCTTGGCTGCGTACCTCTGTTGCTTTAATTGGGTTTGGTTTTGCGATCGCTCGCTTTGGCCTATTTTTGCATGAACTGCAAATCCGTCTCACTGCGCAAGATACCCCAACCAACTCCTACATCAGCTCCCAAAGCCTCGGTGTTGGTCTGGTGCTCGTCGGAATCATCTTTATTATCCTTGCCGTGTGGCGTTACAACCAGGTCTTCTGGCAAATTGAGCAAGCCAACTATCAGCCGACGCGCCTAATGGTTTGGCTCACCGCAGGAGTCGTCATTCTCCTTGGTGCCCTTAGCATTCCGTTACTCCTGTGGCGGCAGCCCTCTGCTCCTAGTACTCCTTCTTCCCGTAGTCGCTCCGAGCGTCTATCTGGAAAGCTTCCGTATATACCGCCAAACCCCAAGCGTCCAATAAAACTTTAGGCTAGATTTTACATGCTCTCCATCCTTTCTCTACTGATTAGGTGGGGCTATACCCCTAGATGGACAATCGGCATGACTGGGCTTAAATCTTAAGATTTAAGCTAAGGCTACATTTTGCCATCAGATTCCTAGCCAATCTCACTCTTAAGCAACTACCCAAATAACTCTAAAGAAAGGGGTTAAGTAGCTAGTCTTGGAGAGACTATTTACTTATAAACCAAACACTTATGTTGTTTGTAGAGAAAGATTTGAACTTATAAACAGGCTATGAAATTCCGACAGAATCTTGAGGCAATTACGCTCTACTTAGCTCAGAGTATGACTGAATATGAGGTGATTCCAGCCAACTGGGGTTGGCATATTCACAAGGGAGACATCTATTGTGGACATCTAGAATATCAAGGAACAAGAGGATGGCAGGGGAGTGCTTTAAGATACCTCCCAACTGAATTGAAAGAGCCACTCAAAAAAATTGTACAATCGGGTTCTGCTAGACACTCAGCTACGACTTAGGCTAAAGCGAAGCAATGGTTCGCATTAATAAATTAATGCCTGGTACATGCCGATTTGGCAAAAGTAGTTCAGGCATCTTGCCTGCTTATGCCATTTGGTTAAACGTTTAATATGATGTCCGGTAAATCACCCATAATTAAGCGGCTAGTTCAGACCACCAGGAAAAATTGGTTAAACCACGTACAAAATCAGGCTGGTGAATGATTTGGCGACAACGTTGAATTAGCACCTCTTCTACTTCATTTAAAGTTTCAAAACTCCGATTAGCAATCGGCTCATTGGTAAGTGTCCACAAACGCTCCGCAGGCTGTAATTCTGGAGAGTGAGACGGTAAAAACTCCAAGTGCATACCCTCAGGAATTTCGACTTGTTCGCGCTTTTTGCCAGCCAGCTTGATCAACAACTAAGACCACCTGTTTTTTTTCACCAATGCCGAAGTGTTGAGCAAAATCTGCAAGAACTTTGTTAAATAATCGGATGTTGACGTAAGGTAGTATCCACCAATAGGTTTGACCTGAGCGTGGATGCACAAAAGCATTTCGACATCCGTTGGTCTCCCAGTGTTTCCGGTCCGATACGGTTGTAACCCCACACCAACTCATAAATCCAACTACGGCTATAGCCTGTAGCCGCTACCACCTCTTGTGTCGTCATCCCTTTAGCTAACAACCAGATTATTTGGTAATGTGTTCGCTTTACTGGTTCAGACGCTTGGCGATAACCGTTCTCCAACTCTTCCAGGCTCAGATGTGCTTCGATTGTTACTCGTTTTGGCATCGCGCTCGCATTAATGAATGCACCTGGATTTATATTATGGGTGATTTGCCGGACATCATATGATGACAAAGGAACTGCCTTGATCTGCTGAACAGCCAATAGCAACCAAGCGCGAAGCATCCACTACCTCTGTAGGTAATTGGGCTAGTCCTCTTGTGGGGTCAACATCTTGGACGTTAATTTCTACTGTGCCACTTAACTCAGAACTTGCTCCCGTAGCGGTGATGTCACTCAAGGAAGTGTTGCGATCGCTCAACTCGATGCCAAATAGACTGGAGGTGTTGATCGTCACGTTACCGCCACGGGCATTCACAGAATCAGCACAGATGTCACTATTTTCATTAAGAATGGCGACGAGTGAGGACGTATTAAATCCTGATGTTGCCACCATTGCCAGTGCCACCCGCAGATGCTGTAATCGAACTGTCAGTACCGACAAAGCACTACCCATCAAAACCCATGTATTTAGATGCCACCCACT
>DATNPI010000722.1:0-5528 GCA_036703325.1 Coleofasciculaceae cyanobacterium
CGTGATTTTTTGTAAATAAAAAATAATATTTATTACAAAATCCACGGCGTCCAAGCGATTAAGCCTTTATGTGGAATCCATGACACGACCAAGCTGCATCTCTATGACCCAGACATCATCGTCAGCAACCTTAGTGAAGCCGTAGATTTAGTGCTACACCAAGCACTACCACAGGTGGGATAGCCCGTTGCAGCAAAAATCTGTCAATTATTAAGAAGTGAGGATATACCTCACTCCCGACTGTTTTCAACGCAGGAAGCTACTAATCAGCCATAGAACGAAAAATGAGACCAAGGTGGCAATTTTTTCACTTGTAAAAACGATGCCGACGATTTGCAGCTCTGATAAAGTGCCCAGCACTAAACTGCCCAGAACCGTTCCTAATCCTACGCCCACAAGCAGTCCCACCAGGGTTAATAACACCGCACGACCAAATTGCCGTTCTTTGCGATTGAGAAAGTAAATACTACATCCCACGCCCAATGCCAAAACCAAGGGTAAAATTGACTCAGCAGGGGCACGATAAAACACCGTCATCCCGCTTAATAGCAAGAACGAAACAGCTGGCCAGATTAGGTCAGCCGGCGTTGGGGAATCTAAGAGCCGTTGCAGCCATGCAGGAGTCCTACTGACTGGAGCTTGGGTAAAACTCGGCGGCGCTTGAGACGATTTCTCCGGGAAACGAATGCGTTCCGGAACCTTGATTTTTCCTTCTTGGCGCATCCTAAGGCGATCCATAATAATCGAATCGTAGGCGGCTTCTACAGTCTCTAGAAGCTTTTGGTCACCACGATGCTGCTGCATCAGGCGTCCTTTAGCATCCTGAATTTCATCAAAAGAAGCGTCTTCAGTAACCCCAAGCTTTTCGTAGGGATTTTGATCACTCATTCAAAACCTCCGAGACATCCCTTCTTTTCACTCGTATGTAAGCGACTCTACACTGGTTATATATTAGGCAACTGTGACCCTCAAGACTGACGGATGCTACCGACAGGTAACAGGTAGTCATTATCGAGCGTCAGGCTTGCCCCCCCTGCAAGCTAGTTTAGCCTGATCCCAGAACATCAGCGCTCCATGAGACAAACAGTTTCAATTTGTGAGAAATACTTCATTGGGTGCCTGCATCGCTCATGTTCTTGGGACATTTCTCCACTATCTAGCCTACGTATGATGTCAATAGCTATTGGCATTGCCTAATTCTGCGAGGATAATTGTCTAGAATGCTCAATACACCATTGGTGTCAAAATCCTGCGTCTTGATCCCTGAACCAGTTCTCCGTGGAAAGTTATGACCATGGCCTCCGCAAACAACAAGATTCTTGTCGTGGATGACGACCCGGCAATCCGAAACTTAATTCTTCGCTTTTTAAGTCAGAAGAACTATCAAATGCAATCTGCTCATGATGGTAAGTCGGCTCTCGCACTGTTTGAGCAGTTCAACCCAGACCTGGTAATTTTGGATGTGAATTTACCTGACGCTCTGGGTTACAACTTGTGCAAGCAAATGCAGGAGCGCACCGATGTCTTTGTCCTTATGCTGACCAGTCGGGCAGATGCTGCCGACAAAGACAAAGGTTTTAAACAAGGCGCTGATGACTACATCACGAAACCTTTCGATTTGCAGGAACTGGAGAACCGAGTTGGGGCGATTTTAAAACGCAAGCGGGAAGTCACCGCTACCGAACAACAACGGCTCGTCTTTGACCAGTTAGTCATTGACCCAGGGCGTCGGGAGGTGACTCTCAATAATGAGATTGTGCCTTTAACAGCCCTGGAATTCGATCTACTGCATTTTCTCGCTTGTCATCCCGGTCGGGTGCTGCGTCGTTCCGAACTAATCCAAGAAGTTTGGGAGTACGACTATGTGGGAGACCAGCGGGTAGTTGATGTCCATATTGGTCAAATTCGCAAAAAGATTGAACTTGATTCCAGTCAGCCGTCATTGATTCAAACCGTTCGAGGTGTCGGTTACAAGTTTGAGGCTCCTAGCCATCAAAAAAATGGAAGGGCTGAGGTCTAAAACCGTTTGACGGAACCATTGGCTTGAGGTTAACCGGCAACTGTTGCCGGTTACAAGGTGCTTGGTATGTTTATTGGCTTTTCCAAAGAAAAAATCTGGTTTTTTACCAGCAAGAGATCGATAAATCGGTTTACCTGACTATTGAAGTTGCACCTGAAAACCTTAAAGCCCGCCGACGCGGGCTAAAAGAAAACAAGCATAGTCGGTCTTAGCTTTGTTGAGAGGAAGTAGCCGCGTGATTGTTAGACTCAGCTGTGGCAGCTTCGTGTGTCGCAACTTCCTTGGATTCGGGTAACGCTGGTGTCTTTACGGCTTGCTCTATTTCTTCAGCTTCACGCTTAAACTCGGCTTCAAACTCCTTGGAGGCGTCTTGGAAGCCTCGAATCGCTTTACCCATACTCCGACCGATTTCCGGCAACTTCTTTGGCCCAAATACTAATAAGGCAATGACCATAATTAGTGCCATTTCCGGCAGACCGATACCAAAAACGTTCACGCAATGACCTCCTGCATTTTGTCGAGGGAAGAATCCCAGTCTTTTATTGTCTCATGTATATCAGGGGAGCCGCTTCCTCTCCACCCCCCTTCCAACCCACGGTTGTTATAAAAAAACCCGGACAAGCCGGGAAGTTAAAGATTTATTGGATGTGTGAAAGCGACAGCTTATTGACCTAAGCTTTTCCAATCAACATTAATGCCCTCAAGCAGCAGCGAGGAGTTGTAGAGCTGCAAGATAATCAGCAAAAAGACGAAAAACAAGAGCATGAAGACTGCCATCAGCGGAGTAGTTCCCCAACCGGGAGCAACTTTCCCATACTCAGAGTTGAGGGGTTTGAGAACATCTCCTAGCCGCGTCCGTTGTGCCATGAGTCACCTATGATGAATCTTAATAGATCTTTTGTAATGTTCCGTAATATTATAAGGGTACAGCACTCATAATTTATATAAATCATGGAACCTGCAACAGTTCTTAGCATTGTTATCGGCGTTTTTGTTATCGCTGTCACTGGCTTCTCAATCTACACCTCTTTTGGACCGCCTTCTGCCCAATTGAGCGATCCGTTTGAAGATCACGAAGACTAAAACGCTTTCTAAGTTTAACGGTAGGGTGACACTCTACGTTGCTAACACGATCGCACTTTATCCCCCTGGCTCTCTTCGATGAGGTCTTACTCAGCACTCAGCAGTACTAAAGACTAGACATCACGGTAAAACTGGCGATTTTCCAGGGGAAACATTAAAGGACTGTCTAGCGGACAATTGCTTAGAGGTCTGGGTAGGCCTCTCTAATATATCGACGGGGTGAGCGATCGCGCTAATTCAAATCCCGCCTCGCATCTCTAACTTGAAAATAGCGGATTAAAACGGTTATCGTACATGACTGTGTTCATGCAACTCTTGATAGAATCCACGTTTTGTGCAATAGCTGGATTCGGTCTAAGAAAAATGCTAGTTGCCAGGGTAGCTGAAAGTGGGATCACACAGAGGATTGTTGCGGAAGGAACAACTCTCAATCTCATAGACGCCTCTAAAGTGGGTCAATTGAGTGTTTCTTTTGTACTAAAATTCTAAGTCGCCACTGAGCGATCGCACTTCATCTAGTTGACTCATCCAAGTAGGTGAATTGAGGCAACCTCAGCTCACTTTATTCAGTACCAGGCATTGCCAGAAAACTAGCAATTTTCCACGGGGAAACACTAAAGAGCTGTCCATAGGACAATTGCTCGGAGGTCTGGATAGGTCGCTCTAATACATCGACGGGGTGAGCGATCGCTAAATCGAGATCGCTCATAAGCGATAACTCAGCGGACTCACCGTGGCATTCATAGCAGCGCACAATCCATTGATTCGGGGCGTCTTCTGATTGCTTGAGAGCCGTCAAGATCAAATTCTCAGCTTGGAAATCTAATAATCGACCAATTGATTGTAGGGGTGTATGAGCATACGCCTCCACTGAAGAGCTATTAAGTACTATTAGCGGCAAATTCAGCTCATACCCTCGTCGTACCGTGCTAGCTGACTGCCAACTGCCACTGTGAGGATAGAGAGCGTAGGTGAATTGGTGGATGCCTCGGTCGGCTTCTGGATCGGGCCAGCAGGGACTTCGTAGTAAGGTCAGGCGTAATTGAGAGGACTGAGCATCATAGCCGTATTTGCAATCGTTGAGTAAACTGACACCGTATGTCTCATCACCAAGGTCTGCCCACCGTAAGGCAGAAACTTCCCATTTTGCTTGTTCGGCGCTTGTTTGGGGGCGAGTGGGGCGTTGGATAGCACCGCAGGGAATCTCATAGGTGGCATAGTTGGCTTCTAGGTTCAGGGGGAAAGCCGCTTTCACTAGTACATGGCGTTCCTGCCAGTCTACAGTTGTGACAATTTTGAGAATTGGTGAGTCAGCTGAAAGTACATAATCCTGGCAAAACTGGGATTGCCCCAACTGGCGCACCACACGCAGACGCGATTGTCCTGTAGACACGCTACTCTGCAAGTTCTCCTCTGGAGTACCTGTACGCATCGGCCCTAGTTCTAACCACTGGATAGATTTCAGCTGGGTGGGGGGCAGTGGATGCTGGGCATAATTAGGATCAATATTCCAGGCATCCCAGTATTGACCGCTATCTTCAAAGGCTTGCAGCTGATTGCCAGGGCCACTGAGGACTTCTCGTTGATGGATTTTATCGAAGACACTACTCAAGTCTCCCGTGTCGGGGTCAACAACAACCCGCAGCAATTCGTTTTCTAAGACCCAGTTCTCTTTCCCGTTAGAGGGACAAGAACTGTCGCCCTCATACCAAATCCGCCTTGTATACTCGTTTTCTGCTTCAGTGGACAATCTCTCCCCCTCTCCCTCTCTCCCCCTCTCCCCTATGAGAGGGAATAAGGGGGTTATTGAAACAGATTTGGGATCGCTGGGTTCGCAAGAATCGGTCGGATACACTTGGCGATCGCAACGACACAACCAAAAAACACGATATCCCACACCAGGGACATCCTTTGCCAGAAACAGAAGCGTTGATGTTTCAGAGGGCCTGGAGACTAAGGGCTGGGGATTAGGGGAAGAATCTTGAGCGGAGCCGATAACAACTGAAGTTGAGAATTCTTCTCTAGTTCCTAGCCCCCAGTCTTTAGCCCCTTGTTGATTAGACAGCTGTGATAGTATCTTTTGTCCTGAAAGGTCGTAAATTTCCCAAGCTGCCTCAGTTGAGTCTGGTAAAGAAACGGCAACAAGTTCTGAACGCTGCCAGTTGAGAGGGTTGAAGATGATAAGGGGTTGAGCGTCTGGTTGTGGTGGTGGTGGTAGGGCGATGTGAGAGGCGATCGCTTTTAAGGACGCTTCTAATATCTCTAAACCAACTTGCTCCACTTGCTGCCAAGCTTCATTAGCCTCTACGAAAACTTCTGGAATCGATGTCCCCGGTAAAATGTCATGGAATTGGTTAAATAGCACCTTTTTCCAGGCGTCTTCCAACTGAATCCTGGGATAGCGGCTACCAGTAGTTAGGGTTGC
>DATNPI010000641.1:0-11034 GCA_036703325.1 Coleofasciculaceae cyanobacterium
AATCTCGCCAGAGCCTCAAAACTTACCTAAGCCCCCAATCCCGCCTAAGCCCCCAATCTCGCCTGAGCCTCCAATCTCGCCTGAGCCTCAAAACTTACCTAAGCCCCCAATCTCGCCTGAGCCCCCAATCTCGCCTGAGCCTCAAAACTTACCTAAGCCCCCAAACGTACCTGAGGTTCAAAATTCGCCTGAGCCTCAAAACTTACCTAAGCTCCAAAACCTACCTGAGCCTCCAAGCTCACCTAGTTCCCAAAATTCACCTGAACCCTTAAACCCACCTGATAGGAGAGAATAGAAGCTGCCACCTGAAACATCTTGCTGCATAATGTAGCCTTGGTGTTTTGCTTGCCTGATCTATGCCTGAATCTTCTTCTTTCGCCAATCAGCTAGCTGCTTCTGCTGAACATTTGTTTGAGCTACTTGATGGTTTTGCCCAAGCACGGGTACTCGTAGTCGGTGACTTAACCGTCGATGAGTTTCTTACGGGTCAAGTGGAGCGGATTTCCCGAGAGGCACCAGTGTTGATTATCCGTCACGAAACCACCCGGCAGACGCCGGGTGGCGGAGCAAATGCGGTCTACAACCTGGCGAAGCTGGGAGCAAAGGTGAAGGTGGCAGGGTTAGTGGGCAAGGATTCCCAAGGGGAAGCGCTGCGGGAGATTTTTGAAGCCGCTGGTATTGATACCGATGGAATGTTAATTGACCCAGACCGACCAACGGTGACAAAAACTCGGATTGCTGGTCATGCTCGTCAGTCGGTGACTCAGCAGATTGTGCGGGTAGACCGGAAATCTGATGAATTGCCAGATACGGATGTGCAGTTGCAGCTAGCAGAGCAAATCCGGCAGCAGTTGGATACAGTAGACGCTGTAGTTTGTTCCGATTATGGGGATGGCGTCCTAACACCACCAGTGATTGAGGCGACGTTGTCGCATTCGCGAACAATTGTCGATGCCCAAAAGGCTTTGCGACGTTATAGTGGTGCGATGCTATTTACCCCAAATCTGCCGGAGGCAGAGTTGGCGGTGGGATATACAATTAACAATCCTCAAACTCTCCGTCAAGCTGGTCTTGACTTGCTGCAACTGACCCAAGCTCAACAAATCCTGATAACTCGCGGCGATGAAGGAATGAGCTTATTTGACAAAACTGGCGTCGAGCATCACATTCCCGCCTTCAACCGTACAGATGTTTTTGATGTCACTGGTGCTGGGGATACGGTTGTTGCGGCGCTGACATTGAGCTTGTGTAGGGGAGCGTCATTTTGGGAGGCAGCGGTTTTGGGTAATTTAGCTGCAAGTATAGTAGTGCGCCAGTTTGGTACGGCGACAACTACACCAGATGAGATGAAAGCGGCTTTGCAGGCGTTGCTAGATGAAGCCATCAGTCTTTAGCAAAAATAGCCTTTGATTGGACTTGAAATTTATCAGGCAAATGCGATCGCGCCCTAAACACCACAATAGCGATCGCATATATCGGACTGACCACCGATCAAACCGCTTCCGCCGTCATCCTTACCCAATCCCCAAACAAACCAGATGTTTTCGCCTTCCGAACTCAAGCTTTTTTCTGGAGTTTGGGCATTGGTGCGATCGCCATGCTAATCGCCTTCATCATCCTCCGTCTCTTGGGTCGCTAATCCTCTCGCTATCTGCGTGTATCTGCGGTTCAAACTCTTCAACCCACTGCACTTGCCGATAGTCTACCATCCCCATGTAGGTCGCACCTCTACCAGAAGGGCATCGCTTTCCATACCTAAATTTAGTAAACTCTACGACTGCTACTGAGCGATCGCATCGCTAAGTTAAAGTAATTCTACTCTGACTCAACTATCCACTGATGCAGAAAACCTTTTCCTCATTTCAGAAAATGCCTGAAGAAACCACACTCATTTACCCAACTCTTGAGCTATTTCTCTACGATATACGAGAAGGTTTAGGTCAGCATACACAGAGAATTGACGACAACCGTAAGCATTTTTGGCAAAGAATATATAGTGAATTACAGAATAATTCATCGACTAAAGAATTTCAAGATGAAACTTTTATAGATAAACTCAAAGAATCAGAAAAATCAGAGGCTAATTTCATTGAACTTCTAGGCGCTGATGTTGTAAAACACTTTGAGCGTCCCCTAGAAGGCTACTACCATCCTGTCCTGATTGGAGATACTTACGCCCTTCGCGTTAACTGTTCTGGTGTCTATACAGACGGCGTTAGACAGTCTAACTATAAACCTCAACCTCTTAAAAACCTGCACAGCATCCAAGAAGAAATTCTTTCCCATATCAATAGGCAACCGGGCACAATCGGTCAAACCTGGATAATGTGGGGGCAACTCACAGACGTGCATCAAAACCCTACACAAATTGCCTTGGAATGCTACAAGCAACTAGCCCCTGCACCCCACAACTGGGAAAGAGACTTAAAATCAAAAGGACAATTTTTAGGAGCAACTGTATTTGAATTGTGGTGTCCCCCTTCCGATTGGTCAGCTCCAGACAAATTAAGTGAAAACTATCATCTATTAATCTTGCTGTTTCCCCCTAACCAATCAATTAACTTAGTTGGAGACAGTATTGCAGAAATTTATTTAGACTTGATTCACTTGTTTTGCTATCGAAATAAAGCACTTTGGGCTTATGGTAATAGTTGCCAGCTGGCAGCAAAACTCAAAGTTGAAACAATCTCAATTCAAAGCACGATTCGTAATGCTAGTCAGCTGCATCAGCAGAAAACCCCTAGTGACTTGCAAATGAAGCGGCTACGTGAAATCCTCTCAAATTCTCTCACCCTTTTCTCTCGTTATGCCGCTAATTTAAGTGACTTAAATGCTCTAGGACGTACTATTGAAATTAACCTCGAAAATTACGCCAAACAACTGAAAATGATGGAAAAAGTTGAAGCGGGCAGTGATTTGGAATTTTTGGCAGAGTTTAGTCAGTTTGCTGCCGCCAAATATCTGCGGCAGATAGAAATAGAGCATACCAGCCTCAGCTATGGCTTGCCTTCACTAGAAAATCTAATTCGGACAGTTGAGGGCATTATTGGAACCTATCAGACACAAAGCGATCGCGCCTTAAATAGCACCATAGCTGCCGCCAGTGTTGGGCTGGCAACCAGTGCTGTCCTGATCACCAGTACCGTCGCTGCCAATGTACTCGTCGCCCAACAGTATGAAAACAGAGACACTGTCTCCTTCCAATCTATTGCCCTAGGGGTAAGTCTGCTGGCGGGGGCACTCGCCAGTTTGATTGCTTGGAAAATATTTCACCGTTGATCGCCGCCGCCTTGGCACTATTGCCGCTTGGCAGTTCACAATTTTAAATATGGACTTGCCAATCATCTACCACCCCGACTACGTCGCACCTCTACCAGAGGGGCATCGCTTCCCGATGCCCAAATTTGGGAAACTCTACGAACTGTTACTGAGCGATCGCGTAGCCAATCCAGAGCAGTTCCACACCCCCAAATGCCCCCCCACAGAATGGCTTGAACTAGTCCACACCCCCGTATATATCCAAGCCTACTGTGAAGGCACCCTTGACCCCAAAGCCCAGCGACGCATCGGTTTACCCTGGAGTCCCGCCCTAGTCAAGCGTACCTGTACCGCCGTCGGTGGCACCATCCTAACCGCCCAGATGGCGCTCAAGTATGGTCTAGCCTGCAACACAGCAGGTGGCACCCATCATGCTTTTCCTAGTTATGGGTCAGGATTTTGTATCTTCAATGACTTAGCGATTGCCACCCGTGTCCTCCAACAACTGGGACTCGCTCAGAAAATCCTGATCCTTGACCTCGATGTCCATCAAGGAGACGGCACCGCCTTTATTTTCCAAGAAGACAAAAATGTCTTCACCTTCTCCATGCACTGCGAAGTCAACTTCCCTGGCACCAAACAAAAAAGTGACTTAGATGTTCCCTTGCCGGTGGGGATGGATGACGATGCCTACTTGCAAACCCTGGCAAAGTATCTCCCTGACTTACTCAGTGAATTCCAGCCGGATTTAGTGCTGTATGATGCCGGGGTTGATCCACACGCAGGCGATCGCTTGGGTAAGCTAGCCTTGACAGATACAGGTATCTACCGCCGTGAAATGCAGGTTTTAACTACCTGTGTCGCTGCTGGCTATCCTGTTGCCAGCGTGATTGGTGGTGGCTATGCTGACGACCTCAACGCCCTGATTTACAGACACTCAATACTCCACCGTGCCGCCAGTGAAGTCTATCGCCAGTACCATCTTTAATGCAAAACTATTGGCAGAAGAATTATTTGGTCTTGCTCGATACATTTTTTAACGTGCTCCGCATTTCGTACCTCCACTTCCTACTCAACACAGCTGAGGAAAAACCGTGCTTCTATCAAAAGGCTTCGAAATTGAAATGTACACCGGTACGCCCCAAGGTGATGTTGTCGGTCTTTCCGACCAAATTGTGGCGTCCTTAAACGGTTTTGTGCGGGAGCCAGATAGCCGCAATGTGGAATACACCACCGCACCTCTGTACTGCTATGACCGTTTATTGTGTGCCTTGGTGCGCCCCCGGCAGCAATTACGAGAATATTTAAGACGCCTAGGTGATTACACGCTGATTCCGGGCAGCACCTTGTCATTGGAACAGAGCGATCGCTTTTACCGTTCTGACCCCAACAACCCCTACCACGATTACATTGAGCAAACCTACGGCACCAAAGTCGTGACCGCCAGCATTCACATCAACATTGGCATAAGCGACCCGGAAGTGCTAATGCGGGCAATTCGCCTCGTCCGCTTAGAAGCACCCCTTTACCTCGCCCTCACGGCGTCTTCCCCCTTTCTCAAGGGGCAACCTACTGGGTATCACTCAACTCGTTGGGGACTTTTCCCCAAAACACCGACTGAGGTTCCCTTGTTTGAAAGCCATGCTCACTTTATCCGGTGGACAGAAGCCCAGCTCAAGGCAGGTACGATGCAAAATGTTCGCCACCTCTGGGCATCGGTGCGACCAAATGGCGATCGCCGTCCTTACAACCTCAATCGGCTGGAACTAAGAATCTGTGACTTAGTTGTTGACCCAATAGCCTTGCTGGCAATCACCGCCTTGATCGAAGCGCGTCTGTGGCAGCTCATTGAAGATCCCAGCCTCGATCCCCTGGTTATGAGTACCTTACCGGAAAGCAGCCGCTCCCAAGACTTAATGGCGCTAGCGGATGAAAATGAAGATGCTGCCGCCCGTCAGAGTCTAGATGCTACGCTGCGACATTGGTATGATGGCAGAAAGATTCTGGCACGGGATTGGATTACAGAAATTTACGAAGAGGTCTGGGCGATCGCGAAAAGACGAGGCTTCAGCTGCTTCCTCTCACCTGTTAAGAAAATTCTCCGGGAAGGCAATACCGCTCAACAGTGGTTAAAATTGCACACACAAGGTTTTGACAGTCAGGCTGTAATTATACAAGCCATTCAAGCTATGGCTGAACAAGAACGGGATCTCGAAGACAAGTTGTGTCAGCAGTTAGTTGCATAGTCTTTTCCCACGGGGTTGCCAGTTTACAAATCAAAATATCTAATCGATTTTTCTGGCTACCCTTATATTAAAAAAATATATATATCACCTCTGCCTTTAGGTATATATCCCACTACCCGGAGACAGGCTGCTGCGTATACTGCGTGACCATTTGATGCTAAGGGTTGTCCTTATCCACCCCCAAATCCCGCCAAATACTGGCAATATTGCTCGAACATGTGCTGCTACTGGCACGGAGTTGCATTTGGTGGGACCGCTGGGTTTTGAAATAAGCGATCGCTATCTGAAACGAGCAGGACTAGATTATTGGCCCTACGTCAACCTGCAATACCATGAATCGCTTGATGCCTTTAAAGCAGTTCACCAGCAGCAAGGCGGACGATGGATTGGCTTCAGCGCTGCCGGGAAATACAATTATGTTCACTTCCAATTTCAGGCCGATGACTGGCTGTTGTTTGGTAGCGAAACCACTGGTTTGCCGCCCCATATCTTAGACGCCTGTGATGCTATCGTCTATATTCCGATGACTCAGCCAGGGGTTCGTAGTCTAAATCTTTCCGTCAGTGCTGCTGTTGGCCTATTTGAAGCGCGGCGTCAGCTGGGCTATTTGGAATAGGTATTTTTCTCATGCTTAACAACGTTTCCCTGTCCCCTGTTTGGGAAGTCTAGGAGCATCACTTTTAAGTGTTATTTGGGTCTCACCTGAAAGTACTTTTCTGGGTGACCGATTCAACAAAGCCACCCCAGATAACTTCCCACCATCAGCAGTCAACACTGTATTTATATGTATATATATAGATTTAGGCTAATTGGAATTTAATTAAAATTGACGATGGCGGACGATGGTGCTACATCGCGGCTCGTCATTTCAGCTTATTTCCCTCTCTAGGCAGAATAATTGACGAATGATTTTGCTATGTGTAATACGAAAATTCTGGCGCTGTGATAAGAAATTTATATGAAATAGTGGAGGGCGAACCCAGAGCTGACTGATAGATTTTTATCATCCCAAATTGGTGAGAGTGAAGTACACCAAATAGGCTATCAGCAAGGAAAATCGGGATTTTACAAAGTTTTTTATCTCTCGATCAGTAGACAAAACCAGGGTTGAAGTTGTAAAACTCTACGGTTGTTGTCTTACACAAGCGTAGCGTAAAGTTCCGTCTGTGCTCGTTAAGTTGCTAGACTATGCGGTTGCAGGATGCTTTGGAAGGATCTAGATACAGCAAACTTGCTAGAGTTTTGTTTTAATCTCGACACGCCTTCCGGAAGGAAGCCTGCTCAGGCAGTATGTTCTATGCAGCAAGCTTGGCAACAGCTGTCCCAATATCTCCAGTGTCTCTTGTCAGAATATTCCTTGCCTGAGGCCCACAGTGATTGCTTCTTTAAGGGTGGATCGAGCAGTTGTCGTCAAAAGCACAATTTTTTTACCGAGTCACATTAACTTGTCCAAATCAAAAAAGCAGCTTGTCTAAATTAAAAAACCAGGGTACTCTTGCTAAGTATGCTTACTGTCTGTGATCTCGATCACAGCTTGAGGTGAGTCGCCTCATTGACTGGTAAAAATCATTCAGGAACTGTTAAGCGCTCGTCACACACCAGGAGGTCGTTTTTTGAAACGAAGAATTTCGCAGAAGGTTAAACAAGTTCCGACCTGTGCAGCAGACTCCTTTGATGCGTTATTGAAGCTCTCTCTAGGAAAGCAACCGGTCGGCGCAGCAATTCCGACCGAGGGGAACCGTAGGGCTCGCACCTCTGCCGCCATGATTGGCCTGGCAATCTCAATGGGAGCCACTGGCTTGTTGCTGCCTCAGCAAGGCGATGAAGCCATGGCAGTTGAGCCGGTTGCCGCCGAGCCAAATGTTCCAGTGCTTCCCGCAGCGACGAGTACAAGTGAGTCTCCTGCACCAGCACCAGCCGTCGTCGCCACGGCGACACCACCGAGTCCTGTGAAGCCGGAAGCAGCGGTGGATTTGAAACCAAGCCAAGCCCCTGCGGTTGAACACAACGTGCAGCAAGGAGAGACGCTTTGGGAACTATCCAAGGCTTATGAGGTACAGCCGGAAGCGATCGCTGCTTCCAATAACATCCAACCTAGTGCAGTCCTGCCAATTGGGCAAAAGCTAAAAATTCCTTCAGTGAACGGCATTGTTCACGAAGTAAAAGCAGGCGACACAGTCGAAAAGTTATCTAAATCTTATGGTGTGGAGCCGACACAGTTGCAGACCCTTGCACCCGTGTCGGAATTGGGTCAGCTGAAGACAGGTGAATCTGTCACGGTTCCTGGCAATGTCAACGACCTTTTAAAGTCGAGACAAGATGTTTCTCTGAAAAACTTAAAAGAGCAGCGGAACCGCTTAAATGACAGTCTGGCGGAGTTGAGGTCTGAGGAGTCTACCAATTTATCTGAATCGGCAAAACTAGCAACGGAAGCCGCCGAGGCAACTGAATCGGCGAACCGTGTTACTTTGCCATCTACGGTTCTCAAATCCAATGAGACAGTAGCAAACGTACCACAGCCACTGGCGAGTGTAACATCAAGTCCAGTGGTAATCCCGGTACCCACCCCGGAAATCGCGGCAACGCCTTACGTTAAGTCAAGAGCAGTAAGTCCAGCGAACCCGTCAGTGGTAATCCCGGTACCCACCCCGGAAATAGCGTCAACACCTTACGTTGCACCAAAAGCGCCAACTCCAGCGGAGTCGTTAGTAGGAATCCCGGTACCAACTCCGGAAATTGCGTCAACACCTTACGTTGCACCAAAAGCGGTAAGTCCAGCGGAGTCGTTAGTAGTAATCCCGGTACCAACTCCGGAAATCGCGGCAACACCTTACGTTGAGCCAAAAGCGACAACACTCCCCAATCTACCAGTTGGCTCCGTTACCACCCCGGTTAACCCAGCGAAACCACAAGTGCCACAGCCAGTGGTGATGCAATCCTTAGGGACAGCAACTACCGCAAACCTCTACCAGGTTAAACCCGGAGATACGCTGGATGCGATCGCAAGTCGTAATGGTTTGTCTCGCTCAGAGCTAATTCAGGCAAATGGGCTGAATAATCCCAATATGCTGAACGTCAATCAACAGCTGAAAATTCCGCAAACCCGGTCGGGTAGTGCCCCCACTGAGACTGTTACATTGCTCCCCGGTATTGACGCCAGCTCCAGCATTTCTGCCCCCCGACAAGAACAGCAAGGGGCGGCAGTACCGACTCTGGCTGTTCCGGTTGTGCCAAACCCGGTCACACCTGTTGTGCCCACCCAAATCCAGTCTCAACCGCGTACAGTTCTGGCACAGACTACGGTTACGGAGGAGGTTAAGCCTGATTCCACAGTCGTGGCTAACACTCAGCTAAGTCAGTCTGATGACTCTCAGTACAAGCCTTATATTGAGAAATTGAGGGCAGACATTCTCCGGCTCCGGGAAGAATATCAGAATGGGAAAGAAAGCGGTCGAGCTAATGCGCCGATCAATCTCGCGGTTCCTACCGTGACAAAGCCGGTTGCTCCAAGCTCGAACAACGCTTCTACACCCATCAGAATCAATCCAGACTTTAAACCTAACCAACAGAACGAGTCCTTACAGGCAGAGCTGGGAAGGCGGCGGCGTCAACAGCAACTTCAACACGGTCCTATTCAAATCGAAGTGCCCCCACCAGAGAACCTGGTGGCAACGGCACCAGTGCCCGTAGAAAACTATAACCCAGCGATTCGGACGCCAGTGGGACAAACTGTGTCTCCTGAACTGCCCGGTATCTCAGATCCGGATATGTTGCTGGAGAACCCTACTCAATCCAATGGCTACATTTGGCCAGCAAAGGGTGTTCTGACCTCAGGTTATGGTTGGCGTTGGGGACGGATGCATAAAGGGATTGACATTGCGGCTCCCATTGGCACACCCATTGTCGCGGCAGCTCCTGGTGTTGTGGTTAGCGCCGGTTGGAATTCTGGTGGCTACGGCAATTTGGTGGAATTGCAACATCCTGATGGCAGCGTGACACTCTATGCCCACAACAACCGGATTTTGGTACGTCGCGGGCAAGAGGTTGCACAAGGTCAACAAATTTCCGAAATGGGTAGCACTGGTCGCAGTACAGGGCCACACTTACACTTTGAGGTGCATCCAAATGGACGTGGAGCGGTCAACCCAATTGCCTTGCTACCGACGGCACGGTAGTTTGGTTCTAATGGTTAGTGCGTGTTGAGGGGGGAGCTAAATGTTTCCCTACTCAATGTTCAGGGACAACGCCTTTTAGGGGCGTCGTACCTGAACTAAGGGTAGCGACCTTTGAGAGCTAACACGCAGCACGGCTAGGTCAAAGCCGACGCTCCTTACGTCGATGAGTGGGAAGCATAGTTCGTTAGCCCAACGGCACGAAGTGCTAGGAGCCAACGCTGCCAAGAGAGCTTCGCTAACGCGATCGCAGGAGAACTCCACCTTGGACTTAAAAGAACGTCTCCACACCCACCTAACTCAGATAGTGCGCGATCGCGACCCCTATCTCGCCTCATCGGGACATTTCTACGTCAAGCAATACCTCCGCCAACAGTTAGAACAGTGGGGAATTGTAGAAACCCATGAGTTCCAGGTACGAGGTAAAACTCATCAGAATCTGCTCCTCAATCTCCCAGCGAGCACCGACAATCAAAAGCCCCCCATTTTGATTGGTGCCCACTATGACGCCGTACCTGGCACACCAGGGGCTGATGATAATGCCACCGGAGTTGTCGTATTGCTGGAATTGGCAAGAGCATTCGCTGCTGAACCCCTAAACTATCCAGTCCGACTCGTTGCCTTCGATATGGAAGAATACGGTATGCTGGGTAGCTCTCAGTATGCTGCCGACTTGAAGCAACAACAGCAACCCCTGCGCTTGATGCTCTCCTTAGAGATGCTGGGTTATTGCGATCGCTCTCCAGGTTCGCAACGCTACCCCACTGGGTTGAAATACTTCTACCCAAATCGTGGCAACTTCATTGCTCTCATTGGCAATTTGTCAACAATTCCTGACTTGATTCACCTCAGTCGCAGCATTCGTAAAGCAGGAACACCCAGCGAGTGGTTGCCAGTACCCAATCGAGGTCTCATCGTTCCCCAGACGCGACTAAGCGATCACTCTCCCTTTTGGGATCGGGGTTATCGAGCCATGATGGTTACAGATACAGCTTTTATGCGCAACCCCCATTATCACAAAATAAGTGACTCCATAGAAACCCTCGACTTTGATTTTCTCGCCGGCGTCTGTCGCGGTTTAGAAATTGGCATTCGGCGTCTTTAATCAATCGAAGAAAAGCCAGTACCGGAGATGCTGGGAAAGACTAAGCCTTGTATTTCTGACCTCGTCACTTGGCTGAACAGGCTAACTTACATTATGCAGCTGCCAGCCTTTACTAAGGGGGCGTCCAAAAACAACTCCGCATTTTCGGTGTAGAATGCCTATCATCGTTTCTGTGTTGGTAAAGTCGAGAAATGTCCTCAGCGCAAAGCTATGATTGTCGCTGTCTGCATTGTCTACAAGGTCAAGAGAATCC
>DATNPI010000651.1:0-1588 GCA_036703325.1 Coleofasciculaceae cyanobacterium
GAGCTAGTTAGGCTGGAAAGAGTGATATGCCTGGGAACGTCCTGGCCTACCCTGTGCTAGAGTGAGCGTAATTCCTTTGCAGTAGTTTTCCTCCAGCTTGTGAAAGGACTATGGTAATTACACAACGTAGCCTCGTTCTTGGGGCAACAGCAGTAGTATTAACTACTGTCGCGGTTACGGGCGCTGGCATTCATTTGTCTCAGAGTCAGGCTTTCTTTCGCGAAAGTCCTAAGGAGCTAGTTGATGAAGTTTGGCAAATAATTGACCGCCAATACGTGGATGGCACTTTTAACCAGGTAGATTGGCGGGCAGTTCGCGGTGAATATCTCAACCGCTCCTACACCAAGCAGGAAGACGCTTACGAGGCAATCCGGGAAATGCTGAAGAAGCTGAACGACCCCTATACCCGGTTCATGGACCCCCAAGAGTTCAAGAATATGCAAATTGATACCTCTGGGGAATTAACGGGTGTGGGCATTCAGCTGGCTCAGGATGAGGAAACGAAAAAGCTGATGGTGATTGCACCAATAGAGGATACACCAGCGTTTAAAGCTGGTGTCCTGGCCAAGGATATGATTACCAAGATTGATGGTAAGAGTACTGAAGGCATGGATGTCAACGATGCCGTCAAACTGATCCGAGGTCAAGAAGGAACCTCAGTGACGCTGACCATTAGGCGCGGCAATGAGGACAAGGAGTATAAGCTGACACGGGCGCGGATTGAAATTCATCCGGTACGCCAAAACGTTCAAAATGTAGGCAACGAGAAAGTTGGCTACATTCGCCTGAACCAATTCAGCGCTAATGCTGCTCAAGAAATGCGAGAGGCGATCAAATCTTTAGAAGCGCAGCGTGTGGATGGCTACGTTTTGGATCTGCGCTCCAACCCAGGTGGTCTACTTTACGCCAGTGTGGAAATTGCTCGGATGTGGATCAACCAGGGTGGGATCGTCTCGACGGTTGACCGACAGGGAGTATCTGACACTCAGGAAGCCAACAATCGTGCTCTTACAGATAAGCCGCTAGTAGTGCTGGTGGATGGTGGTTCTGCCAGTGCTAGTGAAATTCTTTCTGGCGCAATACAAGATGATAAACGAGGCACCTTAGTGGGAACTCAGACTTTTGGTAAGGGCTTAGTGCAATCAGTGCGAGGGCTAGGAGATGGCTCAGGTCTTGCCGTAACGATCGCTAAATATCTCACGCCCAGTGGTCGTGATATCAATAAATTGGGAATTTCCCCAGATGTCGTGCTTGAGCTGTCGGAAGAACAGCGTAAGGAATTACAGCAGGATCGCACTAAAGTGGGTACCCCAGCCGATCCTCAATATGCCAAAGCAATGGAAGTACTCAAGCAGAAAATAGCGACGAAAAAAGACTCTAGGGCAGCATCTCCAGCCCGATAGTGACCAAAAAAGGATGAAAAGTTTTGTAGATTGTAGTCTCAAGTAGGGGCGTATTGCTCTCTTGCGCCCCTACTGGATTGATCTATAGCGTAGTTTCATACTTCATACTTCAGCCTTCAGGTGACTTAAATGGTTAGGCAGGTTGGCACTTCCCGGTGCGAATCAATCCTACTCGACGAGCGATC
>DATNPI010000727.1:0-2746 GCA_036703325.1 Coleofasciculaceae cyanobacterium
TCTTTAGTCAACGAACGCTTTAGTCGTCGTCATCATCATCATGGTGGCGACTACGATGTCTGTGCCGACGCTCCTCATCGTCATCATCATCGTCATCATCATCGTCATCATCGCGATGTTTGTACTCGCGGTCATCATCATCATCATCATCATTGTGATGCTCGCGATGTTTGTACTCGCGGTCATCATCATCATCGTGATGCTCGCGATGTTTGTACTCGCGGTCATCATCGCGACCGCCATCATACCGATCATCACGGCGTCGTCTGCGATCGCCACCACCTAAACCCCTAAGCGCATCACCTATTTGATCGCCTATTCCCATAATGTTCCTCCTGGGTTCAAGTTGAAACTTATTCTATTAAAACCACGTCCACTCTAGTAGTCTGTCAAACGGGTTTTAACCATAACTCTCCCAGCAGGTATAGATGTCCACCAAGGGCAATCTTCCCCAAGTTTGTAAAATCAAGGGTAGTTTAAGCTTTTATTCCCCTTGCTTTGCAATGACAATTTCTCAACTGTTCAATATCGCCAATCTCTTCGTTTTGCCCTTCTGGGCACTGATGATTCTGCTTCCCAATTGGGGTGTTACCCGAAAGGTGATGGAATCCTATCTTCCCTTCGTTGCATTGGCGGGATTGTATATCTATTTGTTCATTAGCAGCATTACACCGGAATCTGCACAAGCGTTATCTAATCCTCAGTTAGCAGATATTGCCCGATTCTTTGCTGATGAAAACGCCGCTGCGACGGGATGGATTCACTTCCTAGTGATGGATTTGTTTGTTGGGCGTTGGATTTACTGGGAAGGACAGCGTACTGGTGTCTGGACAGTTCACTCGCTTGCTTTGTGTTTATTTGCTGGGCCAATGGGATTGTTATCTCACATTGTGACCAACTGGATTCGAGAGAGATTTTCCTCACCTTCTGAGTCAGACTCTGCAACCCCCTCCACCAGTACTCCGCAGCCGTAACATTTGTCGCTTTCGCTCTTGCCTCTTCCCTAACCAGATCTGAGACAAAATGGGTAGAGGAACTCAGGCATGGTATAAAGATGACGACCTCTCGTTGACAAGAGAAAAGTTGAAAGCATCATGTCAGAATCCCCAGTAGCTCTTCCCAACTGGAACCTCCTCGCGGAGAAGTCCCTTGCCGGTGAGTTACTCACCCGTGAGGAAGCGCTTGCGGTACTTCGCGCTCCTGATGAAGTCCTGCTTGACCAACTTGCTGCTGCCTACCGAGTGCGTCGGCACTACTGGGGAAATCGTGTGCGGCTGCACTTCCTGCTCAATGCTCAAAGCGGTCTGTGTCCAGAAGACTGTCATTATTGCTCCCAGTCAAAAATTTCTACAGCCCAGATTGAGAAGTATCCCTTACTGGCGAAGGAAAAAATCCTGGACGCCGCCGATCGCGCAAAGAAACTCAATGCGGGGACGTTCTGCCTAGTAATCTCTGGGCGCTCTCCTAGCGAGTCAGTCTTCACCAAGGTTCTGGACGCTGTGCGGGAAGTAAAGACGAAATACGATCTAAAAGTCTGCGCTTGCCTGGGATTGTTGAGTGAAGAGCAGACGCACCGCTTGGCAGAGGCAGGGGTGGATCGGGTGAATCACAACCTCAACTCTTCAGAAAGTTATCATCCCCAAATCTGTACCACCCACACCTTTGACGATCGCGTAGCGACGGTGGAGCATGTAAAGGCAGCAGGAATTACCACCTGTTCCGGGGGCATCCTCGGAATGGGGGAATCAGACGATGATGTCATCAACTTGGCGCTTTCCCTGCGGGAACTGGAGGTAACCAGCGTCCCTGTTAATTTTCTAATCCCGATCGCAGGCGTTCCCTTGGCAGATCTGCGACAGCTGAACCCGCGTCAATGTCTACGTATTCTCTGTCTCTTCCGCTTCCTGCTCCCGTCTCAGGAAATCCGGATTGCCGGGGGACGGGAGGTTCATTTGCGATCGCTCCAACCGCTTGGACTTTACCCTGCAAACTCCATCTTTATTGGAGACTACCTGACCACACCTGGGCAACCTGCTCACAAGGACTTAGAGATGATCCGCGATGCCGGGTTTGTTCTAGAGGCCCCGGATGGTTCACCGTTAGAAGGCGATCCCTTGTCCGATCAATCAGCTTGTTTTTCCTTAGCTGCTCCATAAATAGCTATCGCTACCCCAACCAGCAAGACTACCGCACCTACCAGCACCAGCAGTCCGGGCACTTCATGAAAAATCAGATAGCCCAGAAAACTGGAGCTAACGGGTTCAAACAAAATGGCAAGAGTAACAAGAGTCGGAGAAATCCAGCGTACCGCCCAATTGAGGGTAGTATGTCCTACCACTTGTGACGCCATAGCCATAAAAAGGATGTAGAGGTAAACCGCCACTGGGTAGCCAACGTAATTTGAACCAAATATTAAAGGTAGAGGCAACAGTACCAAGGCTCCTGTAGTGTAGGCAACCGCAACATAACTGCCGATGCCTAACCCCCCCCGTTGAGCTTCACGTCCCAAAAGGAAGTACAAACTGGCCATCCACGCTCCTACTAGTGCCAGCAAATTACCTAATAGTGGGTTACTTCCGGCAGTAACTGCTCCCATGTCCCCAAAACCAATCAGAACGGCACCCACAAACGCTACTCCAATCCCAACAATTGTTAGCCTTGTCGGCTTTTCTTTAAACCAAAGCCAGGATAATAGGGCAACCCAAACAGGATTGGTCGTGACCAAAGTAGTAGAAGCGGCAATTGA
>DATNPI010000052.1:0-16530 GCA_036703325.1 Coleofasciculaceae cyanobacterium
TAGCGAAAGTCTCTTCTAAGTTTCTATTTTCATCAGCGACTGTGTTCTCAACAGCGGAGTCTGAAGAAATAGCGAAAGTCTCTTCTAAGTTTCTATTTTCATCAGCGACTGTGTTCTCAACAGAGAAGACTGAAGAAATAGTGAAAATATCTTCTAAGTTTCTATTTTCATCAGCGACTGTGTTGTCAACAGAGAAGTCTGAAGAAATAGCAAAAATCTCTTCTAAGTTTCTATCTTCATCAGCAACTGTGTTCTCAACAGAGAAGTCTGAAGAAATAGCGAAAATCTCCTCTATATCCGTCTGGGGAGTGGCAATAGTGCTGCCAAAGACATCCTCAAGTGAGGGGATTGTGTCTTTTGTCTGTTCTACGATTAACTCTGAATGGGCTATTGCCTCTACTACAGGGCTGCTCGTGAAGTCTGGTGCATTGGTAGCATTGGAACTGGCTAATGCTGCTAAAGCGGCAGAGGGACTAGTGGCAGAGGCATCACCTGCAAGCACAGCTTGTCTTGCCAGCTGAAAATCAGTCAGCGCCAGTTGGGTAATTTCTAAGGCACGGTTAGGGTGAGCTTCCAGTGCGGCTATGGTAGTTGCAGCGATCGCTCCAAATGCTGGCTTGTTTAGTAACTCGGCAAACCCGGAAAACACCTCGGCTTGTGCTCGTAACTCTCCCGCTACCTCGTAGTCAGATGGATGATCCACAACATGGGCGAGGTGAGTCAGTCCCTCTTGCACATCCACCTCAAAGATATACAAGGCCATATCTATCCCCAAGTCACTTGAGCTGGGGATGTAATTCTCAGCTTGGGTGAGAGCGTCTCCCAATTCTTCCTCAATTTGGGCGAAGAGTGGTTCGGCTAGGGCTAAGGCTTGCTCTTCGTCAAAGAAACCTCTCATGATTTGCTCCATCAGAGGCAAACGCAGACAGTCGTAAGCTTGTAGCAGTCGGCTTTCCAGGTCAGTATCAATTTCCAAGGTTTCGCTGTAGAGCGCCTTGAAGATATTTTCCAAGCGGTGAGCTAAAGTCGCGATCGCTTCTAGCTCGACACTGGCGGCCCCACCCTTAATTGAATGGGCCGCTCGCATTAAATTGTGGACTTTAGCCGTGCTGTGTTCCTGCCTTAAGGTCAGTAAGCCCGTTTCGATCACCTGCAACAGCTCAGGAGCCTCTTCAATAAAAAACTGATAGGCTTGGTCGCGGATATCAGAGTTGAGTGCCATGGTTCATCAATGGTCAGTGGTCGGTAGTCAGTAGTCAGTAGTCAGTAGTCAGTGGTCAGTAGTCAGTGGTCGGTAGTCAGTAGTCAGTGGTCATTGGCTTTTGCCACTACCTTGCTGACAAGCGTGGGGATACCTTGGGGACTAGGGACTAATGACTACTGACTAGGGACTATTAGTTAATTTTGAACTTACCGACATCCTGTTGTAGGGCGTGGGCAACCGTTAGCAGTTGCTCGAAGGAAGACGAAACCGCGATCGCTTCCTTGGACGTTTTTTCAGCGCTCTGTGCCACACTCGTCATGGTTTTGGTCACTTCGTCTGAGGCTTGAGACTGGACAACTGTTGCCTGGGTAATTGCCTCAACCAATTGATTAATCTGAGTACTGGCTGCGGTAATTTTGTTCAGACTCTGGCGGGTTTCATCCACGAGTTTCGTTCCCATTACCACCTGCTCAGTACCTGATTCCATCGCAGTTACCACCTCATTGGTTTCCGCCTGAATTCCTGCGACTAGCTTTTCGATTTCGCTAGTAGCTTCCGCTGATTGCCGTGCCAGCGCTCGCACTTCATCCGCAACCACCGCGAAGCCTCGTCCTTCTTCCCCAGCTCGTGCCGCCTCAATCGAGGCGTTCAGAGCGAGCAAGTTGGTTTGAGCGGCAAAGGTACTAATCAGGTTGACTACCGTAGAAATCTTTTGTGAAGATTCTCCAAGGTGCTTGACTTTCTTCGCCGTTTCTGCAACTGTTTCTCGGATTGATAGAATTCCATCAACTGTACGGTTCATGGCAATGTCACCTTCTTGCACCGTCTGAGTCGCTTCTTTTACAGCCGCTTCCGCAAGTTCTGCGTTTGCTGCAACCAGTCGCACCGATTGGGCCATTTCTTGAGCTCGCTCTAGGGCTACCGCAATTTCCTCGGCTTGTCGCAAAGCTTCTGTGGATAGGGCTTGCACAGAAGCCTCATTGCTGCTGGTTGTTGTCGCTACTTGGCTGGCGGCTTCTTGCACCTGGGTAACAATTTTCCGCAAGTTACCAACTGTGGCGTTGTAGGAGTCAGCGATCGTTCCAATTTCATCAGCCGTCACCTTTGCCCGAATGGTGAGGTCCCCTTTACTAATTGGGTCTACTTCCTTCAAGAGTTCTAAAGCTCGCTGTTGTAACCCTTCTTTCAACTGTCGCTGCTCATCAGCTAATTGTTCCGTATCTTGTAAGAGTGTTACCCGTTCTAGGGATAGTCCAAACTGAGCAGCCAACTGCTTGAGGAAGTTGATTTCCGAAGATTGCCATTGGTGCGGAGTGGAGTAGATAGCCATCAGCAAAGCATAGGGTTGACCTTGCAGCAGAATTGGGGTTTCCAGGAAAGCCCGGATTTGCAGACGTTCTGTTAACCGCATCTGGTGAGGGTAAAGATCTGCTTCAAGGACGTTACTGATGGGAGTAACAAGACCATTTTTATAGGTTTCGACCAGCTGCTCTGAAATCAAGGCATCTTCAAATTTGTTGTCGAGGCCGTGGAAGACACCTTTCCCCACTGCTTCTGCGGAAATATAACCGCTGAAGTCAGGATTGAAGCGGTAAAGGATCAGCCGATCCGCGTTGAGGATTTGTCGGGTATCCTCTAATGCATTGTTGAACACTGCCTCAAGTTCTTGTAGGTTAAACGTCCGAGAACCTGCAACTTTTGCTAAGAGAATTTGTTCCTGCGTGAAAACCTCTAGCTGCTCGGCCATGTTGTTGATGTTAAATCCCAACTGAGCAAGTTCGTCTTCCCCTTTGGCTTCCAGGCGGGTATTCAGTTCTCCCTGACCAATTTTGTCCACGGCGATCGCAGCATCCAGAATCGGGCGTGTGGCTCGGTTGGCGAGGAAAGCCGCGATCGCAGCCACTCCCAAGAGGGTAAGTCCCGTACCTACGGACACAGTTAGGAGCAACTGCTGAAGGGTGGCTTCCGCAATATCTCTGTTTGTAGCAACGATCAAACTCCAGTCAAGTCCATACTGCTGCTTGAGTCGTACAGAGGGGTTGAAAACTTCAATTGATCGGATACGGGTCACCTCGTTCTGCCCGAAAATGTAGGTTTCTTTCCGACCTACCCGCTTGATCTGGGCTGTCATGAGGGGAAATACTTGCTCGAGCGTTTGACCAACAGCTTTTTCTGCGCTACTAGAGAAAACTTTGTTAGCAGAATCGAGCGCAAAAAAGTCTTGCTTGCGTTCACCTGTGACTCGAAACACTTCTTGGAGAGCAGCCACAGGGAAGCGAGCACGGATGACGGCGATTGTTTTGCCAGTACCCTCCTCCTTGACTGGAGCAGAGACAAATAGACTGAAAACTCCAGTGGACTTGGATGCTCGTGGCTCACTGATGAATGGGCGATCCGTTTTCAGTACTGCCTGAAACCAATCAAGTTCAGATGCATTATCAAGAGTGTCCGCATCCGATTTGTACAAGTAGTCGCCCTTAAGGTCAGTAACGGCAATACTATCGTAGACCCCGGAACTCTTGACATATTGATTAAACAGTTCATTTTTTCGCTCGGTAGGGGTTGCTTTCGACACCTTGGGATCGGTGAGGATGGCGAGCGAAGAATAAACTTGGATGTCTTTATAGCGTTCATCCATGAAGAGCACTAACTTGTCTAACAAGTCTTGGGTGTTAGTTTGTAGGTAACCAAAATTCTGCTTCTCAACTCCTTGGGCAGTGGAGAAATAGGCGAATGTTCCAATCCCCAACACCGGGATAGTCCCGATCGCGATTGCCAGTGCCAGGGCTTTGGCACGAATGCTCCCGCTGAGCCACCTCATCCCTAATCGTCGTTGGCGACGATAGCCCTGAGGTAAGGGTATCTGCCCCATCTCATTTGATTGAGACCATTGAGTTAGTTTTTGTCCTTGGTAGGACTGTATCTGATGAGGAGAGGAAGGAGGATAACTATTCGCAGGAATTCGGCCGTCAACTGGAGTATTAGCCGAGTAGGCAACGCGACCATTTTGAGAGTTGGAGGAGCCGGGTTTGGGAGAAAGCTGAGTCATGGATTGAACCTCATCAAAAAAAAGGAGTGGGTTGCGAGTTACGCAAAATGTCAGAAAAACGCACCGAAAGCGAAGGCTATGTGGAGGAAGCCCTGATTGAGATATTGAATTGGGTAGAAGCTTTTAAGAGTCAGACGCAACTTACATCGGGCTTACGCATCCTTAACGCAATGGAAGATATTTCAGCCCCTGTCTCTCGTTACCCCCACCGCTCTTCGGTTCGGGCGGTGGGGGTAAGGTAGATAGATTTCGTAATATCGAGTCTGGTTGAATACGCACTGACAATAGTCAGTTGTAAAAGGAAGTGATTAAACTCAGCTCTTGCACCTGGATACTTGTTTACCCCCCTCAGTCCCCCATGAATCAGGGGGGAAGCCAATTTCTGGTTCTTATTCCCCCCTTGATAAGGGGGGCTAGGGGGGTGGTGCAAGATCTGATTAAACTGACTTCATATAAGTCCTGTTAAGGTTTGGGCATTGCAGCCATAATGGCTTGACCATCGAGGAGCAATAACATTTCACCGTTGGATTTCAACCAGTATCCGCGCAAAAATGGTACCAGCTCAGCAGTTACAGTAGATGATGGCGGCGATTGAATCAAATCTGGATTGCACCACTCAATATCTTCTACACGCGTTACAGCTAACCCTAACATCTGGCTTTGAACGTCAGTAGACGTTGCCTGCTTGGAATGAGCTTGTAGCACAACGGCTGTATAAGTATTAGTACTGATAGGCTGTTGGTGCCAGGGAGAGAGTCCGAGTAAGTGTCCCAAATCTACCATCCAGAGGATTTCACCCCGCCAGTTGTAGACGCCCATTACCCAGGGCGGCATATGAAAAATGGGTACAATCTGATCCCTGGGAATTGTCAGCACCTCAGTCAGTTGTTCAATCGGTAACAGGGCGGTTGTATTGGGCATCAGATGAAACCGCAAAAACTGTTCCAAAGCCTTTGAAGAGGCTTCCTCAGTCAGTAGTAACTGGGAATCTCGGACTGATACAGAGTCGGACATGGATTTTCTTTCAGGCAGAGGAGGTTTCCAAAAACAACTAGGCTGATACCAGTTCTATTTTTATCGGTTACAGATAATTGGCTGGTAATTGGTAATGGGTAATTGCTAATAGGGATAGGTTTCCCATTACAGCGCCTATGTAGTCAGCATTTAGAGAAATGGTATTATGCCTCACTTGGCTAATACATTTTTCTAGTAAGGTGGGCATTGCCCACCCTACTAAATCAAGAATCGAGCACCGATTTTCTTTCCGACTTATCTTCTGATCAGCTGTTTAACAGTGCGCACGAATTCTTCCTGATCAACAGGCTTGGCGAGATACGCATCTGCTCCCTGTTTCATGCCCCAAAATTTATCCATCTCGCCCCCTTTGGTGGAGCAGATGATGACTGGGATCTTGCTTGTCGCAGCGGCATCTTTGACCTCACGACAGACCTCAAACCCACTACAGCCTGGAAGTACGACATCTAGAATGATGATGTCAGGTTTCTGGCTAGTAATTTTTGCCAAGGCTTCTTCTCCACTGTTAGCAGTCAAGACATTAATGCCTCCTTGCTGTAGACAGCGGGTGAGAATTTGCATATCAGTGGCGGAATCTTCAACAACTAGAGCAGTACTCACGATATTTACCTCATTAAAAAAATGGCAGAGACTGGTTATTGGTGATTGGTTACTAGACCAAACAACAAACTAACTATCGACTAGGTGCACCCTGCTCTAAGTGCTTGCGGATTACGTTTAGCACTGTCCCAGCTTCTATTGGTTTGCTGAGAAAATCTGATGCTCCCACAAGCTTGGCCCGAACCCGATCGACGATGCCGTCATTCCCGGTCAAGATCAAGATCGGTGTATTACGGAAACAAGCAAGCTTGCGTAACTGGGTGCAAATTTCATACCCGTTGGCATTTGGCATCACTAGATCTAAAAAGATCACATCCGGTTTACGCGCTAACAGGATGGCAAATGCTCGCAGCGGATCATCCACGCCAACAAACTGATAGCCTGCTGCGGAGAGCAGCAACTCCATAGTTTGGCAAACCAAAGGACTATCATCTACACAGGCAATCAACGGTCCACTAGGCTTTGCTGGAGCAGTAGGCTTCTTAGGAACAGGCGGTGAAACTGGAGGTGGTAGATCAGGGATGGTAATTAGTTCCACTAACCCTACTTGAATATAGGGTTGGAGTGAACGGGTTACTTGCACAACATCCCGATTCATCTGTATGGCTAAGTCACGCAGAGTGTATTGCCCGTTGAGTAGTTGGCTGAGGGTATGATAAAGCTGTGTTGATGTGCGTCTCCGGAGTTCCTCTGGTTGCTTAATTACCAGAGAATTGTTAGGAAAATAGTTGAAAAGTTGAGCATCCTGCCAACTTTGCCAAAGCTGCTGAACTTCTGCAACAGCGTTCTGCACATCAATCAAGACAAGTGGCGTAGATAACTTTTTATCTGGATTGATTTGATAGACTACACGCGCCGCTTGCGCTACATCAAACAACACTTCAGTAACGACAGCTCGAATCATTCTAGCGGCTTGTTCACGGGTGATTTTTTGTTTAGCTACCCATAAGCTCAACAGCTGATATTCCCAGCAGCTAGTAAAGGCGGCAGCATCAATTCCAGCCAAGTCGCGAGCAATACTAGAAGCTGTCATCTGAGGACAGTAAGCAGCTAAATTTCTTTGCCAGCGTCTTACTAGATGAATTTCCCCAGTGGCATAGATGATCTGACCCTGGTATAGATAAAAGAGCCATTGTTGTCTCTTTAAATCTGTGAACACCAGTTGACCACTAAACTGAAGCTGCTTCAATGTTTTGAGGAATCGAACTGCCTTTGAAGCTGTAAACAAGTTAAGAGAGAAAACAGGGGAAATTTCTTTAACAGTCATCACTACATCATTCTTGAAACTAATCGAGCTGAAGGCTTGACAGAGAAATGCTAAAAAATCTAATTTTCTAGCGTTCTAATTAGTCCAAGATGCACCTAGTCGCATAGTAGATAGCTTTAAGGTAATATGTTCAGCCTCTATTTATGTCTGTTAAATACTGTTTGTTCAGTTCTGGAATTTAGACTCTAGAAGATAAATCAGAGAGATTTACCTTGAGATAGATGTCATACAAAGCTCTTCCGGTGTAATACGCTAGGTTCTTTATCATTAGTAACATGGTTCTGTAGGGATGTCATCCGAAATTGAGTAACTTTACAAGCCCTTTATTCTCTGAATGTAACTTTTTGGCACAATGATTTTCAGGGAGATATAGGCTTTAAGGGCAAAAGCTTTTACTACTCAAGGAGTAAGAATTTAATCTATGAATAAAGAATAGTTGTATCGGGAAAGTTAGTAGAAAAATCGATTGGGCAAAAGTTTTTAACCAGTCTCGAAGGGAGAGGGCGAGAGAGGGAGGCAGGGAGGTTTTAGCGGCTTATATCAGTTATTTCTGCCACGCTACAGTAGTACTTCACCCCACTAATTTGGATAGGCTAACCCTGCTAGCAATCGCCTTTAGCTCTGTCAAGATGCTAACAAATTTCCCAGAAACATTGCCGCGTAAAGAAGAAGCTCGTAGCGATCACTACGAGCTTCTCTGCGTCTAAAAATTTTTTCAATAAACTTATTTAAATCTGTCCAGATTTGGGGGGCTAATCGGCGAATATTGCTAGAATTTACGCACTCCTGAAATCTCGTTAGCGAAGCGGGACGCGGTAGCGTCCTTCCCCCCTACGGCGTGTCCGCAAACTACTTCTTATTGCGTTCAATCCTGGAAGCTCCCCCTTGCATCAGAGTAATAAAGGGGGAAGTTGCTGGAAAAGACCTGGCGCACGACTATGGAATAAAATTGGCTCTTTGGCATCGAACACTAAGGATGTCAATCAATCAGTACTGTAACAGCAGCAACAGCTACCAGCATTTCATCATTTTTATCATTGAGCGAGGAAATCGCTCGTCCCTGAACGATCATCCCACCGGACTCAACAGTAAGTGTTTTGCGACCAAAGGGCAGCACAGCCAATACCTCTGCTTCTCGCACTTGTTCTGGGTAAGGCACTGCTACCTGGACTTCAACAATCATTTGATCGGGGTCACTTAAACCTGCGACTTCCCAGACACCAGGCAAGGCATTATGAGCGATCGCGTTACGGACAGCCCGTGCGGCGGCGACGGTTGGTTCCTGTCCGTGCTGATCTACTCCCATACCCATTTCGATAATCAAGCGTTTACGAGCCACAGCCACCTCTTTTTACCTTTGTACCCTGGAAGCTAATACAGTAAATTATCTATCGTCAGTAAGTACAGGCATCATGTTTAACACTCAATCCCGCAGTTGAGCCATCATTGCCGCTGGATTCCAGTAAGCACGAGTTGTTTGAATCTTGCCAGCTTCGTTCATTTCAAAAACAGTAATTCCCTCAAACGTGACAGACTTTCCCTTGATGCTGGTACCCTGGATAGTCCACTTTACCGCTGCCTCATTCGCAGCGACGAAGATATGCTCCGTAGTCGTTTCCAATTGTTCAAAGGTTGCTCGCATCTGCTGGAAAAACGCCTGATATCCCTCATAGACTTTTGTCGGCGGATGCCCGACTGGGTCATAACTGATGGCGTCTTCTGCAAAGATATCGAGCCAGCGTTCTGAATTCATCACAGCCATGTTGGCATAGTAGGTAGCTACAACAGCTTCAATCGATTCTTTTGACATGACGTTCTTCTCTATTGCTGTTCTTGGGTCATTTGACTTTACCAGGCGGTTAAATACTCTCTCACCACCTCAACCTAATTTACTTGCAAGATGGTTGCGGATGCTCAAGAGGCGAGGGTAAATACTTCCAGCGTGAGGCTTGTAAAACCAGATTGGTCGTAGTGGCGGATTCCGCGTTGCAACAAAGTAGAGTTCACTAGCCAATCAACCGCCATAAAAAACTCTTTTTCATTTTCAATCTGTCGAGGACAACTGGCTGAAATACCATCTGGAAAGTGTAACGTTAGGTAATCCTCGCTCAAATCTTCTAATCGCTTCCATGAGGTGGCTACTGGCGGCGACACTATTAAGTCGGGTGTCATCCTTTTGAGTGTCCCTTGCCAGTTGCGACTGAGTTCGAGAACTGGAGGACGAGGGGGTTCCTCTGCAAAGCTTGCTAGGTGTTCGGGAATGATAGTAATGTATTGTAAACTGCCGCTATCATCGTAAATAATAGCAGCACTTGCACGGTTATTTTCATACCTAAAACCTGTCTCGAAACCAAAAGCTGAGCCTGATTCTACTTTTGTAGAACCCCAAGAAAAGCTGTTGTCTAAAAATAAAGCTCTCGTAAGAGGTTTCTTGTAGGGGCCAAAGGTTTTCAACTCACTCCTGCCGTCAGCATAAGTATAGTGATTCTGGTGATTAATCTCACTCCTATCTTGGCTAGTATGCAAGCTTCTGACACCTTGAAAAGATTCTATTCCTTCTCCCTGTGGGGAATATTTAGTCCAAGTCCCATGCCAGTCACCTGTGGCATGATATCGACAGAAATTATCCCAGTTTTGTAGTTGTAGCTCCATTGCACCATTTTCCTTGTTTACGAAATATCGCTTAGGTAAAGCGAAGCACGTACCACGCCTACTCCGGAAAATGCTTCGCTTTCAACTAACGACGGTTGTAGGAACGCTCAAATTTAGTTTTGATTATCTGAGCAACAACTGCCAAAGCTACCGCCGATAAAGAAAGCGATATTGCCACGATTTGATGCCAAGAACTATCCGTCACTATTGCCAACGCTGCCATTGCGATCGCCACAGCCACCGACCCCTGTTTCAGCCTGTTCGTTACCTGATAGGCTCGATTACAAGAACGACAAATCTGTGTGTGGCGCGAAAAACGGTCTAGTGCCACTGGATTACACTCACCCTTTTCGTTAGCACGTTTTACAGTGGAATAGCCCTCATAAAACGGCAAAGATTGTCCAACTTTATCGAGCCACTTTCGATACTCGATCAGCAACAGGTCAGATGTCTTGAGGGGCAAATATACCTGTTTCAGAGTTTGTCCTAACCGCTTAATTTCTGCTTGTTGTCCCACAATTTGAGGTAAATCCTCCTCTAATACTTTGCTTTGACGGAGGTGTTCAATCCAGAGAGGCTGTTTTTTGATTTGTCGATTCAAAAAATTGCGATATCTTCTGATGAAAATACGGCATCGACTCTGACCTAGAGGAATTGAATAGATAGCCAGTCCAGCAAACCAACCTGGCTTTCCAAAATTAAATTTGTAATGAACTAAATTTGGCGCAATGAAATCAAGCTGTTGCCAAAGTTGATTGGGTTTGCGCATTCCCCGCCACCTGCTGCCAATCCCTGCAACGGAACTCTCTATCACTTCAATTTCCAATGGTTGGGCGTTTTCTCGATTAGCACCTCGTTCAGTACGATGGTGGCTGATATCGACGTGTGCGGGATCGAGCAGATTTTCTACTAAATAAGATTGGTCGTAAGGCAAATCCCCCATGTAATCTCTGGTGAAGCATTCTGGCTGATCCAACTCTGCTACAGCAGGGATGCGCTCTTCGTCAGCAACTTCTGCTTCTCCAGGCCACACCCAAATGATGCCTTGGCGTTCTACAACTCTAAAGGATTGCACACAGGCGTTGATAGGAATTTTTACATCTGCTGGTAACTGCGGAATGTGCAAACATTGACCATCGGTGCCAAACTGCCAACCGTGGTACAAGCACTCAATTTTGCCATCAATGATTTGTCCATCAGAGAGTTTGGCAGCACGGTGAGAGCAACGGTCTGTTAAACACACCAGCTTTCCCTCTTGGTTTCTGAACAAGACGAAGGGTTCGTCGTATAGGGAAAAGCTATAAGGGCGGTCTTTCGGCAAGTCTTGAACGAAGGTGACGGGGTACCAGCAGTGCCTCCAGTTAAAGGAAGGCTCTGTGTCGGGCATCGGTAAGGTGGAAGTTAGTTGTGCTGCCTCTAGTGTCATAGTCTTCTCCCGATTTCTGTGCTGATGCAAGGCTTGAAATCTCTCTAAGAGGGTGAGGAAAACTCAAAATTCTATAAACAATGTGGAAGCTAGTAATTAATGCTTAGTAACCCACAGATAAGGTGCTTTGACTTATCTAAACTTTACCAAGCCGCGACATACTGTCTGACTGCCTCGGCTGAATCCAACTGCAACATCATAGAGGCGATCGCTTCCGCCTCACTTATCGTCAACCGTACCACAGCAGCTTTCACAGCTGGAATTGCAGGTGGATTCATACTCAACTCATCCACCCCCAACCCTACCAAAATCGGTGTCGCTAAGGGGGAGGACGCCAACTCACCACAAACCCCCACCCAGATACCCGCATTATGAGCCGCTATGACCGTCTGCTGAATCATCCGCAGTACCGCTGGTTCAAAGGCATCAGCAAGAGTAGCTACTTTGGCATTATTGCGGTCAGCGGCCATTACATACTGGCTCAGGTCATTCGTACCAATGCTGAAAAAGTCTACTTCTGCCGCTAGTTGGTCAGCCATCGCAACAGCTGCTGGGACTTCCACCATGATGCCCACTTCCATCGCTTCATCGAAGGGAATACCAAGAGAGCGCAGTTCGGCTTGTGCTGTAGAGAGAATCTCCTTGGCAGCTCGGATTTCCCTGACTGAGGCAATCATGGGAAACATCACCTTAATTTGATGCCTATGCGTCGTTCGCAGAATTGCCCTTAGCTGGGTTTTCAATAAATCCGGGCAATCCAGCAAAAGGCGAATCCCTCGCCATCCCAGGAAAGGATTAGCTTCTAATGGCAAATTTAGATAAGGAAGTGATTTGTCTCCACCGATATCGAGAGTGCGGATAATTAGGGGATGAGGGGATAGGATATTAGCGATCGCCTCATACACCTCTACCTGCTCTTCCTCAGTAGGAGCGCTCATTCTACCCGAATAGAGAAACTCACTCCGCAGCAATCCCACCCCCTCAGCACCGTTTTCCAGGGCAATTTGGGCATCGGCTACTCCGCCACTGTTAGCCATCACTTTGATTTGATGTCCATCGCTGGTAATAGCAGGTTGCTGTGCGACTGCTCTTAACGTTCGTAAGCCAGCCAGTTGACTATCTCGTTTGAGCTGTAGTTCCCTGATCTGCGTGTCGTCTGGTTCCACCCACACCTGACCTGTTGCACCATCTAGGACGATGAGGGTGCCATTCTCCAAATGCAACAACTCAGCACCCACGCCAACCACAGCAGGAATGCCAAGCGATCGCGCCAGAATTCCACTGTGAGAAGTCGCACCGCCAGTGACGGTACAAATGCCTAATACTTTGCTGGGGTCTAACTGAGCCGTTTCAGAGGGAGTTAGGTCTGTAGCGACCAAAATCGCTGGTTCTTTCAAATCAAGTGGTGCCAGGGTTACACCCGTCAACAGTCGCAGCACCCTCTGCCCCACGTCCCTAACATCAGCGGATCGTGCCTGTAAATAAGGGTCTTCCAAAGCTTCGTAGGTACGCACTGTTCGAGCTACTACAGCCTTCCAAGCATCTACAGCACTTAGTCTGTAGTCAAAAATTTGCTGACGAGTCGCGTCTAGGAGCGCTGGGTCTTCTAGGAAGAGTAGATGAGCATCGAAGATAGCTGCTACCTCTTCCCCCAGTTGGGCAGACGACTGTTGACGGAGGAGCTGAATCTGATGACGAGCGGTTTGAATTGCTGTGTGCAACTGCTGCCAAGAGTTTTGGGGATTGTCTACCTGCTGTTCTCCTACTTCTGGAACGCTTGGTTGATACAAAACCACCGAACCGATAGCAATACCTGGGGATGCTGCTATGCCTGATAGCTGACCAGATGCTGCCAATTGCTCAGGTAGAGATGTTTCCTGCAACGTCTCTACAGATGTCTCGCCAAATTGAGTTTCTATCAGTTGCTGCAATGCTGCCAAGGCTTCTGTTGCATCGGTACCTGTGGCAGCGATCGCAATTTCATGTCCTTGACGGATACCTAGTGTGATTATCTGATTAATACTCTTGGCATTGATTGGCTGACTTTTAACACTGACGTTTTGCAGGGTGATGTGAGACTCAAACTGGGAAGCGGTGGCAACAAATTTAGCAGCTGGACGGGCGTGTAAACCCATCTGATTTTGGACAGTCAGATGTATTTCGGTTGTTGGTTGTTGGTTGTTGGTTGTTAGTTGTTCTTGAGGGTACTGTACAGGTTGAATAGGCTGTGTCTCTACCCCAGACAATTGAGCGGCTTTAGCTGCCAGTGCGCCTCGTGCTTCGGCAATGACTTGCTCAATATCAGCCCCATTCGCTGCCTGAACAAATGCTGCGATCGCACCTTCTACCAAGGGTGCTTCACACAGTCTCACCTTCGCCCGTTGCTCTTGTGACAGAAACTCCAACGCCATTTCCGCACTCAGTATGGCACTGCCCAAATCCATCAATACGACTACACCATCATCACTGTAGACTGACTCAATCGCCTGATGAATCTGCATAGCATCAGTCCCAAAGGGGTTTTCCGGGTCGTCTATCCCAGCAGCAATTGCGCTTCGTGCTGCACCTTGAACCATCTGCTGTGCTAGCTCTTGCACTGCGGATGCCAGCTTTTCACTATGAGATACGATGACAATTCCAACCATGATTTACCTGCCTTTCATCCCCAGGCTACAGAGCCGTAGAGACTTCCCGATGGCTCTGTTAAAGATTATGCAGAAGCTTGATTCTATATCACCTCGACCAAGGGCTGACCTCTTGTAGTAAGAGAGCTAATGTGAAGGTATTGATTGAGTCACGCTAAGTCGGGAGAATCGTGTGATGCCAGAGCCGGCGACCAACGAAACCATGTCCCCTCCCACAAAGGTTTTGGACTGGGAACCCCCCATGCCGCCCACTGACTTGATTTTTGATGATGGTGAACCCTTGGAGACTAATCGCCACCGCATTGCTATGAATACCCAGTTTTCTGAGTACTAGGTCGCACTCTAGGAGGACGGATGGCTCCGGCGCGGCAATCTCGCAGCCAGGTACTAACTCCCTGACCAACGACGCCGTTGCTACTCTCTCGTGGCGGCGTTGGGGGCCGTCCTGCTGAAGAGGAACCAATCCGAGAAAACATCATAGCCAAGCGCCAGCCGTCAGGTGTTTGAGTCAGAAATACCCAGTGGTAGAGCTGTGTGTTAATTGCTTTACCGCTTCGATACTGCCGCTCTAGGGTAGTGAAGAAAACTTGCTGGGGTGGTTCCACTTCAGTTGCTGGGTCAGCAGGGGTATATTGACCGGGACCGAGACTGAGCGGTTCAAACTCTGGGCGTCCTGCCACAACTACGTAACTGAAGCTGTCAACGGTTCTGCTCAAGCGTCGAGATCGTTGCATCACTCGATTGGCATAGCTGGGTAAATCTCGGAGCAACCAGGAAGTTAAAGTCTCTAGATCAGCTGGGCAGTTGGACGATTTTGTAGGGCGTGAGGAGTCAGCAGATTTTGGATTTACGATTTTGGATTTTGGATTATCCGCATGGATAAATTCAGGGGTTGGCTTAGGAGGATGCCCTGGATGTACGTCCTCACTAAAGCTCCGGCGCTCCATCCAGATATTTGCTTCCCTTCCATAGATTAATCCAGGGGCTTGCGATTGATAAGCCGTTAGCGTAGCGGGGCGTAGCCCACCCCATCCAAAATCCAAGTTACGCGGAAAGCGCACCAAAGGTGTGACCCAAAATTTAAAATCGGCTTGGTCAGCAAAGAGGGAATGGGAAGATGGGGAGATGGGGAGATGGGAAGATGCAGGGAAAGCAAGAGGATTTTCATTTGCGGCTAACGCACTCTGTAACCCCAGCCAGTAGGCAACAAGAAGCAATAGACTGAGCTTGAATCTAGACACTGGCAGCAGCTAGCTCATCACAAATTCGCTCCCAGGCAGCAACTGGGTCGGTAGCCGTAGTAATGGGTCGCCCGATGACGAGGTAATCGGCACCAGCTTTGAGCGCCTCAGAGGGGGTCAGCGATCGCTTTTGATCTCCTGCTTCAGCCCAGCTGGGTCGAACTCCCGGACATACCAGGAGAAAATCATTGCCACAGACTTGCCGTAGCTGTGACACCTCCTGAGGAGAGCAAACAGCTCCATTCAAACCACTCTCTTGAGCCAGTAGCGCCATTTGTAGGGCGTACTCTGGCAGCTCAACAGGAATTTTTAGGTCAAAGGCTAAATCCCGCGAGGTCAGACTGGTCAGTAGGGTAATCCCAATCAGCTTCGCCGGTGGACAACCTGCCTCTTGTGAACCCTCAATTGCCGCCTCGCTTGAAGCTTTGAGGGCACTGCGACCAGCCGTCGCATGGACGGTAATCAAGTCTACGCCGTAGGCTGCTGCTTGACGGCAAGCACCAGACATGGTATTGGGGATATCGTGAAGTTTTAAATCCAGGAAAATTCGCTTCTGACGGTTTTTCAGGGTTTGAAGAATAGTTGGGCCATTGCCAACAAATAGCTCCAGCCCTACTTTCCACCAGCGTACTTGGGGAAGCTGTTCGACTAAAGCGATCGCCTGATGCTCTGTCGGTACATCTAAAGGAACAATAATCCGGTCTTCTACAGCCATCCTGCTCGCCCTTTGACCTGTCACTTATCGTACCAGCCGGACAAAGTTCTTTTTCCCAACTTGTAAAATTTTGCCATCCAAGGCATCTGGGGAATCAAATGTGAGGTCAACTTCCGAAACGCGATCGCCATCCAACTTCACACCTCCCCCTTGCATCTGCCGCCGCCCTTCCCCGCTAGTTTTGCATAAACCACTAGCACCAAGGATGTAGAACAACTTAGCAGGAAACTCCACATTGGCGAGAGAAAACTCCGGTACAGCATCACCTGTACTGCTGGTGTCTCCCTGAACCAGTGTCATTGCCGCCTGTTGGGCTTCCTTCGCCGTTGCCTCACCGTGGTACTGGGTGACAATATTCAGAGCCAGTTGTTTTTGGCGATCGCGCGGCGCTTCCGGTAGCTCATCCAAGAGCAAATTTGTTAGCAGTTCAAAATATTGCTCTAACAGATTATCTGGCGTCTTTTCCAGCTTAGAGTACATTTTCAGCGCATCTTCCGACAACCCGACATAGTTGCCCAACGACTTCGACATTTTCTGAACCCCATCCGTCCCGATCAAAATCGGCACCAGCAACCCAAACTGAGGCATTTGACCAAAATGTCGCTGTAAATCCCGCCCCACAGCAATATTAAATTTTTGGTCAGTTCCCCCCAACTCGACATCAGCCTGCACCGCCACCGAATCATAGCCCTGCAT
>DATNPI010000132.1:0-13002 GCA_036703325.1 Coleofasciculaceae cyanobacterium
GTTCCTGTGAAACAACTAACTGCACCTGAACTGGCACATCTGCTCGAAAGGCATTCCAGTCTTCCACCACCTCAGTGGTCAACTCAACTAGGGCTGCACCCTCTAGCACAGCAATAGCATCAATCTGATTTGTGCTGGAAACTTCCATGGCCTCAGCTAGCGACATAGCCCGTCCGTTCAGCAGGACGCGAACCGTTCCACTTGTACCAATTCCCACCGCTCGCATAGCTGTCATTAAGCCGATCAGGGCTACCGAGTCTACAGTGGAATACAATCGTCCATTGCTATCCAGACTGTTGGCGAGTTGGTTGGTAGCCGCTACAGCCAAAGCTCGGTCGGACTCGCTGCCACCGACCAACAAAGCTGCCGCACAGTAAGCCTGTTCGGCGCGGTTTAGCACGGCACCTTGGAGTTTTTTGTGGTCAGCCGTTGAACGCAGTAGGAAACTCCGGGCGTACTGCAAAGCTTCATCGTGTGCAGGAGAAGACCGCATCAGGGCGCGATAGGCATCACGACCGCTCTCGATCTGGGTTGGTACAAGTGGCAGCTTATAGGCAAAGGCCGCATCCTCTCCAATCGCGCTCGCTATTTGTAAAGCCTGTTGAATTTCTGGGTCGCTTCGAGTTGCTTCCAAAGCAAACAGAGACTCTCCTATGATGCTTAAGCCGCACAGATGTTCGGCTGCGATTTTGCCCCAGTAATGATCGGGTTCAGCCATACCACCCATTTCTTCGGGAGGATAGAGGGCTAGTCCTCGTCCTGGCAAGTGCATCCGTTGTTCGCGAGCCACTCCAACTAAAATGGCATCCCGCAGTTTCACCAAGTCACCCCCCGCCATCAGGGATGCAACCGCAGCCAGCAACTTAGCCGCCGTTTGCTCGCAGCAGCGAAATTCGTAATCAGCCGTCGCCTCGCACAACAGGTTAAATGGCTTCCCTAAAGACGGAAGCAATTGCAGTTGCAACGCCCTATGCGTTTGGCGCTCCAATGTTTCACCCGGCAGCAACAACTGAAACCGCCGTGCTAACCCCTTGAACCTACCTAACTCGTCTACAGTGCGCTCGGCTACATCGCATTCCTGGGTAACTAAATCTTCCACTTCAACCCGCCACTGACCGGGTTGCGCTTCAAACATCACCTGTGCCCGTTGACCTGTGTAACTATCCGCTGCCGTTTGAAGAGCGCCGACAAGACTGAATGGCACGGAAACGCCGTCACACAACAGTCGTAGGCGAAACTGTCCACTCGCACAGCTGACATCCACAGTGGCTGGACTTTTGTCACCGGGATAGATAAATTTGGGTAACTTAAACTCAGCCCAGACCAGCTTGGAAACGTCCAGACGATTTTTCGTACTACACCACTCCGTTCCTGACTCGCTCAAAGCAAAGGCTTCGATATTGTAGGAAGCGATCGCATCGGGTAGTCGAAAACTGAGGCTAGCTTGACCTAGCTCATCGGTGCGAACGATACCGCAGTAGGCAATATCAGAAAAGTCAGTGCGCGGCATTGGGCTAGTTGCTCCACGCCGTTCTGGTGTATCGTCGTCCAGCAGCAGGATGTCTTTCACCTCGGCGGAGAGGACACTTGCTTGGATGGCGGCACCTAGAGCTACAACTTCATCGGGATTGATGCTCTGCTGAGGTGCTTTATCTAGCATTTGCCTGACTAACGCTTGAACTGCCGGAATCCGGGTAGAACCGCCAACCAAAACGACTTCATAGATGTCGCTTTTGCTTAAACTGATGGAACTAGTTAATAGGGTGTCACAGAGGGCGATTTCGATAAGAATCCGACAGCGCTCAATTAGGTCAGAGCAGAGTTCTTCAAATCGTTCTCGCGTCAGAGTCATCTCTATGTCATGATTACCCTCCTCAGTGGTAATAATTGAGGGAAGGTTAATTTTTACAGAAGTGACCCTAGAGAGTTCAATCTTGGCTTGTTCTGCTGCTTCAGTAAGGCGGTGCAGGGCTTGCTTGTCTTGACGCAGGTCAACGCCAGAGGCTTTGTGAAATTCGGCGGCTACGTAGTCAACAATTTTCTGGTCAAATTCATCACCCCCTAAATGGGTGTCTGCGGTGGTGGATATCACTTCAAACACGCCATCGCCAACTTCTAAGATGGACACGTCCAATCGGCTACCACCAAGGTCAAACACTAGGAAGGTTTCTTGAAGCCTTTTGTCCAACCCGTAAGCTAGACATGCCGCTGTAGGTTCGTTGATAATTCGTAGCACCTCAAGTTGAGCAATTTTGCCAGCCTCTTTGATGGCTAGGCGTTGGGAGTCATTGAAGTAAGTGGGAACGGTAATCACAGCTTGGGTGACTTGTTCGTCGAGGTATTCGCTGGCATCCTCGATTAGCTGACTCAGCACTTGGGCTAAGATTTCTTCTGGGGCAAGCTGTTGATCGAGAACAGGGCAGTTCAACTTGACGTTGCCGTTGACATTCAGGACTTCATAGGAAACTGCCGTCGCCTCATCGATGATTTCATCATATTTGCGCCCGATGAACCGCTTTAATGAGTCAAACGTGTTTTCCGGGTTGAGGAAAGCCTGACGTTTAGCCGTCTCACCGACAAGGCAAGTCCCATCGTTGGTATAGGCAACGACGGAAGGAGTATGGCGTATTCCTTGTGCATTGGCAATCACAGTGGGCTGTCCACCCAGCACTACTGCTACCGACGAGCGAGTCATGCCCAAATCAATGCCAACAACTTTTCCTCCCTGCCCAAACTGCCACCAATCTGGGTGCTGCACCAAGTTTTGCTTGATGTATCCCAAGGTCACCCACTGGAGAACTCCCTGAAATCCCTGTTTGAGGGAGGCAGCCAGTCGCTGCTGAGGAGTTGCACCACTCAATCGGGTATCGCGGACTCGCACGTAAACGGCTGCTGGTTTATCCGTTGAGAGGTTCAGTTCAACGTCTGACGCGGGACAAGCTGTTGCAGGGGAAGTTACTTCTAACTGCATTGAGTCGGAAGCTAGCAAGGCTGACCAACCTTCCCAAGCTTTGCCTTCTACCCAGGCGGCGATCGCTAATAAGCCTCCTGGTGTTGGCACTTCGATGTCTATTTCTTGTCCGGGAACGACATCCCCCAAATCTCTTTGCTCTACAACAGTTCCCCGCAAATCCAAGACGAGCAGACTCGCTGCCTCGGCGGCTACCATCCATCGCAACTGCGATCGACGATTGGCTGGAGCGGGGTCAATAATTATGACGGGCGTATTGGTTACCGTGCTACTTTCGCTCAGATATAGTCCTCGCACTGCTCGTGCCGCTTCCCTGGGCATCAGGCTAACTGACACTTGGCGACCCAGTCGTGAAAGTATCGTTTCATCTCGCTCCTCCCTACGGGAGCCTGGAATGACTACCGTCGCCACCTGCCCTCTTGTACTCACCCGCAGTTCCAACCTTTCTTTGGCGTTTGGCTCCAGAGTGAAGCTGGTGTGGTAGATGCCTGCGGCGGCGGGAGGTAGCTGCTGTTGACCAAGTCGCTGGCTCTCGCTCCAGAGTTCAAGAAGCACGGGTTCATTGAATGGCTCGTTAAAGCGATCGACCTGGAGACGGCAATTTAAACTAGACCCCTGCAACTCATAGGTTAGTAGCGTCGCTTGGAGAGGTGAGAGAACGTACTCGACTACACTGAAGCGACACTCGGCTCTGTTGCCTTGGTAGTCAGTCGCTTCCGCTCCGTTCCAGTAAACCCGATAACTTCCTTCTGGTAACAGGGTAAGCTCTACCAGAGTCAGTCCGACTACTGCCAACTCTACAGCCTGAGTGCGATAGACGTAGCCATTTTTTTCTATTCCCAACTGGGCAACTTGCTGGGTGGAGCCAACACTCTGCTTGTTTGCTTTTAGCCAGTCCGGTGCTATCAGAAGTAAGCGCACCGTATCATGAATTGCCCGATAAATCTCTTTGTCTGGCAGCAATACAGGTACCAGTTGGAACGGTCGGGTCTTGGTGTGAACCTTGAAGCCAGGGAAAATCTGACAAACTGGTAACAAGGCAATTGTGCGATGCCCACCTACTGAAAGAGCATAAAAGTTTTGCTCTCCCGTTGGCGGAATATCATCGGATGGCTTGGGAGCAATCAAGGGAAAGGTACTGAAGGCAAAGGCACTTCCCACCAAAATCCGACGGGCATAGTTGCGAGCTAATTTGCGGTCAGTTATTTGAATCGTTAATTTGGACATGGCGCAGTGTCGATTTGCCGTTAGTCTAAACCCCAGCGAATTACTTCCCTCGGGGTCAATTCAAAACTCTTCAACTTTCCAGCCAGGATGGCGCAGTTTTCAGTCAACTCGGCAAATAATATCCGGCGAATTCTCTACGAGTGCTTTAACCGTATTCATCGAATAATCCGGTTTCTCGGTGAGTGGACAATAATTCACACAGTCCGTCATCCCTGCCGTTTCAAATGGTGGGATGACTACAAATTGGTAAGTTTTAGTTAAGAAACTCCTCCCCTGGCTGCAAGTAACACGTTTGAACGCAACTTGGTATCACACGGGTTGCTTGCCTGAGGTTTCCCTCATTGGTTAGGCAGCATGGCGTGGGAGGATGTCAAAATAGAGAAATAACCTAACCAAAGTATTTATCTGTAGTGAAGCAAGTATCAATCGGTTCGGCCTACAACTTTCAGCCTCGCCAGATTGTTTGTTTAGAGCATGAAAATACTTGTTTATACGCCGAAATTATTGATGTTGTCGCATCACGGCAGATTTGTTGGGTACGTCCTTTAATGCTGTCAGTACCAGTAGTAGGCAATGATCCAATGCTGGTAGTGTCACCCCAAGAGCGGGTTTTGTATGACTTGCGGCTAGGTTCAGATTTACTTTGGCCCGCGAGTTTATTCCGACATGCTCTAGATACTGAGGTGATTCCTCTTATGGTTCAGCTGGGTAACCCAGACGATGGCACCACAAATAATTCAGATGCTCACAAGCAACTGAGTGGTTTCGTTCGTCAAGTTTGGCAAGCCTATAAGAGTGCCTTTCAAGGTTAAGCTTCGTAGCGAATTCTAGCGTCCTTCATTCATTGAAACGCTTCGTGCATCTTCTTACCGGGCACCATCAAAAAACTTCAGGATTGCCGCGCCTCAACAGGGGTTATTAGGAGGGAGGAATTTTTTCTAACCCTTTGGCAAACCGTATAGCAGGTGGACAGCGACGTTTGAGCAAGTGGAAAAACCATCGCACAGTTTACCAGGTTGGATAATTAGAGAGGCTGGGGAAGAGGTAGCGATTAGTGGTTAACCTTTCAAGCTACCGAACACCTGGATGCTTGCAAGATGCGGGAACACACAGGGGGATAGCGAATAGCTATTCTTATAACTATTCAGTCCTCAGCCTTTGTCTATATATTAGGAACTAACTGAATTCGACCAGCGTCCATCTCAGACATTAGTAACTCAAGTGCCTCGTAATCAACATCTGAAATATGACCCATTCGAGTCAGTTCATAGTTAATTTCATTTTCTATATCAGGAGTCAATTTCCTGATATGAAGAGCTTTTTCTACCAGTTGACGAATAACATATGTAGTTTTCACAAGCATTTGCGCAGAACTCCATACCTACCAATTTTCTGCGGAATCCTTGACTTCTATAGTGATCTAAATCTAAGTAACTAAGTGATCTAAATCACTAAGCTTTTCGGCTGGATGGCTACTGAACTTCGCCACTGGTCTAGAGGGTGGCATTAAACTAACTAGATTACAGTCAGATGTCATACCGTATCTTACAGGGTGTTATACATTTTCCCGCCAATTATTCTTTATCTCAGTATGACTCTTATAGATAACATTTTTGATGGATACGCAATAATTTACCTCAATCTAGCAATGCTATAACTAGGATTTTAGAGGAGAATTTTTGACTGTACTTCTTGCTATTTACTGCTATTATTGGCTAATATAGAATGTTAATCAAATATAAAGGTCTGGAAATTAAAAAAAATTAGTATACGTGTACACATTTTTTTAAAAATTCTTAATAAAGAATTTATATAAGTAGGACAACTTGATAAAAATTTAGTAAAATCCCTCGAAAGGTGTAGTTACTCCGAGGATTTACGGATTATCTTCATTAACATTCTCTATCAAGTTTTTTCTACTAGGAAAATGAGGGTTTAATCATGGCAAACGCTATTCTGGATTCACAATTGACAATTATTCAGCCTGCTGGTCATATCAATGCCTCCAATGCCGTTGAGTTTAAACGTCAACTGACAACAGCTGTAGCATCAGAGCAGCATTCTGTTGTGTTAGTAGATATGCACCAAGTAGAGTCTCTAGACAGCGCGGGTTTAATGGCGCTGGTTTCGGCCCTGAGTCTAGCTCAAACTCTGAAGCGGCGCTTTAGTATTTGCGCCATGGCACCCTCAATTCGAATTATCTTTGAGCTGACTCAGCTAGACGGAGCGTTTGAGATTTTTGAAAGCCGCGAGGCTTTTGCTGCCACGCTCAATCAAGCGTTAGCACCTAGCTTAGAGCTACGTTCTGCTACGCGATAGATTAGCACAGAGGCTCGGAAAAAGAGTATGCCCAAAGGGCGTAAACTTGCTACTGCAATAGAGCGCTATTACACACAGCGCACCGACAAAACCGCTCGTCACGCTCAGAGTATGCCTGCTCTGCAAACGCTAATAGAAATGAACACGGTGCAGTGGCTCTGAAAAGCTAGCAGCACGATAAGTGAATGCCGTCAGTCTCTTTATGTAGCGTTTTGACAAAGTAAGTCAGCAGCTTATCCTTACTACCACAAACAGAGAACGTCTCGAACAATGGACAACAATCTATTCCTGAACAGCGGTGATTGCCCTAGTGAACATCCAGTAAGATGTATGGGGGCTGAGGGTTAAGTGTATGCAAAGCCGCAGGGAAGGTTGCCATAGTGATCGCCGTCGAGGAAATACTCACAAAAGAAATCACCGGACCAGCGCGTTATCTGGGTAACGAGTTGGGAGCGGTACACAAACCTTGGGAAGCCGCGCAGGTACGCTGGGTGTTGACTTATCCAGAAGTATACGAAGTCGGCGCGTCGAATTTAGGGCATATTATTCTCTACAACATCTTGAATGCCCAACCCAGGCAATTGTGCGATCGCGCCTACCTACCTGCGCCGGACTTGGCAGCGAAGCTACGAGAAACAAAGACGCCTCTATTTGCGGTTGAGAATAGGCGATCGCTTACCGATTTTGATATTTTGGGCTTTAGCCTCAGCTACGAACTAGGAGCCACCAATATTCTGGAGATGCTGGCTTTGGCAGGAATTCCCCTGACATGGGAAGAACGTGCCGCCAGATCTATCACAGACATTCCCCTAATTTTTGCAGGTGGGCAAACGGCAACCTCAAATCCTGAACCCTACGCAGACTTTTTTGACTTTATTGCTTTGGGAGACGGGGAAGAACTGCTGCCAGAGATTGGCTTAGTTTTGGAAGAAGGCAAGGCAGCAGGCTTAACTAGACAAGAGTTACTGCTGGATTTGGCACAGATTCCAGGTGTCTATGTACCTCAGTTTTACGATATGGCAGAGGATGGCTCAGTCCATCCTCATCGCCCGGATGTTCCAAAACGGATTTTGCGACGGGTAGCAACACCAATGCCAGCTTACTCAATTGGGCTGGTTCCCTACGTCGAAACTGTACATGACCGACTGACAATTGAAATCCGGCGTGGCTGTACTCGTGGTTGCCGCTTCTGCCAACCAGGAATGCTAACTCGCCCTGCACGGGATGTAGAACCGGAGAAGGTGGTAGAAGCTATTGAGCAGGGGATGAGAGCAACCGGGTATAACGAATTTTCCCTATTGTCTCTCAGTTGTTCCGACTATCTGGCACTTCCTGCGGTCGGAATGGAAATTAAAAATCGCCTCAAGGATGAAAATATTTCCCTCTCCCTACCCAGTCAACGGGTAGATCGATTTGATGAAAATATTGCCAATATCCTCGGTGGTACGCGGCAGGGTGGCTTGACATTTGCCCCGGAAGCGGGAACCCAGCGGATGCGGGATATCGTGAATAAGGGGTTAACCAATGAAGAACTGCTCAGAGGGGTAAAGACAGCGTTTGAGCAAGGTTGGAACAAGATTAAGCTCTATTTCATGATTGGCTTGCCTGGGGAAACGGATGTTGATGTGCTGGGCATTGCCGAGACGGTTCGCTGGTTGCAGCAGCAATGTCAGGCATACAGGAGAAGGCCTCTCAACTTTAACCTGACAATTTCTAACTTTACGCCGAAGCCTCATACACCGTTTCAATGGCACTCTGTTTCAACGGCTGAGTTTGAACGCAAGCAGGCGTTGCTCCGCAATGAATTTCGCCGGATGAAGGGCGTGAAGGCGAATTTCACCGATGTCCGAATTTCGGCAATGGAAGACTTTATCGGGCGGGGTGATAGGCGGTTGTCTTCTGTGGTTCGTCGTGCCTGGGAACTCGGCGCGGGGATGGATTCCTGGTTTGATAATTTAGATACGGCTTTTGGGGCTTGGGAGAAAGCGATCGCAGAATCTGACCTTACCTGGAAATACCGCCAAGTCGAAAATGGCGAATGGAACGTGATGGAGAGAAACGAGGAGCAGGGAAGAGAGGAAGCAGGGGAGCAGGAGCAAATTTCACCCCCTCACCTCCTTACTAAAGCTCCAGTCACCCCCTCACCCCTTCTTGATAAACCACTTCCGTGGGATCACATTGATACGGGAATTGATAAGAACTGGCTGATTGCTGACTTACAACGTGCTTTGGAGGCGGCTACAGTACCGGATTGCTCCTTTGAAGGCTGTTCTCACTGTGGCATCTGTGGTACTGACTTTGGTCACAATGTTGTGATTAAGCCACCCCCAATCCCGGAATTTGCTGGTCACTTCAAGCCAAATAACGAAAAAGTCCAGCGCCTACGGGTTTGGTTTGGCAAGCTGGGTGATATGGCTTTGGTGAGCCATTTGGATTTGGTGCGTTTGTATGACAGGGCTGTAAGACGGGCCTCGTTACCGATTGCTTACACTGGTGGTTTTCATCCCTCTCCCCGTATTATGATTGCCAATGCTTTGCCACTGGGAGCTACAAGCCACGGTGAGATCGTGGATTTTGAGCTAACCCAACTAATGGATGCCGAGAAGTTCAAGGAACAACTGGCATCCCAACTGCCACAAGATATTCCAGTATATCGGGCAGAGGAAGTTAGCTTAAAGGCTCCTGCGGCTACCCAAGTGTTGGAACGGGCAGAGTATTTGATTACGGTTGCAAAGGTGCAAGACTCTGCGCCTTGTCCCCCTAACTCCCCAAGCTTGGAGCAAACAAATACCCAGCACTGGCGGGACTGGGTTGAACAAGTTAAGGCGAGTGAGGCTATCTGGTGGGAACAGACGACGAAGTCGGGGAAGAAGAAACAGGTGAATTTGCGCGATCGCCTTTTCGAGTTGGAGGTTAACGAACCACACTGTATTACAGAGGAAGAGAAAGATTCTACAGTGGTTCTGCGTTACATCGGCAGTTGTCGCAATGACGGAACTCTGCTGCGGCCAGAGCATTTGGTTTATATGCTAGAGCAAGTTACTCAGCAAGAGTTTCAGCTGTTGCACAGCCATCGGCAACAACTAATTCTGACTCATAACATCTAAGTTATAGCGATTGTTAATTGGGTGTAACGCAGTTTGTGTAGGAGCAAGGGTATTATCGGGTTCTCGTGGTTTGGTGTATTGCAACTAAGAAATACGCTGCTATGCATTTAATCTGCATAGTCTAAATTCGGGTAGTCTTTCCTTTGTAAGTGGTCAGTTGCTTTCGCCTAACTAACTACTGACTACTGACAAAAAAACATCAGGTAAATATGCAAGTTAAATGTGTAATAGCTTAGTAGGGTTGGTTAGGAATTGTGAGATGCGATGCTTCTATGGAGCCGCTTTGCGAAGCCCTCTCCGACCCTGCTCAAGCAGAAAGCAGATAAGATAGGTGGCCAGATGCCGATAAAACATAAGGTAATTGAAGTAGAAACCCACAAGGGAATCAACATTTATAACATCACTCCCCAGATAGAAAAAATCCTTGAGGAAACATCTATCCAAAATGGTCAGGTTCTGGTATTTGCTCGTCATACAACAACAGCTTTAGCTATCAATGAAAATGAAGTAAGATTGCTAGAAGATGTCAAGGTGCATTTAAGCAAGTTAGCGCCAGAATCAGCAAGATACTTACATAATGACCTTCACTTAAGAGTTGTCCCCCCTGATGAACCTATGAATGCCCATTCTCATCTCATGGCGATGATGCTTAGTAGCAGTGAAGTCATTCCTATCGTAGATGGTCAATTGGCTCTGGGTACTTGGCAATCAATCTTGTTTTTTGAGTTGGATGGTCCTCGGACAAGGACTGTATTTGTGCAGATTAGCGGTGAGTGAAATGTTCTTGATTAGGAAAGGTTTGGCTCTGTTTTAGTAAGCGATCGCAATCCCTATTGGAAAATTGTTGTAGAGAATTTTTCCGATAAATGTTGCTGCTCTCCACCCAACTGGACTAAACCCAAATAGCTAGTTAATCTGAGAAATCTTGAGCATTAGATTACAAGATTGCTGAGAAAGCGAAAAAGGCGATACTAATAAGTCATCTTACGAACTGGTCACAAAACAATCATTAACAGGACTTATGCATGGCAAGGTAACGAATGAATACAGCGATAGTACAAATTACTCAAGGGCTAAGTTTAGCTATTGTGCAAATAGTTAAAGAACTTAATGCTGATAGTGATTAATTTTTACCACATTCATCGACACCATTTTTTTGTTTTATCACGACCTAGCCGTAACTCTCACCACACCATTGTTAAAGCTACCTTGACTAGGTTAATTAATAGCGCTATCCGTGGGAAGTGTGGTAGAGCAATTTTTAAGAACTGGGGTCATAATTCACAACAACTGTGACATATATGTCGGGAAAAGCCGATGCGTCAAGAACTCAAACTTATTGCGTCACTTGACAGGTGTAAGGAGAAAGGCATGACTATGACCGTTGATGTATCCATAACCTACTATTTGTCCTTTATCGTTTATGTTGTTAGCTCGACTTAATTCCCATCCCGACTTGGGTGCTATAAGATTGTTCAGGTCTTTGATTAAATTGTTGTCCCACAAGACCGCGTGACTCCAGCCACTACTAATGGATGAGTCCCCGACCACTTTACCTGCATTGTTGATGGCTAAGGCTTGGCTATTTTTACCGCCGAGAGTTCCCAAATCTATAATCTTTCCCTTGTCCCACAAGACGGCGTGTTTAGCGCCACTAATAGTTTCAGAGTAACCGACCACTTTGCCTGCATTGTTGATGTCATAGGCTCGGCTATTATTGCCGTTGAGAGTCCCCAAATCTATCTTGTTGCCCTTGTCCCACAAGACCGCGTGACTCCAGCCACTACCAGTGGATGAGTCCCCGACCACTTTACCTGCATTGTTGATGCCAAAAGCTTGGCTATAGTTACCGCCAAGAGTTCCCAAATCTATTTTGTTACCTTTATCCCACAAGACTGCGCGACCCTCGCCACTACTAGTGGCTGAGTTACCGACCACTTTACCTGCATTGTTGATGGCTAAGGCTTGGCTATAGTTACCGCCAAGTGTCCCCAAATCTATCTTGTTACCCTTGTTCCACAAGATTGCGTGCATCGGGCCACTACTAGTGGCTGAGTAACCGACCACTTTACCTGCTTTGTTGATGTCAGTGGCTGTGCTATAGTTACCGCCAAGAGTTCCCAAATCTATTTTGTTACCCTTGTCCCACAAGACCGCGTGACCCTCGCCACTACTAGTGGCTGAGGTGCCGACCACCTGACCTGCATTGTTGATGGCTGAGGCCCCGCTAAAGCTACCGCCGAGAGTTCCCAAATCCTTAACTGTATAAGAAGGTTGCGTAGTAGCTGTAGCCACTGACAGAGAGCCTTCTAGTGTAGACCCGACTATGGCAATAACCATTCCTACCGCAATAACTATTCCCAAAATCAACCTTTTTTTAAATAGATTTCTAGCCATTGAGTTAGCCCTTATTCAACTGTGAGCTGATACAAGGTTCTCAGGAGCGGGTTTAGCTATTACGCAAATAGTTACAGAACTTAATGCTGATTGTGATTAATTTTCACCACATTCTTGGCATTGTTTTTGCGATGTTGACTACACAAACGCCGTAAACAGAAAAACATCCACGGGAGGTGAGCCAGACGATAACATAGGAGGATAAGCCTTAATAGGCACTGGGCAGGGTGGTTATCTGAGTAACATCAGTTGTGACCACCCTTCAAAAAAGTAAAAGTCCTGTAAGCCACTCGTTTTTGCATCTATCCTGTCGTTTTAGTGCGGAAATCCGACAGCCTGAAACAAGCTCCCGAACCTAAGTCCAGAGAGCTGCTCTACTAATCCAGCGTATGACAAAAAAGGGTCAGGGTTGAATAGTACTTAGACTATCAGGGACATCACTGCCATCCTGCTATTAAAAATTAGGTACTTCTACAAAAATGTTTGCCACCCAACTTTTTCAAGTTTTCCTAAAAAACTATTAATCTTCAATTTATCTACAATTTGTCTTCCATATAAGGCTATGACAACTTCAAAAACATTTTGATTTTCCTTGGATAAATCTTTGATTATTTGTTTCACTATAGTTTCCCAAGCTAATTTTATTGGAAAACCAGCCGCGCCTGTGGCTAACAAGGGAAATGCGATACTCTGAAATCCATATTCATTGGCTCTCTCGATGCAAGTATGCACCACTTGCCGAATTACCTCCTGAGAAGGCAAAAGCTCACTGCGCCAACCGATGACTACTCCGTGAAATATTTTTGTTGCCTGTAGCTTACCCGCTGTAGTAACGGCGATATTACCTAAAGACAAAGGTACTAAATTTCTAGCTTCCCTATAAATCTCATCTCCACCAACCTCTCGAATTCTCCCAGACAAAGCACCGTTCATTTTTAGGTAGATATCGTCAGAACTGACAATAACATCAGTAACTAGATT
>DATNPI010000732.1:0-13235 GCA_036703325.1 Coleofasciculaceae cyanobacterium
TAGATGCTCATTAATGTATTCAAAATTATCCTTTAAAAGGTCAATTTCTACACTTGATGTACGATACCACTTAGGAATAATATACTTTAAATAAAAGTTATCCCAAATTTTTGAACCTCTACCTTTGTAAGAATACTTTAAAGGGATTTCTCGCACAACCTCTAAAGCATGAATTATCCCCAAAGATTCTTCTTCAGAAAAAATAGAGTAGAACTCAGAACTAGGCTTTGCTGTGCGACGGATTGGAGTTTGGATTGAAGAGGGAAATTGTGAATTACTATTGAAACTTTTAGCCATTATTCTTATTCTTTGTTTTTTTCTGCATTTAATGGATTATTAATAGCTTATTATATTAGCAGATTACCAAGTAGACAGCCCAACTGCGATAACTGATTTTTCTAGAGTTGCTTAACATTTTTACAGTCCTCACATAAGACACGATAATGTTTATTAGAAATCAGTTGATTAATCAACAGTTAAGCCATTAGCGTGTTTTTGGTGTGTCAAAGCTATGAAAGCAAAAAAAGTTAACAAAAGACGATGCTGAATTTGACCTATCGGCTTAAGAACACTCTACCGATGCGCTAGCTTCTACAGAGCGGCTCCGAAGAGAACGCAATTGCACCTTCTTATCCCCCACTTGCCCAAGTGCGATCGCGGCAGTTGCAATTCAGTAGTGCTGAGTCAGAGACGGCTCAGTAGTGAGTAAGACTCGATAGAAGAGAGCAGGGGATTAAACAACCTTGCTCTGGAAGTGAGTACCTCTTCACACCCTATTGCCGCTGGTTCGTTCCATAGATGCTTTCTTTTGCTGAGACGCCAGCTGATAATTTTTATATCCTCGGTTTTTTGTAATTTCCACAATTCAGGGGTAAGTGTGAAAGTCTTATGAGCAGCTCTGTAGAAAAGGGATCTGATACTCAATCTCTTCTAACTGGTCAGAATATGGTCTATGCGGGCATTGCTTGGTCAGTGCTGTCGCTACTATTTTTTCTGCTGTTTAGTATTACTGCGCCTGGGGAAGAGAATCCGTTTTGGTACATGATTGGCACGTACATTCTGGAAACCCTACCCTTCTTGGTAGCGGCTGTACTGTGTTACAGAAATTGGCGTAGCCCTCAAATTGCCAGTGGTCGTAATGTCTGGCTAGCAATTGGTCTGGGAATGATCGCCTGGTTTATCGCTAACTGGGTATTTGGTTGGTGGGAGTTGTATTGGGGTCTTGAGCCTGATGTGTCACCAGCTGACTTGTTTTACTTGGCTTTCTATGTGTGTCTTAGCTGGGGCATGGTTTTAGCAATTCTTCCCAGACGCTTGAATTTAGAGCGTTGGCAGTGGCTAACCGTGGCAGCGATCGCGGCAGTGGGGATTACCTTGGCTGTCTTGCTCTTGCTTGCCACACCCGACACTTCAACGGAAGCTAATGTTGCTGCTCCATCACCGACTACTGAACAGGCAGCGTCTGAAGCCAAATCGTCTGCCGCAACAAAGGCAGCGGTACCTGACGAGAGCAACAACAGGCAGCCCCCGGAGTGGGTCACGTCAATCCAAACGACGCTTGAACCACTCTCTAGACCATTGAATTTCTTCTACATTGTCGGTGACGTTTTCCTCCTGATTATTGCCTCAACTTTGCTATTAGCCTTCTGGGGAGGGCGTTTCGTCCAGTCTTGGCGGATGATTGCTGCTGCAACGCTTTCTCTCTATATAGCGGATATGTGGTCTAAGTATGCTGAGGCTGCCAAGGTAAGATACGAAAGCGGAAGCCTACTGGAAGTCTTTTTTGTTTTCAGTGCTGTACTGTTTACCATCGGAGCGGCTCTAGAATTTGACGTATCAAAAAGCACACGTCGTGGTTCCCGGAGGCGGGCTAAGGAATAAGCTATTGCACATCTGGCATTGCATATGAGAACTAATCGGTTTTAGGCAAAGGGGGAAAGGTAAAAGGTAGAAGGAAAGCCTTTCCCTCTTACCGCTTAACCTTTTCCCAGTGGGTTTATATCGCAAATTGAAAGGGCGATCGCTTAATATCGCTCTAACAAAAGTTTCACTTCCTCTTCCAACTCTAAATCCTTCATCGCTTCCCACTCAGCTTTGCGGACTGCCAGGTAGGCTTGAGCTAGTTCCGGGCCCAAGGCATCTAGGAGAACTTTGTCGCCGCTTAGTTGTTCAATTGACTCCCCTAAGTTTGTCGGCAACAACTCAATGCCCTGGGTACTGCGCTCTGATTCACTCATGCGTCCTGGGTCTACGGCTACCGATTCTCCTAGTTCAAGACAATGCCGGACACCATCAAGGCCAGCGGCAATTACTGCGCCTAAAGCAAGGTAAGGATTAGCGGAGGCGTCTAGTGTTTTGAGTTCAAAATGAGTAGGACTCATTTCTTCTGGATGACTCGGTACTCTCACCGCCGCCTCACGGTTATCCATTCCCCAACAGCGGAAGGCACCACTCCAATAGTGAGGACGGATACGACGATAGGAGTTAGTGCTAGGTGTCGTCAGTGCCATCAATGCCGGGAGATGGTGGAGTAGTCCGGCAATGAAGCGACGGGCAACTTCGGAAAGACTGCCATCGGCATCGAGATTTGGTAAAAGGTTCTGACCATCATGCCAAAGGCTGAGGTGAAGGTGGCAACCGCTTCCTGCTTTGTCAGCAAAGATTTTGGGTAAGAATGAAGCTTTGAGATTATGTTGAAGAGCGATCGCCCTTACCGTCTCCCGAAACGCAATTTGCTGATCTGCCGCCGCTAGCGCATTAGTATAGAGTATCGAAATTTCTTGCTGCCCTGGTCCCGACTCTGGGTAATAGTGTTCCACTGGCATTCCTTGCTCCACCAGTGCTTCCGCAATTTCATCAATTACTTCCTGATGCAAATCCATCGCCAGTGTTGAAGCAAAAACCGTCTCATCAGCTGGCACAATGCCATCAACCGTTTGCTTGAGCAGGTAGAACTCATTCTCGAAAGCAGCAATTACTTCCAACCCCTCACGCCTAGCAGAGGCAACCATTGTTTTGAGAAAGTTTCGGGGGCAAAGGTTCCAAGGGGAACCGTCTTTCACCATATCTCCCATCACACGCGCATGACCGGGCGCATAGGGCAAGGGGGTAAGACTGTTCCAGTCGGGCACTAAACGCACTTCACCCACTGGGCCAAGACCACTTCCGGGTGCTGGGGCATCATTCATCACTGGAACTGCCTGTTGAGCGGCTGAGATGCCGACACCGTGTTTCAGGTAGTCCGACAACGTTCCCCGGTGTACGGCCTTGCCGCGTATGATGTTGGCATTGTCACACCAGAGAATGCGAACAAACCGAACACCAACAGCATCAAGAGAGTTAAGGATTTCGCGGTTCATTCGTTTGTCCTTTGTCCTTGGTCTGTTGTCCGTTGTCCATTGAAATTACCACTGACAAACAACAAATGACAAATGACTAAGAAAAATTCAGCAATTGCAGAAAGTCAAGAGTCAGTCAACTGTCTCCAGTCCTAGTATTACAACGAGACTTTGGGGCGAGAAAACATACCCTAGATCGTGTTTTCAAACTTCCCCGTTAAATTTAGATCCCCCCCGCCCCCCTTAAAAAGGGGGGAGAATTCAGTCAAAGTCCCCCTTTTTAAGGGGGATTTAGGGGGATCTCCGGGTTTGAAAACATACCCTAGCCCCCAGTCCGTAGTCCCTAGTAGGAGAATCCGTCACTTGCGGTTCGGTTGCACTCATTGGCTGATAAAGATGAAGCGACTAAATTAGTTTATATAAAGGTTAACAACTCTACAAACAGCCGATTACTACCATGAACAATCTGTCAAATCGAGTTCCAGATTTCTTTGACAGCGAAAGGGAAGGCGGCAATATGCTATGGCAATACGTCCAATCCCTGAACCCAGAGACGGTTGCTCAACTCTCCAAACCCAACCCTGAAGCTGTTCAGGTGATGGAACGCAACATCGTAGGAATGCTGGGAAGCTTACCTCCAGAACACTTTGGTGTGACTATTACCACCAGCCGCGAACATCTTGGTCGGCTTCTGGCTTCTGCCATGGTTAGTGGCTATTTTCTGCACACCGCTGAACAGCGAATGGCGTTTGAGAAGTCTTTGCAAGCTGCAATAGACGCCAACTCGACCGATAGCTAACGCTTCCAGCATTAGCTGCGGTGTTGGTTAGGATTCGCGGCGGAAGACGGTTTAAGCATCGAGCCAAGACTGCATTTCTTGAGCTTCCGCCTGCATCCCCAGACTCTCAAAACCTTCCTTCGCCTCCGTCGCCCAGTGTCGGAAGTGAGAAAGATTCCCCCTCATCTTCTCCAGATGAGCCCAAGAACGCTTGTGAAACGTAATTGATAGCTTATCTTTTCTTCGCTCTGTGATCGGCAGGCTGGTCTTTAACAGACGTTCTGCTTCATCTAGGTTGCCTTCTCCTACAAGTGCAATATCCGCTAACCAATTGAGAATATAAACCTCCACTTGCTGCCATTGAGCAACCTGAGCTTGTTCGAGTGCCTTTTGGTAAAGCATTTTGGCTTGCTTATAATTCCCAGTTGTGTACCAAACTTCCGCCTCATAGTAATAAATGCGAATTAGCTGACGTAGGCGCTTTGGTTCCTCTATCTGAACCCGCTTTAGTAAATCTTTGCCCTGATTCAACAGTTGGTGAGCTTGAGCAAAGTTTCGCTGGTGAATCGACAGAACTGCCCGATTAATACTCAATTCCAACGGAACTATTAGGTCTTCGCCCTCTTGGAGACTCAATACCTGTGCAAACAAGGCATCCACTTCTGCCAACTGCTCTGGTTTGCCCATCAAGGTTAATGTCCAGCCCTTATCGCCCAAAGCCTCTGTCATCATTGTCTTGTCTTGGCGCTGCTCTGCGGCTTGGAGCAACCAATCTATCCAAGTTAATAGCTCGTGCCAATACCCACGCACATAGGTATACCCCTTGATGTGCTGCCAAAACTTCCTGACCTGTTCATATCTATTTTGGTGAATGCACCAGTCGATCACAGCTTGGAGGTTTTCCCACTCTTGGTCTAGGTCTTGGTATTCGTTCCACTGTTTCCAATCCTGCTGTCCGTAGGGTTCGGAAAATTTGAGATACCAGTTGACCCAACGTTCCCGTGCTTGCTGCTCGAACTCCGAATGAGCCGTAAGTTCAGCTAAAGCATACTCGCGGGTCAAGGGATGCATATCGTACCGTTCCTCGCGCTGCATAACCAAGCGGAGTCTGTACAGTTGAGCCAAAGCATTGACGAGGTCAGCTTCGGGTAAGGCAGTTTGGGCGATCGCACAAAGCGCACCGCCGCAAGCAGCGATCGCTTCTCGCGAGGCTGATTTGGCAAATAGCGCCAGTATCATTAGCAACTGGTGAGCGGGTTTCCCTCTCAACCATTGCACTGAATCCTCAAAACAATATCGGGCGAGGTCGCTGTCGGCTTGGGTCAATCGAGTTGCCAATGCATCGGTGGAGATGCCATAGACTGACAATTGACCGATCGCGTAAACAATCCCTAGCGGCAGACCACTGGTTCTCTGGTAAATAGCTTGGAACTGTTCCGGTTTGAGTTGTACTCTTTGCTCTTGAGCTTGGTGCTCGATTAGGCGCTGCGCCTCATCTCGTGGCAAGCACTCTAAATAAATGGGAACGCCTAAGGCTGCTCGCACACGGGTCGTGATTACCACTTTTACCGTTGACGGGAGTTCGTACAGGAAGGAAAGCACAGCCTCTCGATCTTCAAGCGTTTCCAGATTATCGACAATCAGCAAAGTACGCAGGTGAGCCAAGCTGCTGTAGATGCACTCCAGTTGCTTGTCAAAGTCTGCGGGGATAGCTCCAGGGCTTTTTAGAGTGCGGAAAATCGCTCTGAAAATGTCATGCAGAGTGCGCTCTCGCCTATGGCGTTGCAAGATATGGTTACCAATTAGGTGCTGTTGTTTGGCTGAGGTAAAAATAATGGCATCAAAGGTGGGAGCTATAGGATCTGAGAGTGTGCCACAACTAGCCTCTAAGCAAAGGTACGCGGCTTCCAATACTAAGGAGGTTTTCCCCGCACCACCAAGGCCTTCAACACTGACGGGGCCAATAAGGCGATCGCGAGAGAGCAGTTCCAGCAACTGAGTCATCTCTGTTTCGCGACCAATCAATGCAGTATGGTAACGGACAGGGAGGTTGTGGTAAGGACGCGTTAGCATGGGCGGAGCCTCGTGCGCTAGCAGCAAAGCTCCTCCGTCAGAAGCTCCTGACGAGGTAGGTAGTGGAGTGGTTTTATCGCCTGTTTCTGCCAAAACTTGCGGCGTGTTGGCAATCTCCGCCTCAGTGCCTTCAAATTCCAGAGTTTCACTGGGTTCGACAATCTCTTGCCATTTGAGTCCTAAAACATGGCAATACGCTTTAAAGGCACGCGCTTTAATCGCGTGTAAATTCCTCTGTGAAGCAAATCGACTCCACGAGCCATATGAGATATCCTTAGCAAAGACTTCCTCTGCCTCGATGAGTTGTTCAATCCTCTCCAATAATGAACCCTGTTTAGACTTGGCAATTATTGTCTTGATTTCATTGATAGTTTTGGGTTGCTCGACCCGGAAAAGCTGCTCAAAATGCCGGAGCCACCTTGAGTCATTAACCTGCCACTCATTTTCCGCCGCATATTGCTGGATGAGGAATTTACTCGCTTCCTTGAGGGGTGTATTGTCCTCTTCTTTGACCCTCCATCCCTTTGCTTCCCTAGCTTGCTTAATTTTTGCTTGTCCCTGCTTAGAAGCTCTGCAAGTTCGTATACACATATAGGGTTAATTGTCAAGATCATTCAGATCGCCCTGTATGTGATCTTAGTTGATCGTGCGCTAACCCGGTTGATCGCGCATTGTAGAAAGATAGGCAGCCTAGTAGAAAAAGTTCTTGTGGGAGTGGGATGTGTATCTTGTAAGTGACTGGGCAATCTTGAATGACACCAAATCTCGACAGTTACAGCGAATTTTGGCAGAGTTTCATCACCTTACTGAATCCGAAATTCACCTAGCCTGTATCTTACTGGAGAGCTACCATACTGTTTATCGGCGAGACCGACTTGAGCAACGTCGAAACCAGCTCAAATCAGGTCAAACTAGAATCCAAGGGCGGTGCCTACCGCCTACGCCTACCCAGCTGGATGAAATTACTAAGTTGGTGAATTCCAAAGCTACCTTAAGGCTACGAACTGAAGAGGTCTTAACTCACCTGCAAGCTCTGGCAAAACGCCTACGACAGTATTGCATTTATGTTAGGGCAAGCTTAAGAAAGCCAGAATCTTTAAATGGGCAAAAAAATCGCTCAGATTTTGCTCGAATTCAGCCTCCTGAGTTCAGGAATAACTGGAACAATCAAGACGAACTGACAGAATTATTGGTATTGCATCAGGCAGGGATGCAATGTCCTGAATGTGAATTAACTTATACTCAAACAAATGATCGCAGTTGTGGCAGATAGAACGCGCCATTATCAACGACAATCGGAGGACGGATAATCCTCTCAAATACCCTCGATTAGATAGAAAACCGAATTTTGTGCATAACTTCTCAACGCTCAGAGATAAAGCAGGTAGGATAAGATACTCCCGTTAGGAACTCTGCCCTGTTTCTGCTCAATTTAAGGTGCATCCCATGAGCGCAGCACAAAACTCAGCATACGAGTATCAAGTCGGTGGGAGTCTACCCATTGATGCTCCGACCTACGTAGTACGAAAAGCCGACTCTGAACTCTATAACGCCCTCAAGAAGGGAGAGTTCTGCTACATCCTGAACTCTCGACAGATGGGCAAGTCTAGCTTGCGGGTGCGAACGATGCAGCGGCTGCAATCAGAGGGAATTACCTGTGCGATGGTCGATCTGAGCGCGATCGGCTATCAGAACATTACCCCAGACCAGTGGTATGCGGGCATAGTAGATACGTTAGCGAGTAGCTTAAATCTGTTAGACGTTGATATCGGTACTTGGTGGCAGGCTCACGAGTATCTCTCCCCCGTAAAGCGCTTGAGTGAATTTATCGACAAGGTATTGCTAAGGTTAGTCTCTCAAAACCTTGTCATTTTTTTCGATGAAATCGATAGCGTTCTTAGCTTAAAGTTCCGAGTGGATGATTTTTTTACGGTCATCCAGGCTTGCTATAACAATCGCGCTGAACGGCATGAATACAAGCGTCTTACCTTTACCCTGCTGGGGGTGGCAACGCCCTCGGATTTAATTCGAGAGAACAACTGCACACCCTTCAGTATTGGTCATGCAATTGAACTGTGTGGCTTTCAGTCGCACGAAATTCAGCCATTAGCTCAGGGATTGGAGGGGAAAGTAAGCAACCCCCAGGCTGTACTAGAGGAAGTGTTGTCGTGGACAGGGGGGCAGCCGTTTCTCACCCAAAAGCTGTGTAAGCTTATCCTTACTCACCTGAATTCACAATCAATTCATCCTACCCCAGCCAGTGGGAACTCCTACGAGGAAAGGGATAATCTCGCCTTCTCGCAGGGAAGCTTGATGGAGAATATGTTATCCGTGGGAGTACGAGCTAAATCCTACTCTACTCGAGGCTTGGGCAAGGGCTACACTGAGCAGAAAAGGGTTCATCCTACGGAAAGGTCTACTGCCCACAGGCATCGTGCTTCAGAAACGGAGTGGGTGAAGCAGCTGGTACGTAAGCACCTGATTGAAAACTGGGAAGCGACTGATGAGCCAGAACATCTGAGAACGATCCGCGATCGCATCCTCAAGAGTGGACAACGCATCGGTCAGCTACGACTCTATCAACAAATTTTGCAACTAGGGGAAGTGCCAGCCCGTGATACGACAGAGTATATGGAATTACGGCTGTCAGGGTTAGTAGTCAAGCAAGCCGGTAGGTTAAGAGTTTATAACCGCTTGTACCAATTAGTCTTTGATCGCAGTTGGGTTACTCAGGAATTAACAGAGTTACAGCCTTCACTTCCTCCAGATGATTTTGATGAAAATTCAGACGGTCTGGAAGAGGAGATACTATATGAACACCTAATCTATTGGGTACACAGGGAACCGCCAACACAGCTAATAGAGCGCTTTCGGATGCTGTTTATCGACGGCACGGGCTACCCAGAGCCTCCGATCCGGGCAGCTCTGGACATGATTACTGCTTCCAGGCTGGCTCAACAAAGATTTAAGCATATCCTCAACCGATGCTGCCACATCTTGATCAACTACTGGCAATTGCGCCCTGAACACAGAGCGGCGATCCCTAATTTAGTGGGTCTATTTAAGAGTTTCTCTTCGAGTTCCAGGGTAGAAATTATCCACTCTCGCTCAAGCAGGCGCTTACGCGAGCTAGTGCAGGTGTTTATTGAGAGTGACGAGTATTTAACTCTGCAACGCTTAGTTCAAATCGTGCAGCCAGTTGCGGCAGCGACTGACAAAGCGGCTAGTCGCCCGTTGGCTCTGTTAATTCCTCGGTATCCGTACTTGTACGACCATTGTCTGCTAAATCAGGGCAGCTCTTCGGAGCATCAACAAACCATCCGACAACTTCAAGCCCAACGGCAACGGCAATTTGAAATTAATCTATCGCGGTACGCAACTTACCTGATGCGGCGAGTCCAACTCGCTCGCCAGACTCCCTCAACTCAAGCGACGCAGATTCTACAGCCGGTGCGAAATCCCACCCTATTGAGCGATCAAGAACTGTTCCTTGCCCTCAGGCATTTTGTGGGAAAAGTCGAAGGCTCCCACACTTATCGGGACTTGGCTCAGGGCTTCCTGGCCCACACGTCTTGCCAGACTCAGTCTTACCTAAGCTTTAAAAAAGATTTATACGAGTATCTAATTGCTTCGGTCGAGCCAGAATACGGTAAGCATCAATTTAACCAGCGCTTGTATAAGCAGCTGTTAAACACCTTTCCTCAATACGATTCTGAGAGAATCAACAACATACTACTGGTGCGGACTTGTCGCCAGTTATTTAACTTTTTGGTAGAAAATCCTCAACGACCAGAACACTTATTCTTTATTGACCTAATTTCTAATATGGGTGCCCTTCAGACAACAGGTTTATTACTCAAAATTGTGCTGCTTTCTCGCCAAGTCAGACCGGATTTAGAAAAGCGATTTTCGATCTTATTTAACCACTATGAATCTCAGGAAATAAATGATATTGCCTGGTTTGTCAAATCGTTGGAAAATTTAAATGTCGCTTTGATAGTCAATTTTGGGGCTGTGGATCTTTCTTTCATGAATAAATTATTGCCCTAACTTGAAAGAAAGTGCTAAGTGCTGAGTGCTGAGTGAGTATAAGAGTGCTTGGAGCGTCGAGTTGGTAAGAGTTTTCCGGCAATGATATCGCTCTCCATTCGTCGTAGTCCATAGACGGATAGGGCGGCGCACTCAGTAAGTACTTTCACAGGTGTGTACTTGTCAAAACTGAATATTGATGCCTGTGAGTCTTGACTACACAGCTAACCTAGCAGCTTGAACATCCTGGAATAGTCGAAAACATAGAACCGTCTTTTCCAGGTAGTTGAATATGAAGCTAAGTTTTTCCCGCATGAATTCCATTTGTGGCTTCCTAACCCGAACCACAATAACGCTACTCGTACTTAGTCATGCTGTAGAAGCGATCGCCAAGACCACTCCAGACTCATCCCAGATTCCTATTCTCACCTTAGTACAGCTTGACAGTCCATTTGAGGGTATCTCAGGAAGAAGATTCGAACAGGGTTTCACTGGCAGCTTGCACCCTCACAAGGCAGGAAAAGTCTTATTGAGCTCCAAGCCGCCAGTGCCTCCACCAGTCCCTAAAATCCCAGGCGCAAGAAGGTAGGCTTTCTGCTTAATACTTTTACAAGCGTGACTTATATCCACTTTTTGGATAGGTACTAAGGCAAAAATCGATCCAGGGCAGCCTTTAACTCTTCAATTTCGACTTCGATGTTTCCTTCTTCAGCTGCACGGGCAATGCATTGGGTTAAATGTTCATCTAGAATAATCCGTGCAACGCGATCCAATGCCCCCCGAACAGCAGCAACTTGCACCAAAACATCAGGACAGGGACGGCTTTCCTGCACCATTGTCTTAATCCCTCGGATGTGTCCCTCAATTCGAGAAAGCCGATTAACTATTCGCCGCAGAGATTCTTCATCGTGAACGTGGTTATGGGTAGATACTCCCTCGCCATGATCATGCTCACTGTGGCTATGATTTAGCTCTTGATCGAGGGAGTACTTGTTTGTCCCAGGCAAGGCAAAGGTTTCGTGAGTCAATGGGTCAGCTCCAGTTAAGGGTTGAGAACATTTTTTGGTTTTTCATACTCCCAATCCTAGTTTAGAGCAGACAATCACGCGTACTGTTCTTGCTCCAAGATAGGCTTCTGTTCCAAAATAGCAAAAATGTCCACTGCTCACTCACGGTTAGCGAACAGAGGGGCAGATCGCTCCACTAATCTAGTCTACGGTTCGCAAAACTCACAGCGCCTCCTATTGGTGCAGTCAACGTCACACAACTGCAACAATAGCTGTAGAGGTGCTTGTAGCAAAGGATAAACAATTAAGAAGATTTTCATCGAACCTTCGCCGAATTCAAGATTGATGCTATGCGATTGACAAAGTTTTTTCTCTTCCTACGTCAAACCAGTACTTACCTACTTGCCATCGTTCTTGGAGGTGTCCTGACAGGTGGCTTTTATGGTGTGTTGCCATCTCAGGCAAGTCCAGCACCCACGACCGAGTTATTAGCACAAACACAGGTACAGGCACAACGGCAGCCAATAACAGAGTCGGCTATTGGTGGCAGTTTTGTAACATCGGCAGTAGACCGAGTGGGATCAGCGGTGGTGCGGATTGATACTGAGCGTACCATCACGCGCCGCGTTGATCCAATGTTTGAAGACCCCACCTTCCGACGCTTTTTCGGCGAGGACTTTTTCCCCCAGATGCCACAAGAGAGACGCCTGCGGGGTCAAGGGTCAGGCTTCATCATTGACCGCAGTGGGATTATTCTCACGAATGCTCATGTGGTCGATCAGGCGGATAAGGTGACTGTACTTCTGAAGGATGGACGCACCTTTCAAGGGAAGGTGCAGGGTGCGGACGAGGTAACAGACTTAGCCGTTGTCAAAATTGACGGCAAGGACTTACCGATTGCCGCTTTGGGAGATTCCAGCCAGGTTAAGGTGGGCGATTGGGCGATCGCTGTCGGCAACCCCTTGGGGCTAGATAATACTGTCACGCTGGGAATTGTCAGCACTCTCCATCGCTCTAGTACTCAGGTGGGTATTCCCGACAAACGCTTAGACTTTATTCAAACTGATGCAGCGATTAATCCGGGTAACTCCGGTGGACCACTGTTGAACCAACAGGGGGAAGTAATTGGCATCAACACCGCTATTCGCCCCGATGCGATGGGGATTGGTTTTGCAATTCCAGTCAACCAAGCCAAAGCAATAGCAACGAAGTTGGTGCGCGGGGAAAAAGTCACCCACCCGTATCTCGGCATTCGGATGGTAACGTTGACGCCTCAGCTAGCGGCTGAGAACAACAACGATCCAAACTCGTCCTTCACGGTGCCGGAAGTCAATGGCGTTCTAGTTGTGCAAGTGATACCCGACTCACCAGCAGCGATCGCTGGAATTCGTCGCGGGGATGTGGTAGTCGAAATAGATGGAAAATCGGTTACCACTGCCGACCAGTTGCAGCGTGTTGTAGAAAACAGCGGCGTGGAGAAGTTACTACAGATAAAGGTGCGGCGCGGTAACCAAGCTGATACGCTGGCTGTTCGCACTGGTGAACTGCCAAATGCGACCTAGACTATTGATTCTGTTTTAGGTAACGGGGAAAAAGAAAGGTAAAAGGTAAAAGGTAAAAAGGAAAACCCTTTCCCACTTAACCTTTTACCAGTAGGTTCATATTGCCAATTAGCGGAAAATTGCCTGTTTAATCAAAATTGCTGGGTGTGAACCGCAGGCAGTAATCCCTTAGTCTTGAGACATTATCCCTCTTCTGTCACTCTCCGAAAACATTTTCCATTTCTGAACGAAGAGAGCTTTTGTCTACGAAGCGATCGCCTACGGCACCAGCAAAGCTGATCGCCAGATTTTTTTCTAACAACAAATACAGCCACCAAGTTTTTCTAATACGATAGCTTGTATTGATTGATTGATAAGGCTTCTGGAGATTGCCTTCCCGGAGAGTGACAGAAGAGGGATAACTGGCATTAAATCTTGCCAATGCCGTAACGTTCGCATTCAAAGAAAT
>DATNPI010000192.1:0-34792 GCA_036703325.1 Coleofasciculaceae cyanobacterium
TCAGGCTATCACGTCGTTGGCGCGAACTGGGGCGAACAATTCCAGTTACCTAAATTAGAGGTGGATGTGCGGAAGGCAAAAATAGGCGATCGCGCCATCCATAACCCCAGCCAAACTCTCCAAAGCGCACGCGGCATCGAAGCCGGACACATCTTCCAATTAGGAACAAAATACTCTAAGCCAATGGGGGCAACCTACACTAGCGAGTCCGGCGAAGAACTTCCTCTATATATGGGATGTTACGGTGTCGGAGTATCACGCGTTGCTCAGGCAGCCGTAGAGCAGTCTTATGACAAAGATGGAATAATCTGGCCCGTTGCGATCGCACCTTACCATGCGATCGTCACGGTTCCCAACGTGGGAGATGCCGCGCAGATGGAGGCAGCAGAAAAACTCTACACCGAACTCAATCAAGCAGGTATCGAAACTCTACTCGATGACCGCGACGAACGGGCGGGTGTAAAGTTCAAAGATGCTGACTTAATCGGGATTCCTTACCGGATTGTAACGGGGCGATCGCTAAAAGACGGCAAATTAGAAGTCGTCGAACGAGCCACCAAAAAATCTCAGGACATTCCCTTAGATGAAGTGGTGCCAACTCTGAAGCAGTGGATTGATGCTGCTATCAAGGGTTAAAACTTGCAAGAGCCGGATGGGCATATTGCCCGTCCTCTACCTAATAATTGAGCAAGTCAGTTCAACGCAATTTTACTTGGTGCTATCTAAAAGCTGGCATCTATAACTCTATGGAACTTCTAACCATCCTCCTATCCGGTTTACTAGCTCTTGTCTCCCCAGTTGGCATAGTCACGGACAAAATTGTTGCAGGTGCCCTTCGCTCCCGGTTGAATAAAGTGGAGCAGTTACAAGTCCGCATTGACAATGCTCCCAGCTATCAACTCCTACAAGGGACTGTGGAGCGAGTGCGAATTGCTGGTCGCGGATTATGGCTGACGCCGGATATTCGGGTCGGCGCTTTGGAAGTGGAAACTGACCCAGTTAACGTTGATTTACAGCGTTTAAGGCAAGGTGGTCAGGGGTCACCAAGGGCATCTCTACGGCAACCCGTGCAAGCAGCAGTACGTTTAGTCTTAACGGAGTCAGATCTTAATAAGGCTTTACAGTCACCGGCCGTAGCGGAGCGACTGCGGCGTGTTGTGAGTGGCGCTTTGGGGGGTTCGCCTGAGCGTTATCAATTTCTAAACCCACGGGTAGATTTGCTGGACAACAACCGTGCCCGTTTTCAGGTAGAGTTACTAGAAAAGGGTGCCGAGCCGTTAGCGATCGCAGTAGAATCGGGGTTAGGCATTGTCTCTGGGCGCAGTCTACAGCTAATTAAACCAGCCGTGTCCCTGAATGGGAAACCTCTCTCTCCCCAGCTAGTTGCGGTGTTTACTAGTGGTGTAAACAACCGCTTCGATCTCCGCAAGTTGGAGGAGGCAGGTATCACAACACGACTCTTAAAATTGGATGTAAATACTAGTGAGTTAGAAATAGCAGCATTTGTCCGAGTTGATGCTTCAAATCGGGCGTCTGCATCTACTAATACAGGGGCGAGTCGTTTGTAAAAGCATTAAAGTTCAAGCTTACTAGCAGCTAAGACCTCTTCACGCCACTCCTCTCTAAATTTTCCAGGAGGGTTCTGGATATGCAAGACCAACGCCAACAAGAAGTTCGTCGTATTCCTATAGGAGTCGTTGCCGGAATTTCCGCTGCCCTTTTGGCGGCAGGAGGCGGTGCCAGCTGGGTAGCCTGGAATTCAATCAATTCTTCCTCGGTACCGCCAGTGCCAACGACTTCCCAGTCGCCCAGCCCTGTGCAGCCATCAGCTGAGGAAAAAGTTCAAGTTTATTGGCTCAATAATGTCAATAACAAAATTCAGGTAGTTCCTAGTTCAGTTACTTTAAAGGATGCCGACAAACCTAGTGAAATTTTAGACAGTGCCCTCAAGAGCTTATTAATTGGTCCTGCTGACCCAGCCTTCGCAACGACAATTCCAAAAGGGACGAAGCTGCGAAATGTTGCTCTGAAAGCCGACGGCGTTCATGTCGATTTGTCTAAAGAGTTTACAACTGGCGGCGGTAGCGCCTCCATGACGGGTCGTGTAGCACAAGTTCTGTATACAGCAAGCAGTTTAGACCCAGCGGCTAAGGTATGGATTGAGGTGGAGGGGAAACCGCTGGAGGTTTTGGGAGGCGAAGGGTTAGTGCTTGATCAACCGCTGACGCGTGAAAACTTTGAGAAAAACTTTTCGCTGTAGCGTTTTATGAGCAAGAGCAAATCCCTGTTAGTCTTTATTGGCTAAACTAAAGTCACGAAAGTGACGCGCTTGCTGCTCAATTCTTGTAGCTAGGCGATCGCAAACTAAATTACAAAGTTCAAAAATCAACTCGTCTTCTACTTTATAGTAGGCAGATGTTCCTTCAGATCGGCGGCTGAGGATGCCGGCTTGGAGCATTACTTTCAGGTGCTTTGAGACATTAGCTTGACTGGTGGCTGTGGCCTCTACCAACTCTTGTACACATTTCTCGCCTTCGCGTAGCAAGTTTAGAATTCGCAGCCGCATTGGCTCACTCAAGATACTGAAATACTCAGAAACTTGTTGTACTACTTCTTGTGGTACAGGGTTTGCTGTTTGCATCGGTATGACCCGAAATAAGTGATCCCAAAATTTTAGCAGCAATTTTTAGTCTATTAATGACAATACAGTAATCATTGCCCTGGGTTAATCCTCATCAAGGGTTGACCGTACTCTACTGGCTCTCCATTCTTCACCAAAATTTCCATTACCTGCCCAGACACCTCGGCTTCAATTTCATTCATCAGCTTCATTGCTTCAATAATGCAAACAGTTTGACCCGTGCGAATGCGATCGCCCACCTCCACAAAGGGGGCATCATCGGGGCCGGGTGCGCGATAAAATGTCCCGACCATAGGCGATAAAACGTCTTCCCATCGCGGGTCTACCGTTGGAGGGGGTGCTGGTGGCGCTGCTGCCGTATCTCTAGTAGCTAGCTCAGGAGTCGGTGCAGGTACGGTGGGTATTGGCGGCGAATCGGTTTGTCCCGCCATCAATCCAGAAGCAGCGACGGAGCTGGTACTAACCAGGCTGGGTTCGATAGTGGGCCTGGTGGGAATGCCTTTGCGCACCGTCAGTTCAAAGTCAGAACTTTTTAAAGTCAGTTCTGCAATATCGGTTTGAGCGATGGCAGCTAGCAGTTCGCGGAGTTGGTTGAAGTCTATTGGCACAATTAAAATAGGGGCTAAGGGCTTGGAAAAGGTTGAAGGTTGAAGGTTAGAAGGTTGTAGACGCACAGCAGCTTGCCGTAGGCTAGGTTAAAATTTTCAACCTCTAACCTTCCAACATTTAACCCACTCCGATCCTTCTTGCCTGGTGAAAACAGTTCACTCGCGACCAAGGTAGGAATCATTACGCGTGTCGATTTTAATGCGTTCTCCTATTGAAATAAATAGAGGAACCATCACTTGAGCACCTGTGGAAACGATGGCAGGTTTCGTGCCGCCGGTAGCGGTATCGCCTTTGACGCCTGGATCGGTAGCGGTTACTTCCAGCACTACAGAGTTTGGTAGTTCCACTTCCAGAACCTGCTCGCCCCAAGTGATAACGTTAACTTCCATCCCTTCATTGAGATACTTGACGCGATCGCCAATCTGGGATGAGTTCAGACTACTTTCCTCATAGGTTTCCATATCCATGAAGACAAACTGGTCTCCTTCTTTGTAGGTATGCTGCATCGTGCGCTTCTCTAGGTTTGCCTGGGGCACTGTTTCCCCAGCCCGGAAGGTTCTCTCAACAACACTCCCACTCTGTACGTTTTTCAGCTTTGTGCGCACAAAGGCGGAACCCTTCCCAGGTTTGACGTGGAGAAACTCCACTACCCGCCACACAGACCCATCTAACTCAATCGTGACACCGGTGCGAAAGTCGTTACTAGAAATCATGAACCTGTTTCAAAGGGCACAGAACAATCGGCAATTTATTTTACCCCTGTTAAGTCCTCAAGAGTTCAACTACCCCAACTGGCTAAGACCTGTTAGCGCCAGAGGAACCGCCATAAGCGGGACAACCAGTCTGTTAAAGCTGTTGTGCATCTAATCTGCGCGCCGAAACACTTAAATTTTCTGTCAGTAGTCAGCGATCAGTTGTCCGTTGCCACTGACTACTGACAGGGGACAAAAAGCCAGGATGTGAATATCCAATGTTTTATGCGCGTCAGCTTAACCTTCAACCTGCTCTCGCTGTAACCTTGTCATGGCAAGATGAAAAATAAAGTACTTAAGGCTGTGGATGAGCCTTAAACTTACTGGTGCCAAGCCTTCAGTGATATATTTATGCGACCTTCAAAAAATTCTTTGCTCGATTGGTGCAAACGCTTGACAAAGACCAGCGTCTTAGCGCTGCTTTTGGTTACCCTCTCACTAGGTCTTAGCGGGGCTTGGTGGAGTGGGAACGACAAACCCACCCGTGAAAGTCGCTTGCCAGTAGGAAATGCGATCACAGACGGCAAAGCCCTATTGCGGTATGCGTTGCCGATTGAGAACCAGCCAGTGCGGGAGATTCAAGTCAGTCTTGAAAATATCGCTACGGAACTGCGGGGTAAGCGCTGGAGTCCGATCAGCCGGGAAATCACCAAAGCGGCTGTGATTTTGAGCGATCGCCGCGATCAACTGCTAGCCGACATCCCAGATGATAAGAAACCGCAGGCCGAAGCCCTGATTAGCCAAATCAACGAAGGCATTGCCTCAATCCGAGAAGCCGTTGAAGCTCAGGATAAGGAAAGTGTTTTGCTTGGGCGGCGCAAAATCCTCGATCAAGTCGGTGAGATCGAAGAGTTAATGGTGAAAGAGTTTCCCTTTGAGGTGCCTTCAGAGTACAGCCAGTTACCTCAACTCAAGGGTCGGGCTACGGTGGAGATGACTACCGACAAAGGCAACTTGAGTATAGTGGTTGACGGCTACAGTGCCCCAGTCACTGCCGGTAACTTTGTTGATTTAGTCCAAAAGGGTTTCTATGACGGTCTGGAGTTCATCCGTGCCGAAGATTCCTATGTGCTGCAAATAGGTGACCCCCCTGGCCCAGAGGAAGGTTTTGTTGACCCAAAGACAGGTGAATACCGCGCAATTCCCCTGGAAGTACTAGTCAGAGGTGACTCAAAGCCGATTTATGGCATTACCTTAGAAGACGCGGGGCTTTACCGTGAGGAGCCAGTACTTCCTTTCTCTTCCTACGGTGCGGTCGCAATGGCACGTCCAGGCACTGACCCGAATGGTGGATCATCTCAATTCTTCTTCTTCCTGTTTGAACCAGAACTCACCCCAGCAGGCCGGAACCTCCTGGATGGCCGTTACTCCGTCTTTGGCTATCTAGTAGAGGGCAAAGACGTACTAGAAAAGCTCAAAGAGGGCGACGTAATTAAGTCCGCTAAGGTTGTTAAAGGAGGAGAGAATTTGGTTGAGCCGCAAGTAGCTTATGGGAGTTAAGGGCGAAAACTAGAATAGGAGTTGAGAGTTAGAAATTTTAAATTTCTAACTCTCAGGTCTCAACTTGTATGGGCCCCTACTCTGAAATCTCAGTTGCTCGACCTCCATGCCAATTATTGACTTACTACTGGTAATCACACTGGCCCTGCTGGCAGTCGTATTATTGCGTGGGCGCATCCAGAATCCACAGCAGCAATTGGAGAATGCGTTCAATCGGCAGCAGTTGGAGGACGCCTTTTACCAGCTACTGGAAGAGCAAAACAGTTGTATTTCTCTAATTCAACTAACAGCTAGGGCGAGGGTGGATGTGCAGCAGGCACGGCAGTACCTAGAACGCCAAGTACAGATGTTTGCTGCCGTTCCTGAAGTAGATGCTGATGGGGATACGTTTTATCGCTTTCCCAAGCTGTACAGGCGTCCCTCTGCTGATAAATCCGCATGAGCTATTGAAGTGTCTTTCCTATTAGTTCGAGATATCGGGGAACAGGGTCTTTTGGAACGGTTACAGCGCTTCTGCCCACCCGATATCGTGGGCGATGATGCGGCTGTGATTCCATGCCTGGAGTTGGGTCAATTGCTGGTAGTGACGACAGATGTCTTGGTGGATGGGGTGCATTTTAGCGATCGCACCACCAGTCCTGAAGACGCCGGTTGGCGAGCAGCGGCCGCTAATTTGTCTGATTTAGCAGCAATGGGAGCCTCTCCTGTCGGAATTACCGTAGGCTTGAGCATTACGGGCGATGTAGCTATCAGCTGGATCGAGCAACTCTACCAAGGTCTCACCAACTGCTTAAACCAGTACAACACGCCCTTAGTAGGGGGCGATGTCTGTCGCTCACCTGTTATCACTCTCTCTATTACCGCCTTTGGTCAAGTCTTCCCTGACCGAGTTCTCCGCCGATCCGCCGCTGTTGCAGGAGATGCTATCGTTGTTACCGGCGTCCACGGTGCCTCACGCGCCGGGTTGGAATTACTTCTCAACCGAGAATTCGGCCAACACTTGAGCGAAGCCGAGCGAGCGTACTTCATCCAGGCTCACCAACGTCCTAAGCCCAGACTCGATGTCTTACCGCTTCTGTGGGAAACCTTAGATTCGCAATCCAAAATCCAAGTTGCGCTGAAAGCGCACCAAAGGTGCGACCCAAAATCCAAAATTCGCGTAGCGGGGATGGATAGCAGTGATGGTCTCGCAGACGCCGTTTTACAACTCTGTAGAGCTAGTGACGTTGGTGCCCGAATAGAAAGAACCTGGATTCCCCTGCCGCCAGTCTTGAGCCAGCTGGTATCTCCAGAGCAAGCTCAGGCTTGGGCTTTGTACGGCGGTGAAGATTTTGAACTTGTGCTGTGCCTGCCTCCAGAATCAGCTCAGGCATTAGTGGAACAGCTAGGGGAGGGAGCAGCTATTATCGGTCACATCACAACTGGCAACAATGTCTGGTTAACAGATAGCACCGATACTTATGCGGATGAAGAACTAACTCTCAGTCGGGGATTTCAACATTTTTGAAATTACACTCCAAAAAATAAGCCTAGGAATTAATTCCCAGGCTTATCGCTCACATTTAGCTCAAATTAGCTAATATTCCCTTTAATTGAACCGAAGCACTAGCTCTGCCACTTCTGGGCCATTAATTCAGCCAAATCTACAACTCGCTGAGAGTAACCCCACTCGTTGTCATACCAGGCGACGACCTTGACCATATCACCACCCATGACCATCGTCAGGCTGGAATCCACAATAGAAGAGGCGTCGTGACCTTTGTAGTCTGATGAAACTAGCGGCAGGTCACTATATGCCAAAATTCCATTGAGTGGACCTTCAGCAGCTTCTTTCAGAACGCTGTTCACCTGCTCGGCGATCGTGCTTTTCTCGACTTGAACCACCAAATCAACCACAGACACATTCGGGGTCGGTACGCGCAGGGCAATGCCATTCAGCTTACCCTTCAGTTCTGGCAGTACTAGACCCACAGCTTTCGCCGCACCAGTGCTGGTTGGCACAATATTCATCGCGGCTGCCCGTGCCCTGCGGACATCGCGGTGGCTGGCATCCAGAAGGCGTTGGTCACCCGTGTAGCTGTGAGTAGTGGTCATTGTCCCTTTAATGATGCCGAAGTGCTCGTGTAGCACTTTGGCAAAGGGGGATAAACAGTTTGTGGTACAGCTGGCATTGCTAACAATGTCATGCTTGTCGTGGTCATAGTCATGAGAATTGACGCCCATCACAAAGGTGCCGACATCATCCCCTTTAGCAGGAGCTGTAATCATTACCTTCTTGGCACCTGCGGCTAAATGCTTCGAGGCTCCCTCGCGGCTAACAAAGACGCCGGTTGATTCGATGACAAGGTCAATTCCCCAATCCGCCCAGGGCAAGTTTAGCGGGTTGCGATCAGATACACATTTAATAGTTTTGCCATTAACAATGATGGAGTTGTCGTCAGCGCTGATATCAGCACTTAACTTCCCCAGCATCGTGTCGTATTTAAGCAAATGGGCATTAGTTCTGGGGTCAGAAGTGTCATTGATGCCCACTAAATCTATCTGGCTATTCTCTCTAGTCAGCCAGCATCGTGCGAAGTTGCGTCCAATACGTCCAAACCCGTTGATCGCTACTCTAATCACTGCGTCTTGCCCTCTGTATTCGCGCTCAGTAAAGATCTCTTAATGAACCCAATCATATCGCAAAGGCGTCAAAATTCTAACACCACTGAGCATAAATTCCTAGACACTCCCAATCTTGGCTTGATGGAGTTTGCTGGATACATTCCAGGGAAAGGCTTGACTCATCTGGGCTGGTGTGACTCACCTTGACAGCCAGAGGACATAGATTTGATAAGTTAGGAGGGTTCTCCAAGGGTGGCGGCATGGGCTTTGCCCTACGTTTACTTATGTGAGAGATTTTTTAAAAAACTTAATCAAAACTGCCCGCACTAAGACTCTTGTGTAAATCCAATTCTGAGAGGTATCTTAGACAAGGGGTCAGGAGTTAGGGGGTAGGGAGCGAGATTTTCACGCTACTCCTTATAGAGAAGGCTTCGCCAACCCACGAGGCTGACGCTCCTTCCGTCGTACCGCGAGAGCTAACACTAACGAAGAATGCGCTTGCTAACGCAAGAGCTTGTGCCTAAGAGGCACAGCGAGAGCTAACGAGAACGTTGTGAACTCCACTTATGGGTGTCTAACCTGCAATTGTGATTACTGGATTAGTACTTCAATCTAAGTAGAGGTTGTAGGTAGTAATATAAGCTCGGACGTCTTCCGGAACCAGGTAACGAATTGAGCGACGCTGGCGACAGTACTGGCGAATCAGACTGGAGGAAATGCCCACTGGTGGCATTTGCAGCAGCTGCCAGCGAATTGGGATGTCTTGAGATGCTAGCTGCCCAGTCACTTGTTGACACCAGCTTTCTTGCGTATCGTTCCCTTCCTGAGCGCTGATACTTTTTGTGAAAAGAGAGTCAGTCTTAGCCCTTGTTCCTGGACGTGGTGCCACTAACCAGTAACAGGCAGGGATGAGTTTTTCCCGGCGGTACCATAGTGGCAAAGTCTGGAAGGCATCTAGACCAAGAATCCAGTACCACTGGTGGTTGGGATAAATATCTTGGAGGTAAGCTAAGGTTTCGATCGCGTAATCGGTGTCAGGGTGAGCCGTCTCCACCGACGCTATTCCAAAGGCTGGGTTAAGAGCGATCGCTCTTTCCACCATTAACCGCCGATGCTCATAGGCTAACCCTTGTTTATGAGGAGGACGGCGAGTGGGTACCCAAATAACCTTATCCAGACCTAGCTGGCTTAAGGCAGTCTCGGCCAGCAAAAGGTGTCCCCAGTGAACGGGATCGAAGGTGCCACCTAAAATTGCCACTTGTCCCATACCATCGGCTAGTGGATTGACGCATCCTTTCTACAGCCAGCTCACTCCCAATCTAAATCAGTGACTGGTATGTTATTGTCGTTTTTCTAACGAAAGTTTCCGGATTTCGCGAATTGGTTGCGTTTAATAATAAAAACCGTCTGTGGGTAGAAAATTCTACTTTAGCAATAACACAGTCTATAGCGAAACTGTACCATTCGTATGAAAATTCCAAGAAATCTCTACTTTGCTATATCTTGAAAAATCAATTCTTGATATGATAACGCGTGATATTGGCACAGTAGGCTTGTGTGGTGTGGTGTGTAAGGAGTTAAGATGCCGAATACTGTTGATTTTAGTGGTAAGCCATTTCATTTCATCGGCATTGGTGGAATCGGAATGTCAGCCCTTGCCTACGTTCTAGCAAAACGTCAACTGCCTGTATCTGGGTCAGACATTCGTTCGACGCATATTACTCAGCGTTTACAAGCAGTCGGCGCTCATCTTTTTGGAAACCAAGACGCTACTAACTTAGAATTTTTTAGACCGACGACAGATCCAGCTTATGGAGGATCGCCAACGGCAGCGACCGACATGAGACCAAGTCGGGCAATCTCTTGTGAACATCCAAAACCAAACTTGCCTCTACCTGCCGTAAAAGTATCTTCAGGCTTGCCCCAAGTTATTTGCTCGACAGCAATTAATTCGATTAATTCCGAGTATCAGGCAGCTCTAGAACGAGGCTACCCAATTTTTCATCGCTCGGACTTACTCGCGGCCTTGATTCAAGATTATGACAGTATCGCTGTTGCTGGCACTCATGGTAAAACGACAACGAGTAGTTTGATTGGCTATCTACTGTTGCAGGCAGGCTTAGACCCTACCATTGTCGTAGGAGGCGAGGTTGAGGCTTGGGATGGTAACGCTCGCTTAGGTAATGGACCTTATCTCGTTGCCGAAGCAGATGAATCTGATGGGTCTTTATCTAAACTTTCCCCCAAGATTGGCGTTATCACAAATATCGAACTTGATCATCCAGACCATTACGAGTCGCTGGAAGAGGTAATTGAAACGTTCCAAATTTTTGCTGAACGCTGTCAAATACTAATTGGGTGCATTGATTGTGAGACTTTGCGATCGCGACTTAAACCTACTATCAGCTATAGCTTACGACGTGAAGCAGGTGCTAATTACAGCGTAGACGGTGTGACTTATCACGCTTATGGCACCACCGCCAGAGTTTGGGAAGGCAATAAAGTTTTGGGTGAGCTGCATCTAAAGTTGCTGGGTCAACACAATCTGAGCAACGCTCTAGCGGCCGTAGCGGTAGGAAGATATCTGGGTTTGGCGTTTGACGTGATTGCTTCAAGCATCGCTACCTTTGAAGGAGCCAAACGCCGATTTGAGCTTCGGGGCAAGTGCAATGGCATCTCCTTTGTTGATGACTATGCTCACCACCCCAGTGAAATCCAGGCAACCCTCGCCGCTGCACACTTGCGTAAAGGGGAACCGCTAGGTTCGTCCTCAGAGACACGGCGAGTTGTTGCCATTTTCCAGCCCCACCGCTATAGTCGCACCTTGACATTTTTACAAGAATTTGCAGAATCGTTTGGCAACGCAGATATCGTTGTGATCACTGATATTTACAGTGCTGGCGAACCCAACTTGGAGCAAATGACTGGTAATCAGGTGCGAGATGCGATCGCGGCTCACCACGAGAAGGTGTACTACCAACCAACTTTGAACTCAGTTTCAGAGTTGCTTACCGAAATCCTCCGGCCCGGAGACCTTGCCCTATTTCTAGGAGCCGGTAATCTTAATCAGATTATTCCCCAGGTCATGGACTTCTACCAAACGGGTGAGAAAGAAGGCTCTAGAAAGTCTAGAGAATTGAGCCAGAAAGCCTAATTTCGACGAACAATCGCGAGAAAAATAGCTTTTTTGACCGCATCTCAATTGCCCAAGACCAATTGGCATTATTTTCATGTGTATTGATATGACCCTGTCCCATGACCCCCCCTGCATTACGAATGCACCGACCTCGAAGACGACAATTTACAATCAGCAGCTCACTCTGCCAGGAACTGATTGCCCGCTTCGATCTCAGGCTCCTTTAGCAAACCTAACCTCGTTTCGAGTCGGAGGACCGGCCGAGTGGTACGTCGCTCCCCGACACTTGGAAGACCTGCAAGCAACTTTTGAGTGGGCCCTCTCGCAAGGATTACCCCTAACGCTATTGGGGGCAGGTTCCAACTTACTGATAAGCGATCGCGGTCTCCCTGGTTTAGTCGTCTGTACTCGCCATCTACGCCAAACCCATTTTGACCCCGATACGGGGATAGTCACCGTCGGTGCTGGCGAACCAATTGCCCGTCTGGCCTGGCAGGCAGCAGAACGCGGCTGGGAAGGCTTGGAGTGGGCAGTGGGCATCCCCGGCACAGTTGGCGGTGCAGTGGTAATGAATGCCGGTGCCCACAACAGCTGCACGGCTGACAGACTCGTCAATATCCAGACCCTCTCGCCTAGGGGGGTAATTGAGCAGCTCACTCCCCAAGACCTAGGCTTTAGCTATCGCACTTCTATCCTGCAAGGAGGCGATCGCCTAGTCACACAGGCAACATTTCAGTTAAAACCTGGTGCTGACCCAAAACAGGTACGGGCGGCGACAGCTCAACATTTGGAGCAACGACGGCAATCTCAGCCCTATCACTTACCCAGCTGTGGTAGTGTCTTCCGCAATCCCGATACACGTCCCGCCGCTTGGCTGATCGAACAAATTGGTCTTAAAGGCTACCAAATTGGGGGGGCTCAAGTAGCTGAACGCCATGCCAACTTTATCCTTAACTGTGGCGGTGCTAAAGCCAGCGATATATTCCAAATTATTCGCCATATTCAACAGCAAGTGGAACAGCACTGGTCGCTATGCTTAGAGCCAGAAGTGAGGATTTTAGGCGAGTTTCAACCGAGCTAGAATCGACTTTTCTGATTCCCGACTGTGGAAAGCGGTAAGATAATGATTTGAAGGGTAGGGGCAGGTTTGGCATTAACCACAAGAACAATTATCCTGGTTGGCTGGTTAGCCAACAAAACTCGCCTCTACGTCACTGCCCAATAAACAAAAAAGCAGAACCTTCAAAAGAGAGGATAGGGGGTTCCATCCACAAATCCTTGGATGGGTAAAATATTCTAGGAAAGAGGTAGGACATACTTGTTGTATTGTTCGAACGCCGTGAGACTCACGGTGTAAGCCTGTGGAGCTACCTCATAATGAGGGTGATGAAGCAGGAAACTCCTACCGCGAGGTAGGAAGCCCACGCTGTACTCGTAAGGGTTAGCATTGGGAGGAAGTCACCACTGATCTACCCATCCAACTCAAATAGAGTTAATCATTTATGACAAAAGGACAAGGATTTGGCTTCGGCTTAGGCAAGATGAAAGAACTTGCCGAGGCGTTCAAAAAAGCCCAAGAGGTTCAACAAGGTGCCAAGCAGCTCCAGGAAGAATTGGAGCAAATGGAGATTGAGGGACAAAGTGCTGATGGACTTGTCAAGGTAGTGTTGAGCGGCAACCAGGAACCTCTGCGAGTAGAAATTTCCGCAGATGCCATAGGTCAAGGAGCAGAAGCGCTTTCTGCACTTGTGACGACAGCCATGAAAGATGCCTACGAAAAGTCTACCGCCACCATGCGGGAACGTATGGAAGAACTCACTAGTGGGCTAAATCTTCCTGGAATGTAGCTCAATCAAGTCAAACTCAAGATGAGTAAGCGGAGTCATTAGTCAGTAGAGACGCGACTAAAGACTGAACCAAACGGTTGCTGCGCTAATGCCAGAGTTGGCTAACGTTTCACCACGCTAACACCTCAAAGAAAGCGTCTGTACAAGGTCAGCGGGTTAACCACACCTACTAAGAGAATAAACTACCCAGACCTGCCTATCGGCTGAGGTCTGGGTTTTCAGTAGCCCGAAAGTTATCGAACAAGTTAACCTGTTCGTCGAATACGTAGCCTTCGGCAACGGCTTCGTCGATTCGGCTTAACCGACACAACAACCCTGTGCCTCCAGGCTGGTTTATAGACAGCCCCAACTGATTGGTCGTATCCAATCCAAAATCCAAAATTGATTTAGTCAAGGGGTTGCCTTTTAGTTTTGCCTTATCGCGGTGGCTTTGGGGGCGTCAACTGTAGGTTCGGCAGGCTGGTTATCGCTCGATAAAATCGCTCGGCTAGCACGGCATTCCCTTCCTCCGTCAAATGTACAGCGTCAGAAAAGGCTCCATTACGAAAGTCGTTATCAAGCTTGTAGAAATTTAGCGTTTTCACATTTTTAGGAAACGCTTTCTGGAGTTGCTGACTAGCTTGCGCCAATTCTGCATAACTAGCCTGCATCCGTTGCCTGTACCCCAGCCCCAATTCTTGTAAAATTGTCTGTTCTCTTGGCGAAACCTTGCTGTTACCGCGACCAGTAATTTCTGGTTGAACGGCGAGAATCAAAGGAATTTTGGCTCCTGCCATCAAGCCAATCATTTGCTTGTGGTGATTCCGATAGCGTGCTACTCGACGTTCCAGTTCAGCTGAGTCGGTGGTAAGATGCTTCTCCAGTGGGGTAGTCTGTTCAGTCGCCACTAAACTCAGCTCACTTACTGATGGCTGAGGACGCAAGAGCCAGTATTTTGTTGCTTTAACTAAATAAGTATCTGTTAACGAATGCTTGAATTGCTGGGTTAAATGAGTCCAAAAATGCCCTGGCGCATTATTGAGGAAAGTTTCTGTATGAGGTATGTCCGTTTGGGCTTGATTGCTAGGCAGCATCAAGTCTGCATATCCATCCAAAACTACGATACCGTCTGGCCTGTACGGTAAAATCTGAAGTGCCAACTGAGCCAGTGTATTTCCAGATGCATAGCCTGGTACAGCAGCATTGATAACGCGGTACTGACCCTCTCGAATTTGTGGGGGCAGAGATAGTGCTTTCTCCAGTTCCGGTTTGTAGAAAGGTAAATCCTTAGGTCGGTATTTTTCTGGAGAACCTTTTTGCTGTGCTATCCGTTCGTTGAGACGGGCTTCAATCTTGCTGGCTAGTGTGGCTTGGTTATTTACATTCCCTTGACCAAAGGCTGTGGAGCCACCTAAAAGAAAAATCCGAATTTCATTTTTGGGTTTGGTCAGAGGAACAGGGTTGTTGTCGCGAAAACCCTGTTCATTAATCCGCCAGAAATTACTCTTTTGATTCCCGACTAAACTGTAGCCCACAGCTAGACGCCGTTGAGCAGCCAGACCTCCACTGTCTGGTAAACCATCGTAAGGCTGTTTGGTTTTGTCAAGGAATTTAAGGCAATAAGCGGTAACAATCGGGTCTGCACCCTCGTAGGCATCCAACTTGGCGCTGTTGCCAGTCACGCCGACGAGAATCCGCGCCAATAATTCCAGAATAATCAAGACTAGGGGTATTGCCGCCAGGAACACCGGAAGCGGCAACTGTCGGCTGGGCTTTCGGTAAGAACGACGGCGCGACTTGAACATCAAATACACTTTCCTCAAATTACCGTTGAATCGGGAGGTATCCCTTTATCAGTAGAAGACATTGCTAGGGTTACCGTGGCCTTTCCTCAGACTAACAGTGCCAACGGTTGAGCCTGTGTTCGGCCTTTGTTATCTCACTACAACGACAGCATCTGGCAGCTTCGTTGCTAAACTTAACACGGGTACAGCTAGGAACCTACCCTTGGGGAAACAGGCACTCGCTAAATTTTTCCCTGCCGTAAATGTGCAAGGCTTAAGTTGACTTGCCAGTGGTTGTTGTTTCAGTTGCTTACAAAGTTATCTATTATACTATGTCTTGCAAGTTACTCTTTGTCTGCCTTGGTAATATCTGCCGTTCTCCATCAGCCGAGAACATTATGAACCACTTGGTTGAACAAGCGGGTCTTAGTAATAGCATTATCTGCGATTCTGCTGGCACTGGGGGTTATCACATTGGTTCTCCCCCAGACCGACGTATGACGGCGGCAGCGAGCCTTCGAGGGATAAAGCTTAAGGGTCAAGCACGGCAGTTTCAGAAGTCTGACTTTAAAAATTTTGACCTGATTTTGGCGATGGATCGGGAAAACTATCAGGATATTCTCTCCCTCGATCCAGCAGGAAAGTATCGGGACAAAGTACGACTGATGTGCGACTTTGCCTCTCACCATGGTGAGAAAGAAGTCCCTGACCCCTACTACGGCGGCACGGAGGGCTTTAACCAAGTCATCGATTTACTGCTAGACGCCTGCGAGGGTTTGCTGCAACACGTTGTTAAGACTTTCAAATTGCCTACGAGAGAATAGAAATGAGAGTGCTTTAAGGCAAAATATCGAGAACTAGAACAAAGACGCCCTAGCGTTTATCGGTGCCAGGGCGAGAAAAAACATAAAGGGTAGATGCTTTGAGCGCTCCAATTGTACAAGATTGGCATAAGTTACTAGTAGAACTTGGTAAGTAATTCAGAAATAAATTGCCCGATCGCTTCTGGGCTAAAAAGGGCGATCGCTTTGTTATGTAAGGAATAGACTAAACTCCCAAATCAGAATTAGCTGTTGCGTGAGGCCAGGCAGTTGCACTCAAGCACCATTGATGCCGCTATAGGAAGGGTAAACCAGAACCTTGACCCAGCTTTTGGAGTACTAATCACACCAATCTCTCCACCGTGGGCAGTGATAATTTGCCGACACTGATACAAGCCCAAACCAATCCCCGTTAAGTGCTGGGTGTGGAGACCGCGAATGTAGAGTTTGAAAAGGCTCTGCTGTTGCTCTGGGCTAATCCCTACGCCATCATCCTGGAGGGTGCAGCGAATCATTTTGTCTTCAAGTGCGACTTGCAACGTCAGGTTGAGTCCTGGCGGATTATGTTTTAGGGCATTGGTGAGCAGGTTTTCCAACACCCGCCGTAGCAGATGGCGATCGGCAGTGATTAATGGGAAATCTGCCGGGAGTTTGTGTGTCAGGGTTGCCCGGTTGAGGGCAAGCTTTGACGAGTAGTCTGAAATTAGGTCTCGAATCAACTGGTCTAGCTGTACTGGTTGGCAGTGAAGATCTAATTTACGCTCTTCATCAAAATGGTCTTCTAAGAGTGAGTCGATCAAATTCAGCTGACGCTCATTGCTCATCATCATCCGCTCGATGAGAGGCTGAGAGAGTATTGCGGTTTCTCCGGACGAGCGATAAAAATTGTTCAACACCATTGACATTCCCAGCAAAGAGGTACGCAGGTCATGGGAAACCGCTTGCAAAAACACATCTTTAAGTTGGTTGAGTTCCTGAAGTTCAGTCATTTTCGCACTGAGTTCTTGTGTGCGTTCCTCCACTTGGGATTCTAGGTGGCTGTTGAGATCTGTAATCTGTCGATATAACTCGGCTTGCTGGATAGCGATCGCTACTTGTGTCGCTAGTGAAGTGAGGCAGTCAATTTCCCAAGACTGCCAGTGACGCGGCTGGTCACATTGGTGAACCACCAACGCCCCGTATAGCTCATCACCTAGCAAAATCGGCACCCACAAGCTGGCTCTGATTTGATATTGGGTGTAGTACACAGCTTGCTGATGGGGAGTAGCGATCGCGCTTGTGTCCTCAATGGCTCGGACACGACTTTGGGCAAACAGCGATCGCCATTCTTGTAAGGCAATCTGATCGTCAAAAATTAGGCTGCGAAGGGAGGTGTAAAAAGGGTCTACCGATTCAGCAATGACTAAACCTTGAAAAGATGTCCCAGAATCTGTCTTGACCGCAGCAATTTGACCAATGAAAACCCGATCCGCTCCGAGAAATTGCCGGACTTCCGCCACGGTTGTGTTGAGAATTTGATCGAGATTGAGAGAACGCCGTATCCGCAGCGCCATCTCTCCCAATAAGCGATCGCGTGTGGCGGCTGCACGAAGTTGAGCTTCGACCTGCTTACGATCAGTAACGTCCTGTACCGTACCACTGATGCCGCCGTTGTGAATCTCTGATTGTTCACATACTACGCGCTCTGAACCATCCGGTAGCACAATCCGATAGTCAAGACAGTAGGACTTATTCTCTCTCAAAGCGCCTCGAATTGACTGCCCAACCCGCTCTCTATCAGCTGGATGAACGACTTGAAAGAACGTTTCCCAGCTAGGCTCAACAGCTTTGGGGGTAAAACCAAAGAGGCGATACAGTTCATCTGACCAGCGCAATTGCGGTTGGGGGGCGTACCTGCCTTCACACGTTTCGTAATAATCCCAGTTCCCTAACTGGGCAAGACGTTGAGCATTTGCCAAACTTGCCTCTCGCTCTCTAAGTAAATCTACGGCAGAGGCTCGCTCCGTCTCACTTGCCGCTAAGACCAAAGCTGTAATTGTGACTACGCCCATAAAACTGTGTAGAAACAGTACTGCTTGGTAGATATCCACAGCCTTTACCATAAAAGGACCGGCTCCCTGTGCGGCTCCGCCAATGGCAATAAACGAGACAATGAGCGTTGCCATGACTGCACCCAGCTGAGTGAAGCGAAGCGCTGCCCAGACCACAAAGGGAAAGGGCAGGTATTCTAGCGGGTACTGAGCAATTCCATCAACCGTTTTTGACCCGAAGACAACCCAGCTGATAACACACAACAAGGTAAAGCAGATAACTGCCTCAGCTTGCTTTACAATCAGGGATTTTTGATTGGCGATTACTCCAAAGCTTCTCGTCGGCTGCGATAAGTTCTGACTTCTCGCCAGTATCTTCCAATCTAAAATTTGCGCGATCATCGCTTTGCCAACTGCGTTCAGCATGGCACCCCGCTGGGCTATCGGGAATCTAAAATTCCAAATCAAATAACTCAAGACCAACAGCATCGGAGTAACTACTAAAATTCCCATGCAGTCACCCAGCCACAAAATCCACAAGTTTTCCTGCCAATTACGAGGCTCAACTGTACCGCCGAGATAGCCCACCAGCGTACTGATGCTGGCATTGATCAGTGGAGATACCCAGGCTCCCAAGATGACTAGCTGTAAGACATCTTGCAGCCGTTTGAGGGAAGGACGAAACCTCATCCGGCGCAATAATTCGGCTCCGACCACAGCTTGTAAGGCACTACCGCAACCTACGCCGTAGGCAATTGTCCATGATGCCCCCAGGAATTTTGCAAAGGAGAAAGCCCCGAGTGCCACCCCTGGCCAGACGCGCCGTCCTTGCAAAATCGAGGCTGCCAAGGCAATCCCCGCTGGAGGCCAAAGCGGGGAAGGTCCTCCATTCAGCTCTAAGATAGAAAAGGCAATTTTGGCTGTACCAAAGTAGGTAATAATTATTACGCCAATGAAAGCCAAATATCGCCAGAAGCGAGGTAGGCGCGAGGGTATAAGATTCTGCCATTTCATGGTGCTGTGGTCGCGGCAATTCTTGTGTTCATTTGTGCTGACCTTGATGATGGTCTTCCTCCGGTGAAGAGCTTCTAAAAATAGCTTGTAATTCTTGACACCTTCTCGACTTCCCCCAGCTGGATGAGCCGAATGACCCGTTAAATCAAGATTTAGTAAAGCTTTGTTGGGAAGATCGGACTACCTAAAAGCCCACTCAATTAACTGTGTGACAACTGGAACGAGCTGATCTGGGAAGGCGAACCATGTGACATATACTACAAAGCCCTGCATCAACAGCACATAAAAGTACGTAACACCCTTGGGAAGAACGGGAGGGCGAGGCGTAAGTCTTTGGATTTTCAGGACTTACCCACTCGCCCCCCCATAGCGGTTCTCACGCTTGATGGAATACACTCTTGATGCTACTCAACTAATGATTGACTGGGGACTGGAGACCCCTATAGCGGTTCTCACGCTTGATGGAATACACACAGCAGGACTTACGCGGCAACTCTATCTCGGAACGAACTCTTTATGAGTGCCCACAGAAGCATCCCCGTTGAAACTAGAAGCCCCTGCCATAGTCCGCTTCGGACTTAGCGGTGGGTACTTCACTCCACTAAGTGATTATCCAGGGCAAATCGTACCAGTTCTGCTCGGTTGTTAGTTTCCGTTTTTCTTAAGAGATTACTGACGTGCTTTTCGACTGTCCGAGGACTAAGGTGCAGCTTGTTGCCGATTTCACCATTGGATAAACCCGTAGTCAGCAAATCTAATACTTGCTGTTCTCGTTGGGTGAGACGGAAATCCTTGGCATTGGGTGAACTGGCGTGGTTTTGGGCATCCTCGGTGTTGGATACTGGTGCCACGCCCGGTTTCTGTGTCGGCAACGGGAGTACGTCGGTTGAGGAAATTCGTATCTCGTTATGCATCATCTGCAATCGATCTAAGAGATTGCGAATGACTACGCCCAATTCTTGCATCTCGAAAGGCTTAGGTAGATATAAATCACACCCAGACTGATAGCCTTTGATTCGTTCTTCTGTGCTTGTGCGTTCAGTTAAAAAGACAACCGGTAACAAGCGAAACGCTGGCTTATGACGGACTTGTCGCACGAGTTCATAGCCGTCCATTCGGGGCATATTAATATCTGTAACGAGTACGTTAGGGTGATAAGCCTCAATCATAGACAGCGCCTGTTGACCATCTTCAGCCGTGATGACTGAGTAGCCTGATAACTCCAGGTAATCACTTACAGAAAGACGGGTTCCCAGGTTGTCATCTGCAACCAGGATTACTAATGGCATGGGATACAGATATAACAGCGAATCTACTCTTACGCTAGGTCATGTCTGCCCCACCCAACAGAAACTTGAGAACTATTTTTTAGAAATTCTTATCCCCTTGGAGGGATCTGGGCTGATAGGGGCTTTGCGTCTCTTTAGGATTGAAACGACACCAAGCTCCGCAAACGCGATCGCTATCCTACATCATACAGCTACCAAGACGTGCTGATGAGCGCCCTCAACTTCTAGCTAGGGAAGTGAAATCACCTCTAACCAATAACACTAAACTTTCAATTGGGCACGGCTAAGGCTACCAGTCGTTCTTTTAACTTTGTCTGAGCCGTCTCTAAGTCGTAAGGGAAGGGTAATTTTAGGGGACGGTAATCTCGCTCGTAGGGTACTCCGTGACGTAACACCGCATTCACAAGGACACAGGGTTCCGAACTCAGGTTAATCGCTCCGTGAGGGATGCCTGGAGGGATTTTCACTACCATCGGTTGGTATTCAGTCAGCGGAATGTACTGATAGCATCGGTTTTGCAACACCACCAACACAAAACTTCCCCGAACTACCAGTAGCTGGTCTGTTTGAAATCTGTGTACAAATAGATCGTCCAAGGTGTTTGGTGCAATCTGCACAAGCATTGTCTCGTGACTGGATTGGGGCGTGTAAAACTCCGCCATGCCCCCTTTTATAGACGTCAGCGGACGAATCTCAATCTCATTGATTAAGCCCATATTAAGCATCTCCAATTGAAGCTCCTTCTTTAATGTAGATGAAATTATATAAATTATTGTTGTCATTGCAACAATAATTGCCAATTTATGATATTGAAATGGAGTTAAGACTGATACTGAGCGGAATGTAGGCTGTAGGGACTTGCAAAGAATAAATCATCCCAATCAAATACTTTAGGGGCTAAAGTTAGCCTTAGCCCCTACGGTGAGTAAATGAGATAACTTTTGTACTCTAAGTGCCTCTACAGACAATATTGGGAGCGATCGCCCAATGAAAATGAAGCCTGAACTGAGCTAAACAGCTCAGGATGTACTTGAGTACGTCACCTTGTAGAAACACTCAAGCTGCTGGGTTGTCCCAGGCTTCCCTCCAAGACCACCCCTCGCTGATTGCTGGCGAGATGACGCAGCAGTTTGTAAATCGCTTCGGTTTGGTCAGGTGATCCCGCTTTCTGAGCCAGTTCCGACAGGGAAACAGGGGCACTTTCTTCTTGTAGCACCTGCATCACCCGTTTCTGTAAATCCAAAATGGCAGCCGCAGCCTTTTTACCAGCTTCCACCCCTGGTTGATGATAGGCATTGATATTTACCAGGAAACCATAAAGACCAACGGCGCGGTCATAAAGAGCAATTAGCGCTCCTACTGTCCGAGGGTTGACTTGAGGAATCGTCACTGTGATGGAATCCCGCTGATTCTCGTATAAAGCCTGTCGAGTGCCCTGCAATAGACCCGATAGATAGTCTCCTGAGGTTACCCCTGGTTCTACTTCTGGGGACGTTCCCTGTCGGTCTTGTAGAACTTCAATGAACGTCAGGAAGAAATTGGGAACCCCTTCCCGCAGCTGCTGTACATAGGCATGTTGGTCGGTTGAGCCTTTGTTGCCATAGACAGCAATGCCCTGATAAACCGTATTGCCCTCCAAGTCTTTCTCCTTACCCAGAGATTCCATCACCAGCTGCTGCAAGTAGCGCGAAAACAGCAACAAACTGTCCTTGTAGGGCAACACCACCATGTCTTTCTCACCCTTTCCATTACCGGCAAAGTACCAGGACAAGGCTAGCAAGGCTGCTGGATTTTCTTTTAGCTGGGCTTTGCGCGTAGCGGCGTCCATCTCCTTGGCACCCGCAAGTATCTGGCGAATGTCAATCCCTTGCAAAGCTGCCGGGAGTAGTCCTACCGCTGACATTTCGGAGGTTCGTCCTCCTACCCAGTCGTACATAGGAAACGTTGCCAGCCAACCTTCGGATTTAGCGAGTTTATCCAGGTTGCTGTCCTTGCCTGTAATTGCAACAGCATGGGTGGCAAAGTCCAGATTCTGGGATTCGTAGGCTTTTTTAACTTCAATCATGCCGTTGCGGGTTTCCGGCGTCCCCCCAGATTTAGAGATGACCAATACTAATGTGCTGGCAAGTCGGTCTTGCAGACTGGTCAAGACCTGATCAATGCCAGCAGGGTCAGTATTGTCAATAAAGTGAATAGCTAGGGGTGGGGAGACTGGGGTGAGGGCCTGTGCGACAAACTCAGGACCAAGGGCGGAACCACCAATACCGATGGAAAGAATATCGGTAAATTTGAATACTCCTGGGGGATGGATGGTTCCAAGGTGGACTTTTTCAGTGAAGCCTTCGATTTGCTCTAGCGTTCGGATAATCTCTTGCTGGAGTTCTGGGCTTGGGGCTAAGTCGGGGTCTCGTAGCCAGTAGTGACCGACCATGCGGTTTTCGTCCGGATTAGCGATCGCGCCTCCCTCCAGGGCGTCCATATCCTTAAACGCCTTCTCAAACTTAGGTTGCATTGCCTCAACAAAGGCATCATCAAACCGCATACGGCTGACATCGACGTAAAATTCCAACCCTTCGTGGTAATAAAGCCAGTCTTGATAGCGTTGCCAGAGTGCAGCGGCGTCCATAAGTAGCTCTCAAACTTCTGTTTTTACCAATCACAAGTTTAGGTGGTCAGTTGTCAGTTGTCAGTTGACAGTTGTTCGCTGTTTTTGACTAGTGACACCTGATCGTTAACTACTGACAAATTAAGGTCTCAAATGTAAGGTTTGGGCAGAACTCGCAAAAATTTCACAATTTGACCAGTTACTTCGATCCCCACTAAGTAGTTGTCGATGGTAAACCGATAAAAGAGGGCATCCGAGCTAATCTGGTGCAGTCCTGGTAGATCTTGAATCTGTTTAAGATTCAGGAACTCCTCAAAGACGACTTCGCACACCTGCTGATAGGCAGCTGACTCCAAGTTCTTGAGGTCTCGCAAAAAGGATCTGGCATAGCGCACTTCTATGCTCACAGGGTGGGCTTTGACTCCAAACTACAAATTTAAATTTTTGTCTACAGTACTCAACAGGCAACCTTAAGGAAAGGGCAGGAGCAGCAACGCCTCTTCGCGGGTCAGAACATCACCAGGTCTGACAGTTTGCACCGCCTGTTGCATAGCTCCGAGCATATACAAGTCATAGTAAAGCGGCTGTAGAACGTTCCAAGCGTCATCTAAGCTCTCATCAGGGAGTTGCTCAATTAGGCTAGGTAGCTGTTCAGTTAAACGCTGCATTCGACCTCTCAGCAAATTCATAGGGAACAATTCTTAAAGGGGCGACATTCGAGGGGGTCAAAATTTTAATCTAGTCAAATACCACCTGAGGGTAAACGCTCTTCTATGCTCAGTAGACGCTACCGCTGACTTCACAAAGCACTCTGTATAGGGGCAAGGTGTGCCGCTTGCCAGAGGTTAGTCTGGAGCCAGCAGGTGCGGGGCAAGTAGATGCGCTACTGCTATGATTGCCATCCATGAATCATCTACTCACCACTAAACGCTGCGCGTCTCCAATGGGAGTTTGACCCGATAGTAGTTGCTCAGCGTTGCGTCGCCCTAAACTTTACCCTACCGTAACCCCTGAATCTATACGATAAATGGGTTTTCATGAAGAAGTATGGGTATGGCTATGCCTAGCCACACGCCTGATATACAAAGCCTACGAAGTTTCATGGATAGAGTAAGGCAAGTGTTAATTATCTAGTTTTTCTGACAATTTTTGCGGTGAAATTTGCATTATTTATTGTCAGGTTTGTCATAACCTCACACTAGAGCATACCAGCCCAAATCCAGAACACACCAATGGCTCAGTAACCTTTTCCCTAAACAGCTTCGGGATTTAGTTGCATCATTTCCCATGTGGTATACGTACCAATCGGACTCCAAATCACGTAAGGCACTAGCAACATGAATGCCCCAATGGAAATAGGTAAGACAAGCAGTGCCAAGATAAATCCCAAGACAGCACCAATGCCACCAATAATCGTGCCAACCTTGAGGCTACGGAATGCGAACATCACTGGGTTGTAAGCTATGGTAACCAGTTCTAGCAGGAGATATAAACCCATCAGCAGCCAGGTTTTTGTGCTACCTGGCTCACTTTCCCAAACAATGTAAGCCGACCAGGCACCGCAAATAAAAATCACAGTCCAGATGAAGGGAATCGCTCGCTCAAATGTCAGCCATCTGGGACGCTGTAGCCGATTGAACCATCTGGCACTGCCGGGTTTAATCAATCCACCACCCAACACTACTACCAGGGCCACAGCCCCAATTACCATCCAAGATTTAATCATTACCCTACCTTCTGGAACATCCCCCTGACCGCCCCTGTAATGTCTGGCTAAATCGTCTAAAGCGATTGTCCCAAGTTCAGGATATTGATGTAATCAACCCTTGGTGTGAACAAGGTTTGGTTGATTGAGTACAAAAGTATCAGAAGATACGAGCTTGTGTTGGGCTTATCGCATTTCTTGTTCGGCTTTGCCGATGTGTGAAGTGCGATCGCTATTGATGTTGTTGCAAGCCTTCAACCTTAGCGCGTCGAGCGACCTATTCTACTTTATCTAAATAAGCTTTGCCTGTCTCTCTACTCTTACTTTTAATCAAACAGAGGCATTGATGCGATCGCCTGCACGGAGCTTCTTACTCAAGCCGTACTTTAGAGAGATGTCTACTTTTATCTTATATTGTATTAGACTATACTTAATTTTAATTAATTTTTAACCTGCTCTTAACTTTGTTCGACTCTATGTAAGCGAGGTTTTCTAGGGGCAGTCATTGAAGACATCGTATTTATCGGCTTCACTGTAGTCAGGGGAAATAACTAGTGCTGGAATCGCGTCACACAGACACAGGCAATCATCAGACTCGTATCTTTGAAGTCCATTTAGCTCCAAGGAAAACCCTGAAATTCTTGCTCCTCGTAGTACTTGGTCTTATCTCCACAAATCTAGTTGTACGGTTCACTGAGTACTTTAAACTTGACTATCCCTTCAACGGGACAATGGCACAGCTATTTAATGTCGATTACGAGCAGAATTTTCCTGCACTCTACTCTGTGTCTGCATTACTATTTTGTGCAATTCTTCTGGCAACCATTGCTTATATTAAGAAAAAAGATGGTGACCGCTATGTCCGCTACTGGACAGCCTTATCAATTATCTTTTTGTTTCTTTCCTTGGACGAAGCAATCAGCCTTCATGAACGGACGATGGAACCTCTACAATCTGCACTCAAGGCTAGCGGCTTTCTCTACTACGCATGGGTGATTCCTGGTGGTATCTTCGTAATCATCTGCCTGCTGTCGTTTCTGCCATTTATCAGGCATCTTCCCGCAAAGACGCGACGCCTCTTCCTCATTTCTGGAGCCCTTTTTGTCAGCGGAGCTCTGGGTATGGAAATGGTGAGTGGGTACCATCATTATCTCTACGGCAAGGAGAACATAGTAGATGCAATGCTCACAACTTTTGAAGAGTTTCTTGAAATGCTCAGTATAGTTGTCTTTATCTACACTCTCCTGTCGTATATGAGTTCATACATGAAAGATGTGGATTTGCGAGTCCGCATCACTGACGACAGAAAGCAAAGACAAAGAGCACAGTAAAACCGAATGATCGCAGATATTCAAAAGCGATCGCCCTGTCATCCTGACACATCTTTTTGAATTCCTGGTAAATCACCGCCTTTTTTTTGTCTTGGTTAGCGGCGGTACACCGCGAACCAACTGCCTTTTTCCACATCCCGTGAAAACGGACTACTGACTACGGACTACTGACAAAAAACTATCAGGTAAATAGGCAAGTCAAGTGTGTAATAGCTTAGGCGATCGCGTCTTCATTAGAGATTAGCTTTTGTAGCCGCTCAATGAGTGCCAGAGTCTGTTTGTAAGCGGCTGTATTTCCTTGCTCATCAAAGCATTTTGATGCCGTCCTTAAATCGGAAAGTGCTGCCTGTTGAAGCCCTAGCGTGTGGTGGATTAGACCTCGGTTAAGATAGCCTTCGGCATGATTGGGATCGAGTTGTAGCGCGAGAGTGAAATCTCGGATTGCACCTCTATAGTCACCGAAGCGGTGACAGGCGCAGGCTCGGTTGTAGAAGGCTCGGTGATTACTATCGTCTAGACTTATTGCATGGGAGAAATCTGCGATCGCTCCTGGCACATTCTCCAACATCAGGTAAGCTAAACCTCGGTCATTGTAGACATCCGCCAGTAGTGGTTCTGAACTTCGGTGACTCTTGCTTAATGCTTGCTCGTAATCAGCGAGCGCTCCTTCGTAGTCTTTCCGTTCAAAACGTGCCAATCCCCGGTTGTAGTAAGCACGAAAATCATTACTGTTGCGCTTAATCATTTGGCTGTACTCAGAAACAGCTGCTTGATAATTACCAAGTCGGAAGTACGCCAATCCTCGGTTTAGATAGGCTTCTGTATTATTTGGATTAAGTTGCACTGAAGCTGTGCAATCGTTTACGGCTTTTGCATAATCTCCTAGCTGAATGTAAAGCAAACACCGATTACTGTAAGCAGCGGCGAAGTTGGAATTTAACTCAATCACTTGAGTAAAGTCTTCAATTGCTTGTTCGTAGTTATTGCTGCGAGTTTCCTCTACGCCCATCTTGAATAACTCGGGAACACTCATTGGTGCAATAGCAATTGCGGCTTGGGCTTTAGCTGTCAGCAGTAAGACAATAAGCACTGACGTAATGCCAAAGCTGACAAAGATTCGGTAAAAATAATTCATAAATAAAACGACTGACAAAAATTTTTTCAATGAATTCTCCTCTTCTCAAAACAGACAGCCACCCGAAGTATGGCAATGCATTATTGATTGGAGCGATTCTCAGTGTCAAAAGACAGACTGTAAAACTTAGGAGTCGTTCAAGAATTACTCCTTCGGAAAGAGAATTATCGGGTTCGTTGTCAGTTACTGGTTGTCAATTGTCCTTGGTAACCGAAATAGCCCAGTTATTTTCGGACGCCCTCTTAGGGCTTGTCCAAAAATAACGGCGTCGCGCATGAGATATCAGTAGTAGGGTGGGCAATGCCCACCTTACAGAAAAATGCGGTAGCAAGATTACGCGCGTTGGCGTTAGCCTAGAACACTGAATATTAATGACAAATCCGTCCTAAGATAAGTGTCTAAATTTGCCATCTATCTTAGGGTAAGTGAATCCTCTGCCCAAATGAGTCGGTCATTCCGCTACAGACCAGTTTCATGCTGAAAGTAACCCGCTCCCAGCTACAGCCCTATGGAGTTGCAGTCTTTAGCGTTGTTAGCGCATTGCTATTAACGCGACTGCTCCAGCCAGTCCTGACACCAACCATTTTCATACTGTTTTTCCCTGCTGTAGTGGTCAGCGCCCTGTATGGTGGCATGGGTTCAGGATTGCTAGCCACTATTCTATCTGTCCTGGTCTGCAAATACTTCTTTCTGGCTCCCGTCTATTCACTGACTATCCTCGACCAAGGTACAGGTGTGCGGCTGGTTTTATTCCTGCTAGTAACGCTGCTGATTACCACAATCAGTTCATCGCTACGCACGACCAGACGGGGCACTGAGGTGAGTCTGTTGAAGCTACGAGCAAGCGAGGAGCGCTATCGAGTCCTTGCCGAGAATGTCCCACAATTGGTGTGGATCAGCCGAGCTGACGGGTTCGTAGAATACTTTAACCAGCGTTGGTTCGATTACACCGGACTGAAACTAGATGAGACCCTAGGGTGGGAATGGCAACAGGTCATTCACCCAGAAGACTTGCCGTCAATCTTGGAGCTTTGGAAAACAGGTCTTTCAACAGGAAACCGGGTGGAGGCTCAATACCGCCTCAAACGGTCAGACGGCATATATCGCTGGTATATTACACGGGCAGTCCCACTACACAACCCAAACGGTGAGATTGCCAACTGGTTCGGAACCTCCACAGATATTCATGACCAGAAGCAGGCAGAGGAGGGATTGCGCCAGAGCCAAGAACGGCTAGGATTCCTGGCTAACGCTAGCCGTCTGCTGGCTACCAGCCTCGACTACGAGACGACGCTTGCCAGTGTAGCCCGCCTTGCCGTGCCCTATCTGGCTGATATTTGTGTTGTGGATTTGGTTGAGGAGAATCAAGCGCCGTACCGGGTGGCAGTAGCTCACATTGACCCCTCAAAAGAGAAGTTATTACACGAATTAGTCCGTCGCTACCCACCTTTTTGGAACGAGGTAAGCCCTTTACACAAAGCCCTAAGCTCTGGTCAGTCGGTTCTGGTGTCGGAGATGCCCGAATCGCTACTTGTGGAATATACCCAGGATGGTGAACATCTCAAACTGCTTCAGGAAATCGGTTCTTTTTGCTCCTCAATGGCTGTCCCTCTCATTGCTCATGGGCGAACACTTGGGGCGATTTCTTTTGGCACTACAGAGTCAGGTCGCCACTACAGTTGTGCCGACCTTTCCTTGGCGGAGGATTTAGCCCACCGGATTGCCCTGGCGGTGGATAATGCCCGACTATATCGCATTAGTGAATCGGCTCGAAAAGCCGCTCAGGAGGCAGAACAAGCGCTGCGACAAAGTGAAGCCCGACTTCGGCGTGTGGTTGAGTCCAACATGATTGGGATTGGGGTGTGGAACCGGAACGGCAAAATCACTGAGGCAAATGATGCCCTGCTTCAGCTTGTGGGCTACACCCAAGAGGATGTACAGGCGGGAAACTTGTATTGGCAGCAATTGACGGCACCTGAATATCAATCTGTGGATGAGAACGCGCTCAAAGAGATCGAAGCGCTGGGCATTTGTACCCCTTTTGAGAAAGATTACATTCGCAAAGATGGTAAGCGTACTCCCATTTTGATTGGAGGTGCGCGGTTTGAAGACACGCCAGATAGTGGAGTCTTCTTTGTCCTCGACTTGAGTGAACGCAAGCGGGCGGAGCAGGAGCGAATTCAACTGCTAGAAGTACTGGAGTCCAAGCAAAGACTCTTGGAAGCCGTATTGCAGCAAATGCCGGCAGGTCTAATTGTTGCCTCGTCTCCCTCAGGACGGTTTGTGCTGATGAACGAACAGGTGCAGCAAATTTTGTTCTGTGCTTTTCCGATCGCTGACCAAGTGGAAGACTACCTTCCAGAGCCATTCCAAGCCTTTTACCCAGATGGACGGCTCTATACGCCAGAGGAGCTGCCTTTAGCGCGATCGCTTCATACTGGAGAAGTGGTCAGAGAAGAAGAAATTGATACTGTGTGCGGTGATGGCACACAGAGAACGGTACTTGTTGACTCTAGTCCTATCCGTGATGCCGAAGGACAAATCTTGGCAGCAGTCGTCACCTTCTACGACATCACTGAACGCAAGCGATCGCGGGAACGAATTCAGCTTTACGCTGATGTGGTCAAGAACGTTCAGGTGGGCTTAGTTGTCTGGCAACTGGAAGACCTGGAAGACCCAGGCTCTTTCCGATTAATTACCGCTAATCCAGCTGGCTGCCAGTTTACAGGCGTGGACTTTGAAGCCCTAATCGGCACAACAATGGCTGAGAGTTTCCCTGCCCTGCTGGAAACGCAACTGATTTTAGATTACGTTGAAGTGGTTCGGACGGGTCAGCCTAAAGACTTGGGAGAAGTGCGTTACGGCGACGAACGAGTCTCTGAAGGAATATTTTCACTCAAAGCGTTCCCCCTTCCTAATCGCTGCTTCGGCTTGGCGTTTGAAAATATCACTGAGCGCAAGCAAGTAGAAGAGGCTTTAGGGGATGCTCTCCAAAGATTGAATTTCCATGTTGAAAACACACCCTTAGCCGTAATCGAGCGCGATCGCGATTTTCGGATCACAAGGTGGTCACACTCAGCGGAGAGAATTTTTGGCTGGCAGGCTGAGGAAGTGATTGGTAAAGACCCCAACGAGTGGCAAACTATCTATGTTGAAGATATAGAAGTCGTCAATACCTTAAGAACCCGTTTGCTCAATGGCTTGGAAAAACAGAATATTTCACGTAACCGTAGTTACAGAAAGGACGGTTCCATCATTCATTGTGAGTGGTACAACTCAGCTTTGTTAGATGAATCCGGTAATCTGGTGTCAGTCCTATCTCTGGTACTCGATGTCACTGAGCGCAAACAGGCAGAAGAAGCACTCAAAAACAGTCAGGAGCGGCTAAAACTAGCTCAAACGGTTGGGAAGATCGGAAGCTGGGAGTGGAATCTTCAAACCAATAAAATAATTTGGGCAGAGGAACTAGAAGCCGTATACGGGCTAGCGTCGGGCAGCTTCGACGGCAACTACGAAACCTGGCTACGGACACTCCACCCTGACGATCGCTCTAGGATAGAACAGGACTCCGGCGGCAGCATCACTGAGGGTAGAGAATTCAACAGTGAGTTTCGGATCTTCTGGCCTGACGGGAGTTTACATTGGATTGCAGCCAAATTCCAAGCCTTTAACGATGACACAGGGAAGCCCTGGCGCGTAATCGGTGTAAATATGGACATCACCGATCGCAAACAAGCGGACGAGGCATTGCGGCAGAGTGAGGAACGCTTCCGAATTGCCCAAGATTTATCTCTGGATGCCTTTACTATCATGCACAGTGTACGTGATGCGGCGGGAGAGATTATTGATTTTGAGTGGGATTACGTTAATCCCAAAGCCGCAGAAATTCTACAAAGCACCATCAAAGACTTAAAAGGTCACCGTCTTTTGCAGGTTCTTCCTGGAAATAAGACCAATAGTGAATTATTTGGTAGATATGTGCAGGTAGTAGAAACAGGCATCCCCCACGATATTGAGATTTCTTACAACTCCGAGGGCCTCACGGGTTGGTTCCGGAATATGGCGGTGAAATTAAATGATGGGATTGTCGTTTCTTTCAGCGATATTACCTCTCGTAAGCAGGCTGAAGTAGAACGAATTAATCTACTGGAACGGGAAAAGGCAGCCCGCACCCAAGCCGAAGCCGCGAACCGGATTAAAGATGAGTTTCTCGCCGTCCTCTCCCACGAATTGCGATCGCCCCTTAACCCTATCCTAGGGTGGTCAAAGCTACTACAAAGCCGTAAGTTTGATGAAGCGACGACCGCTCGTGCCTTAGAAATTATCGAGCGTAATGCCAAGTTACAGATCCAACTGATTGAGGACTTGCTGGATGTCTCTCGAATTTTGCGAGGCAAACTCAGCCTGAATATTTACCCAGTTAACCTAGTACCCACAATTGAGGCAGCGCTGGAGACGGTGCGTTTGGCGGCTTCCGCCAAGTCAATTCAAATTAAGAGTGTGTATGAACCCAATGTGGGGCAAGTTTCGGGTGATTCAGGTCGCTTGCAGCAAGTCATCTGGAATCTGCTGTCCAATGCGGTTAAGTTCACTCCTCAAGGGGGATGCGTAGAAATCCGATTGTCAGTGGTCAGTAGTCAGTCGCAACGGACAACGGACAAATATGCCCAGATTCAGGTGAGTGATACAGGCAAGGGTATTAACCCCGACTTCCTACCCCATGTATTTGATTACTTTCGTCAAGAGAATAGCACCACCACAAGGTTATTCGGGGGACTGGGGTTGGGACTGGCAATTGTGCGCCATCTAGTAGAACTGCATGGCGGGACAGTATCTGTAGAAAGCCCAGGTGAAGGACAAGGAGCAACTTTTACGGTCCAGCTACCGCTGATGATCACTCAGCCAGAAACGAATCCTGACAACCAGCAGTTCAATGAGTCTCCAAATTTGAGGGGCATAAGGGTTTTAGTGGTGGATGACGAGGCGGATATGCGAGAGTTTCTCGCCTTCATGCTCGAAGAATATGGGGCTAAAGTGACCGTAGTGGCATCGGCTAGTGAGGCACTAGAAGCCCTGTGTCAAGTTAAGCCAGATGTCTTAGTGAGTGATATTGGAATGCCTGAAGTGGATGGCTATATGCTGATTCGTCAAATAAGAGCGATGCCGCCAGAGCAAGGAGGGCTGATTCCTGCGATCGCATTAACAGCCTATGCTGGAGAAGCTGACCAAAACCAAGCACTTTCGGCAGGGTTTCACAAGCATATCGCCAAGCCAGTAGAGCCAAACGAATTAGCTACAGTAATTGCCAGCGTTGCGATCGGCAACAGTAATGTCTAACTCGACTTGATCTAATCTGCCGGAAAATTAGATAAAAATTGAACCGATGCCAACTCCTCAGAGTCTATACAAAGACCGAGGACAGCCTCACCGCTCTAAACTTGTACTCAAAACTAACTCATGAGTCCTCTGCCCAATTACTGTCCTAAACAACTCTCCCTGGGTCCTTTGGAAACAGAGATTTTAAATATCGTCTGGGAACTTGGTTGTGTCACCGTTAAGGATGTGCATGAACGGATTTTGGCTGACCCAGATCGGGAGTTAGCTTACACCTCAGTGACTACAGTGTTACGTCGCCTTACCCAGAAAGGTTGGCTGACTTGTGAGAAACAAGAGCGTGCCTTCTCCTGGAAACCAATGGTATCTCGCCAAGAGGCACAGGTCATAAAAGCTCATGATCAGCTCAACAGATTTCTCGCTGTAGGTAACCCGGATGTTGTTGCCGCCTTTGCAGATAGCTTAGATGCTGCCAGCTTAGAGCAAATTGAAGCGATCGCACTTCGGCTTCAAGCTGCACGTCGAGCCAGAGAGGAGGGACAATAATGCATTCAGTCATGATTCTAGGGGCATTGAGTTTAGCTTGGTTGCTCAGATGCAGTTGGTCTGAACCAACCGGAAACTGGACACAACGCTGGCAACGAGCGGTATTATTATTTCTCTTGCCACCTCTATTACTGCTAGTGACAGCTCTTGCTGTGCTTTGCATGGGACCGCAGGGACAAATGATCGGGTTGCACACTGACTGGTTCAGCTACTGTCTGGTTCTAGGAGGCGTGGGTTTAGCGATCGTTTTCTGCTTCAAGTTAGCCGCACAGGGTTGGCAGTCTCTGCAACAAATTCGCACCTATCCTCAGATTGGCCTTGAAGGTAGATCGGCTCGTCTTGTTGATAGTCCCCTTTTATATAGTGCTCAGATTGGCTTTTGGCAACCAGAATTAGTTATTAGTCAAGGACTATTGCAGACGCTAAAACCGGAGCATCTTGAAGCTGTCTTAACCCATGAGCAAGCTCACCACTACTACCGGGATACATTCTGGTTTTTCTGGCTAGGCTGGCTACGCCGGATAACGTCCTGGTTACCAAATACAGAATCATTGTGGCAGGAACTCCTGATATTGCGGGAACTCCGTGCAGACCGATGGGCGGCAGGGCGTGTAGATGCTTTATTGTTAGCGGAATCACTGCTGATGGTAGTCAGCACCCCGATGATGGGGGCGGAAAATTTCTGTGCGGCGTTCAGCCGTGCTGCTCCTTACAATCGCTTACAGGAGAGGATTGAAGCGCTTTTAGAACAACCAGAGTCTCTTACTAAATCAAATTTGTGGACTTGGTGTTGGGTTCTCCTAGCGTTATTACCCCTAATAGCTGTGCCGTTTCATAGTTGAAGAAAGCGAGGGTTGCCTTAGCATAGCGGCTCCAAAGAAGCAAGCGAACTGCCTTCTTCTATCGGAGACACTACGCGAACGGCATCCTGCTTATTGCCAGAGTTTTAAGTGCCATTGATGAGAGATAGAACCCTTGCAATATAAATAATGCTGCGGTTTAATACAACATTTTTCTATCCAAAAGCTGAGGTTAAATTTTGTATAGCTAAATTATTATTAAAAGCACAATAGAGGTTTGTAACAAAACTTTATCTGCGAAACCAGATAAAATTGCGAATCGTTTTTTGAGTTAGTGCCGATCGCGTAAAGGGCAGTATGAACCCAAGCTATCTTCAGTAGGCGACTCGCCGTCAAGCTAATAGCTTCTCCGACTAACACTTCAGCAGCTTCTCACCTTAAACCCGGACTGTCATTACTAATATCGGCCAGTATCCGATTCACTGCCCGGTGTGGATATCAGCCCCAATAGTGCCCTGATTGGAATCAAAAACGTGTACTCAAACCATCAATCTACTCATCCCGCTCGTACTCAAGTCCAAGCAGTGCAGCAATTAAGCAAAGTGTCAAAAGGCAAACCCTCCAGCCAGGGAGTAAAACATAATAAAAAATTATTAGTTTTCCTACTCATTTGGGTATGTTTACCATTGCCTTTTGTAACAGGGTGTGCAGGATTGTCCAAAAACGGAGCCGGCGCTCAATCGACGCCTTCTGGTCCACCTGGAGGAGGCAGCACATCGGTGGATGTAGCGATCGCTAAAACAGGAGTACTTAGCGAACCAATCAAGTACACAGGCACCACAAAACCCGTGCGAGAAGTTTCTCTACGCGCTCAAGTAGAAGGACGATTGCTAAACCTCAATGTGGGTGCGGGTGACTTAGTTAAGCAAGGTCAAATTCTCGCTCAGGTCGATGACTCTATATTGGTAACAACACTGAGTCAAGAACAAGCGGAACTAGCGGCGCTCCAGTCAGAAGTAGCACGCGCCGAGACTCAAGTGAGTAACGCTCGTGTTAAAGCAGAACAAGCCAGAGTACAACTAAACCAAGCACGGGTGGACGCAGCAAGAAGGGCTACGCTTGGAGGACAAGGCGCGATTTCCCGACAAGAAGCAGAATTGGCTCAAACGGCTGCCCAAACGGCTGAACAGGGTCTGCGTTCTGCCATTGAACAAATCAGCACAGAAGAGAAGGTAGTGGCAGCCGCTCAACGCCGGGTAGAGGCCCAACGAGCTGCTGTTGCTCAGGCAGGAGAGCGTCGCTCCTACGCCCTACTAGCCTCCCCCATCAA
>DATNPI010000195.1:0-2425 GCA_036703325.1 Coleofasciculaceae cyanobacterium
GTGACCACCTGTTCCTGAAATTTCAGGGTTTTATCGACAGTATCGCGTGTGTTGGGCATATTGGAACTTGGCATATTCGGCATCATGGATGCCCAGCTACTGAAAATGCCTCTCTGCAATTCGCTTAACTGTCTTAGGTACTGTTCTATGTTACTATTCCAATCCATCATGTTTCTCCTTTGATTGGGGTATTAAATACTGATTGCCTTGTCTGCAAACAATCAAGTTGATAATCAATTATAGCCTGTATAGTGTGCAAGGGATAATAACTATGTTTTTTAAGTGCATTTGTAAATAAGATTTGTATAAAAAGCAAGCTGTAATCAATACCTACTAAGCTTTACAGCTTGTCAAAAAATACATTTCACCCCCTATGCAGCCTGCGTCATAAGGTTGAGTTAGTTAGATGAAAGCCTAACTACTCATGACTGTGCGGATTTTCAATTTTTGATTTTCGATTGGGAGGAGAAGATGCTTCCGGATTCAAGCGTGGGGATAACTCAAAATTCCCAAATCCTGAAATCTGTAATCCCAAAAAATCTGTAATCCCAAATCAGCAAGCTGCCCGATTCATTTCTGGAGCTTGAGTGAGAGAAACAATCCCAAATCTCAAAGCCCAAATCCCAAAATGTTTGGCTTTAGATTGAGCGATAAGTGACGAAAACTTCCTGATACTACTGACGGAATCCGCTTCCCCAAGCATCCCGCTTGAAGCGGGTAGCACTTAACAACGCGAGAATTAAAAGATAGTGAGGATGTATGCAAGAAGCCTTTATTGTCTCAGCATTACGCACGCCGCTCGGTCGGTTTGGAGGTGTCTTTACGGACTTTTGCCCAGTGGATTTAGGGGCACACGCCATGCGAGCCGCCTTGGAGCAAACCGGACTATCGGGTGATGCTTTAGACTTGTACATTTTTGGCAACGTACTTAGGGCCGATCACGGACAGTTATTGCCCCGTCAGGCAGCTTTTAAAGCCGGGATTCCGGCAACGGTAAACGGCTATGCCATAGACATGGTGTGTTCGTCGGGAATGATGAGCGTGATGAACGCCGTCACAGCTATCCGCGCTCAAGAAGCCGAAATCATACTGGCTGGCGGCATGGAAGCTATGTCTCAGACTGGATTTTTCTTATCGCACCGAGCCAGATGGGGGTACAAATTGCTGCTAGGTTCGCCAGAGCCACTCACCGATATTTTGCTCCACGACGGACTCACCGACGCCACCACCTCGGAAACAATGGGGGAGCAAGCTGAACGGCTGGCAGCAGCTTACCAGATTACGCGCCCTGAGTTGGACGAAGTTGCCTTCTATTCACAAGCTAGAGCAGCGATTGCAACCGAGCAAGGTTTCTTCAAGAAGGAGATCGTACCAATTGAGATCAAAGGGAAGAAAGGTCCGCAAATCGTGGATAAAGATGAGGGAATCCGCCCCGAAACCACGTTAGAGAGCCTTGCCAAACTCAAGCCTGCTTTTGGGGAAAATGGAGTATTCACTGCAGGCAACAGCAGTCAGATATCGGATGGAGCAGCGGCGCTAGTCTTAGCAAGCAAAACGGCGGTGGAACACTACGGACTTAAGCCAATAGCACGGGTAATTGGAGGAGCGTCGATAGGTGGGGAAGCTTGGCGATTCCCCGAAGTTCCCATCCTGGCAGTCAACAAGCTTTTAGACAAGCTCAAGATGAGAATCTACGATTTCGATCTGTTCGAGAACAATGAGGCGTTCGCTTTAAGCAGCGTGCTGTTCAACCGGACGCTGGGCGTTCCTTACGAGAAGCTCAACGTCTATGGGGGAGCGATCGCTTTGGGACATCCCATCGGGGCTTCTGGGGCGCGCATCATCGTCACGCTGCTCAACGCCTTGCAGGAGCGAAATGGGCAGCTAGGGCTGGCATCTGTGTGTCATGGCACTGGTGGCGGTACTGCGATCGCAATTGAGCGGCTTTGATCGGGAAAAAGGCGAAAGGAAAAGGGAAAAATTTTTTCTTGTTCTTTTTGCCTTTCTCCTTTTACCTTTTTCTTTTTCCTCCATACAGCGGAAGAGTGGTTATGAAATCTTTGGGACTGGAAGATAAAGTCGTTTTAGTAACGGGCGGTAATCGAGGGATAGGAGCGGCGATCGTCAATCTGTTGCAGGAGTTGGGAACCCAGGTAGCTTACACCTACCGCAGCAGTTGTGAGGGTGAGCATGGGGCTTTGGCAATCCAAGGCGATGTGACTGACAAGGCAGCGATGGAGGCAGTGGCACAACAGGTTGAACAAAAACTCGGGTCAATTTACGGGATTGTGGCGAATGCTGGGATTACCCGAGATAAGTTCTTTCCCAAACTAGCGATCGAAGACTGGGACGCGGTAATCGACACAAACCTAAAGGGAGTCTACAACACACTGATGCCCGTTATTCCGAAGATGTACGAGCGGGG
>DATNPI010000198.1:0-6303 GCA_036703325.1 Coleofasciculaceae cyanobacterium
AGGTGACTTTTGACAGTTTTTCTATGCAAGCAACAAAGCCTTTTGGCATGGAAAGCTGGAGTTTTCCTGAGCTGAAAATCCCAGTATTGGAATTCCTTCGGAATGAGGCAGAGTGGACAACCTCCTACTTAGACCAAGAAATCAGGGTAGGACGAGGTGCAACAGGCAATCTGTTTGTGTTTCGTCGTGAGTGAGGTAGACGTTCTGGGCGATCGCTTCTCTGTAAAATGAAACGCCAGAAGTGAATGTTTTATTACAGATTCCCCTCTGATGGTAGGTGAGCGGAGAGCACAAGCGACCCACCATTTACGTGAATTACCTGACCAGTGACAAAGCTGCTAACATCCGAAGCAAGATAGAGACATGCCTCGGCAATGTCCTCAGTAGTTCCAAGACGACGTACAGGGATGATGTTCTTGAGCTGTTGATACTTTGCCTCCAAATTCGGATAATCTTCAGCAATACGATGGGTATCAATTGTGCCAGGGCTGACCGTGTTGGCTGTTATTCCATCGGGACCGAACTCCATAGCAATCGCTTTTGAAAAAGCGTGAATACCGCCTTTGCACGTCACATTATGGGCACGATAAGCAGCGCCGACAAATCCGTCGTAGCCGGATATATGAATGATTCGACCCCATTGTTTGGCTTTCATACCGGGCAAAGTTGCACGGGCAAGGTAGAAGGCAGAGCTTAAGTTTGTATTGATAACTCGCTGCCAATCTTCAATCGAGATATCTAGAAAAGCCTGTCTTGGTCTGATTGCCGCATTGGCAACCACAATATCAACTGCACCAAACGTTTCAATAGAAACATCGACCATTCTCTGCACAGCATCTGGGTCACCGATATCAGCCATGACCGCTATTGCCTGACTCCCCAAATCGCGGGCTTCCTGGGCAACCTTTTCTATGGCTTCCCGATTCTGATGACCATTGATTACAACATTTGCCCCTGACGACGCGAATAATAACGCGATCGCTCTGCCAATATTTTGACCAGAACCAGTAATCAGGGCTGTTCGGCCCTGTAACAGTTTATTGCGATCTTTCATGACTTAGCGCTAATTGATACAGAAACCTTCAATCCTATCACCTGTTCTATTACTCAAAAATACACCTTAGTCAACTTCCCTACTTTTTACTACTTTTATATCTCTTAAGAAATTAAAATTTTACAATAATTATTCCATAGTTTTATTTTTGGCTGAAAATCTCAATCAAAATTCATAAAAATAAAAATACTATTTTGCAATCATCTCAAACTTAAGAGGGACAACAAGTTGTAACTTTCAAGCTAAATTTGAAAAACTTTAGGATTGCATTAGAACACAAACAGACGATTTTATATTAATTGAAAGTTGAATGAGGTTACAGGATAAAAATCGTCCTAAAGACACAGCTCATATGTGAATAATTGCTCCAAAGGAAATGACTACATCAATGCCACTCAACCAGTTTGCAATTGTTGAAAGTACTCTACGGGAGGGAGAGCAGTTTTGTGGAGCTAACTTTTCATCGGATGATAGAGTCGAGATTGCTGAGGCACTTGATAGTTTTGGTGTTGAATATATCGAAGTTACATCCCCTTGCGCCTCGCCCCAATCCCGCAGAGATTGTCAGCGTTTAACTCGATTGGGCTTGCAATCTAAAGTACTGACCCACATTCGCTGCCATCTAGAAGATGCCAAAGTTGCCCTAGATACGAGTGTAGATGGAATCAATATGTTCATCGGCACCTCCGATTTGTTGCGCCAGTTTGGTCATGGTAAGAGCATTAATGAGATTGTCGATCTAGTCACTGAAGTGATTACCTTCATCCACGACCAAAGCCCTCAAACAGAGTTGCGCTTTTCCACCGAAGATTCCTTCCGGAGTTCACTTCAAGATTTGCTACAGGTTTATCTTGCTATCGATCAATTGGGAATAGTAAATCGTTTCGGCGTCGCCGATACTGTAGGCATAGCCACCCCGAATCAAGTTTTTAACATAGTGCAGATACTGCGCCAGCGTACCAATAAAGATATCGAGTTCCACGGTCATAACGACACTGGCTGTGCGATCGCAAATAGCTACGCCGCCCTCGAAGCCGGTGCAACTCATATCGATACAACGGTGTTGGGTATTGGTGAACGTAATGGCATCACGCCCCTAGCTGGACTCATTGCACGTCTTTATACGGTCGATCCAGACCAATTGAATCGTCAATACTGCCTATACCAGCTGGGTGAATTACATCAGCTAGTCGCGGATAAAGTCGGAATTCCTATTCCCTTTAATCACTACATTATTGGTTCAGCGGCTTTCAGCCACAAGGCTGGTGTTCATACGAAAGCAATCCTCAATAATCCAAGCACTTACGAAGTGATTAATCCCAGTGATTTTGGTCTAACGCGCTCGTTTTTAATCAATCACAAGCTTACAGGTAAGCACGCGATCGCTAATCGAGCTTCTCAACTGGGGCTAGACTTTGACAAGTTCCAAATTCAAACGATTACCCAGAAAATTAAAGCCTTAGCTGACCAACAACACCTGACTTTAGATAAAGTCGATGAAGTTCTTTATTCCACCTTTAAGATGCAACACAGTCAAAACCCTGCTCAATTAGAGGAACTGACAAACATTCCCTCAAGCCGATGAACCTAAGAGAATAGACAGGACTTACGCACAGACGCGAGACCGGGTAGGGGCGCAAGACCTTCATTGCTGTCAACTTGAGGCTTGGCGGTTAGAAACCGCAGCTACACAAACAAAACCTGCCTACGCAGGTTAAATCAGTGTTGATTTTTCATAGTCCGCGCAGGCGGACTTCGTTTGTTTAGCCGCGACTTCCAGTCGCTAGGGCTTAAGTTGACACTGATGAAGGCCTCGCGCCCCTACAAATGGTGGTTCAAAGGTAAATTTGCGTAAGTCCTGAGCAATTAACGTCCTCTAATCTTCATTCCCTGTCCGATTGTTCATCAGACTGTTTTACATTTTTAATCAAAAAAGTGACCAACCACGGGGCAATCAACACAACAGTCAACATCCGGCTCAATTGCATTGCCAGCACCAACCCGGTGTCGCCACCTAGCTGCATAACCGTGGCAATCATCGCCTCAATTCCCCCAGGCGTGAACCCTAAGACAGCCGTTATCGTATCAACGTGTGTTACCACATGGAACTCATAGCCAACTCCCAAACAAATCAACATCAGTACAATTACTAAAACTACCTCAATCAACACGGCCTTCAAAAGTTTGTTGGCAATTTGCCAGTCAAACTGTACGCCAATATAAAGTCCAAGTAGGAGCAGTCCTGCACAAAAAAGCGACTGAGGCACCTGTAATTGGTACGGCAGTAGCCAAAACGTGACTAGTCCTACGAGAAATGGCCCTAAGAACCCAGATGAAGGGAGACGCAATCGGCGTCCTCCCCAAACCCCCAACCCGCCGCACACAGCCACCACCAATAGGTTCAAAACTATTGGTAGTGATGGCAGGCTGTTTGTGATTGCAATGATGGTTGTGGTTTGAGTGCCTGGGTTGACGGGAAAAAGGAAGCTGGCTGTAGCTGGCAGGAGTAAGACGACTAGCAATAGCCGAATGTACTGAATTAGGGCAACAGTGAGCGCATCTGCTCCCATTTCTTCACTCATGGCAACGATGCTAGAGGCGGCACCGGGTATGAAACCCAAAAAAGCAGTAGCGCGATCGATGCCAGCCCAACGGCTTAACAGGTAGCCATTGAACATACTCACGCTACCTGTGGTAAAAACACACAGTAGCAGCGGTATGGGGTAGGTTGTTACCACGCTTAATGTCTCTGGGGAAAAGCGGGTAGCAGTGAAGATACCGATGAGGGCTTGTCCAACTATTCTGAACGCCGAAGGTAGGGGTTGAGGGCTACCTTGGATAATTGCATAGGCAATTCCCACGAGCATTGGGCCGAGTAGCCAACCTACGGGAAGGTGCAGCCAGCTAAAGAATAGGCCAGCTACGATCGCGATCGCTAGCAGTGCAATAGTTTTTATATCGGTGGCAAGCTTAAGAGTATTTTCTGTCTCAATTGAGTTTTGATCTGTCGTCACTACTATGCTCTCTGCTGCCTTTTTCAGGGTAGATAACTTTAGTATGACGAAGGCTGGAACAAAACTGGACAGACAAAACATGGCAGCAAGAGTGACTTATCTGCTGCATGAGGATGTTGCTGAGTTCTGGTATGACTACTGACGATATTCTGGAAGATTACGATGACTTGGAACCAGCAGACATTCTGGCTGTGTCGGCGTTTGCAACCCGATTGACTCCTTATGACTTCTGCTAAACTACTCATGCTACTCTTGCGCTTGAGTTAGAACATCTTGATATAGTTTTTGACTGATGTATGTTCCCTGAGCAATCAGATCATCAAGTATTTGTCTGACGCTAGGAATCAGCCCTCGCCGTTTGGCAAGTAGCAGAATACCCACCGTACCAATAACAGGTAAGTTGCGAGATAGTGCTTCTGTGCGTGCTTCCTGGTCGTCTAGCAGTAGCCGAGCAGCACCCAACTCTTCAGCAAGGATAATAGCTCCACACTCACCTAAGCCAAGTTGAGTCTGTGTTCTAAGCGTTGATACTTTCTGGGAATCGCTGACCGATCGCACCTCAATCCAATCAACTGCCTGTAGAGCGACTATGGCTGGATGGTTGCCTCTGGCCAACTCATCATGAACTTCCTTGGGAATAATAACTTGCCCAAAGACACCCTGTAAAAGAGCGACCTGTCCCACTTTTACCAGTTCGCTCAAGGGTGTTGTGTCTGAGACGATTATCACTGCGAAGATTGCTCCAACAGACGGGCAGTTTCAGCAACTTCGCGTTCTAGTTCTTCCGGAGTTTGGGGTGCAAAGGGCGAGATTCGATAAAGTGCCATGAGATCGGACAACTGCCAGCGATCGATGCCCAATAGTTCTGCTGCTCGTCCAGCACTGATGTTTCCCTGTCTGAGCAATTCCATGATAAAGGCTTCCCGTGCTTTGCGCTCCGCTTCTAACCTTTGAGCCTCATCGATTTCAGGAATCGCGATCGTGAACTTGACTTCAATCTCTTGGGAACTGACTGACACGACTGTTAACCTCGACTGGCATGGTGATTCGGTTGCTTATAGTCATTATGAATTAGATTTATTGTGCCAGTGCTGCACACGGCGACGCCTGTGAGTTTTCAATTCGAGGTCTTTTAGGCTATAGGCTCTGTGTACATCTATATCGTATTTAGGATGCTGGATGTAATAGGTATCACAATTCTCGTAGGAAGGCTATGTAGCATCGAACAACCTAGTGAGGTTAGTTTGTATAAGAACACACTAGGAAGTCTATAATGACCAGCGCATCTAGCATCAAGATTACCATTGCTCTTCAAGACCCTAACTTAGACGATATAGAACGGCAAAAGGAAACGGAACAGCTTTTACAACAAATACGCAATTTAGATGAAGTCGAGAATGCTGACCTTGTTCGTGACCCAAATCCACCAGAGGGTAGCAAAACAGTGTCCGGGTTTCTTATTGGACTGCTAACGGCTGAGGTAAATGCTAAAAACATTAAGGCTCTATTTGGATTCTTGGGTGAGCGTCTTGGTAATAAGCCAATTGAGCTAGAAGTTGAAGCCTACGGTAAGAAGCTCAAGATTAAAGCTAGCAGTCAGCAAGAGTTACAAGCTGTTATGCAAGCCGCACAAGACTTTATAGTTCAAGGATAGGAAGTCAAGATGGCTAAGGTAGCACTACTGATTGGCATTAGTCAGTATGAATTCGACTTAAATGCGCTTTCTGCTCCTGATAAGGATGCAAAGGCGATGCAGCAGGTTTTAGAGAATAAAGAGGTCTGTGATTTTACTGAGGTGAAGTTACTAATAAATCCTCACCATCAGGAAATGGCAGAAGCAATTGAGCTTTTATTTAGAGAGCGTAAGAAAGACGACCTTGTGCTTCTTTACTTCTCCGGTCACGGACTTAAGGATGAGGCTGGCAATCTTTACTTAACAAATTCCCAGACCAAATCTCCAGGAGGAACATTACTCACAGCAACAGCAATCTCGGCTCATTTCATACAAGACCTTATGAACAAGAGCCGTTCTAGACGGCAAGTGGTGATTCTCGACTGTTGCTTTAGTGGTGCTTTTGGTCAGGGCTTATCGCCCAAAGATGACGGTTCTATAAACATTAAGAACCAACTGGGCGGAGAAGGACGGGCTATTCTTACCTCTTCGGGTTGTATCCAGTATTCCTACGAACAGAAAGGGAGCGACCTCTCAATCTACACCAATCATTTTATCGAGGG
>DATNPI010000231.1:0-18010 GCA_036703325.1 Coleofasciculaceae cyanobacterium
GAAGAAGATGAGGGGGTAACCGGAACTTTAGCGAGGAGGTCAGAGGGTGATAGCGTTAGCGCCGCCTCCTCCAGAGGAAGAGCGTCAGCGGAACCATCAGGTTCAACGGGACGAAGTTCGGGGATGAGTTCTATTGCATCAGCTGTACATCTCATATCTTGAATAGGAATTCCCAACAGTTCAGTAAGTTGCCCCGTTCCGAATAAAGTCCTAATCCTTTCAAACGCTTCTTGGGAGCTTTGCAGGACGAAGATTGTACTACCTGCCTTAATTTTCAGCACTCTTAAGGAGTCATCTCCTGAAACTTGCCGCAAGCGATTGAGAAGAGTCTCCATTTGTGGGCTAATTTCCTCAATACAGAGTGGCGACACCAGTTCCCAGACGATTTGATTCAGTATTTCATTAGCCTTTTTTTGGCTAGCTGTCAAAAACTGATAATCCTGATCACTTAAGCTCTTATCTGCGGCCCATGCCAAGGCGTCCTGCAATGCCTGTCCGCACAACAGAAAAGATTCGTCTTTTCTCATGGAAGCTTCCCATGCAGCTAGTACCGAACCATAGGGGCGCAGATTGGCTAACATCTCCTCAACCCAAGCGAGATTAAAAACAGACTGGTAAATACGGCTATAAACCTTTAACTTGCTATCCTGCTTAACAACTAATCCCGACAGCCGCAACTCCAATTGCTCTGCATGGTCATTAGCTACAACTTCCCCATATTGCAAAATTTGCTGATAGAGTCCTAGCAAACGCACAGTACGCGGCCCACTCTTGAGGAGGCGATCGCGTATTGTCCTGAGATGCTGTGGCTCATCAGTCGCTTCCCAATTTTCAATCAAACGCGATCGCACCAGGTTCTCAATCCACTTTGCTTCACTACCCGCTGAAATAGATAATTTTGGATTTTGGACTTCGGCGTGCAGTTCGACAAGCTCACTGTCCGCGCGGTAACTGAGCCTGTCGAAGTTCAGTTGAACGATTTTGGATTTGGGATTTTCTAGAAATTCTCCCGACTCGTAGAGACGTTCCGCCGGAACGTCTCTACTGATTCCTGACTCCTGAAGAACGAGTTTACAAAGCTTTTGAGTAAGAAACGGTTGACCACCTGTCCATGTCAACACTTCTCGGAGTACTGCCTGCGGATTACTAACTTTTCCCACCAAGCCTTGAGCTAACGGTTGGACTTCGTGCAATTGAAAGCCCGTTAGTTCGATGGGTAAACCAATATTGAAAGGTGTGCCGTAGTTTGTGGAGCGAATCAAATCTGAAGGTGTTGCCACCCCCAAGAGTGCCCAGGTAAGGCGGTTGTATTCCGGCTGATCAGCGCGGTTGTTATAACACGACCGGATTAAGGCAAAAAAATCGTCAACATGGAAAGTAAGGCTGAGAGCACTATCAATTTCATCTACGAAAATGACAAGGTTTTGAGGAATCTCTTTAAGTAGTACCTCTCGAATAAATTCACTCAAGCGCTGCACGGGTGAGAGAAATTCGCGATCGCACCACCAAGTTCCCACATCAACTTTGTCTACGAGATTACAACTATTCGCCAAGGTGTAGGTGACGCCCGCATACCACTGGTTAGGAGTAATATCCTGGCTACCAATTGCCGTCAGATCAATCGCCGCACAGGCAATGCCCTCGGCTTGTAACCTCTGCATGGTTTGTACTCGTAAGCTAGATTTGCCCATCTGCCGCGAGTTGAGTACATAACAAAATTGGCCCGCCAGCACACCAAGGTAAAGGTCATCGTCAGCTTTTCGCCTGACGTAGGTAGGGGCATCCAGTGGCAGGCTTCCCCCGACATGATAGTCGTAAGCAGAGTTGGTTTCTGCAATCATGAAGCTACTCCTAAGGCTTTCCCTATAGCGAAGGTGCGAGACGAACACGGAAATATTGGCGATATAAATCGCAACGGGGCGTCACTTCGTTTCCTTGTAGGTGTACCAACCCCATACTGTGCAACTTAAACCCCTGCATTGACTCCAATTGCACGGGGTTGTCGGTTATTACCACCTTTTTCAAGGCTGCCGCTAACTGCGGATGCTGCTCCAAATTCCACAAGTGCCGCCGCAAATGGTCGTTATACAGTCCAGCATCGGTGGGAGCCGTTGCTAAAAGTTCAGTCAGTGTAATTTCTTTTCGAGCAATGTGGTATAATGCCAGCCGCACTAGGTAAGGATGACCCCCTACCATCGCCATGAGTTGCTCAACTTCTGTAGCCTCCCAAGCCAGTCCATGTCGTTGCGCTAGCTCTTGTACCTGCTCCGAGTTAAATTCTGGTAAATCGATTGGTAGCCCGACATTAAAGGGCGACTGATTAATCTGCATCGGGACATAAACTTCTGTGGAGTGCACCACTACCAACCGGAGTTTTCTCCAAATCTCCCGATTCTTGGCTTCCTCATGCCACGCTCGCAATAGACCAAAAAAATCGGCGGCGAGTTCGGGATATTCAAACACCCGGTCTACTTCATCAAGACCTAATGCCAGGGGAGTAGTAACATTTGCCAGTAAATAGCGCTCAAAGTAAGACTTGCAGTTAACCTTGCTACCGAAAATCTCGTTCCAGTGGTCAGCCAAGCGATCGGGCAACTGTAACTCTAGGGAAACGATCGCACAAAACCACTTTAAGAACTGATCCAAGTCGGTGAATACTTTACTATCAGCCAACTGAAAGCTTAAAGGTACTGTTTCGTAGCCGAGAGCAGAGGCTCGATGGAGAATCCGAGCCATCAATGAGGTTTTGCCCATTTGCCTGGGTGCTTTTATCCGGATTAGAGAACCGGGTTTAGCGATCGCTTCATAACAGCGCTCCTCAATACTAGGACGCTCTACATAGAAGGCAGAAGCCAGTTCCACCTGTCCTCTTGGCAACTCCGGTTCCGCTACCGGCTGAGGTGGGTGATTCGGCGTAACGGAATAGTGCATTGGGAATTGGGAGGTTTCCGTTCCCTCCTCTCTACTTCCTACTCCCGCGCTGGAATGACCCTGTGCCAACGACTCCAGGACGGATTGTATAATTACTGGGGTATCGTCAGGCGATCGCCACTCCTGCTGTGGAATCCCTCGCAGATAACCACGCAAGTCATGGTTCAGTAAGTTGACAGGACAATTAATCCGAATTGGCAAAATCACTGGTTTGCCATCCGGTCGAGTATCACGCCACTTCTTTGCTAACCGAACCTCTTCGATTACCATTTCACTGCGAGCAGCAAGCGTTGACAACAGCAGCAGCAAGTAATCACTTTGTTTTAATTCCCCGTAGATTTGCTGCAAGCCGTCTTGTTCCATTCGCAGACTTCCACTAGCGATGAATACTTCGTAGCCTCTGGCTTTTAAAGCAGTCTCTAACTCCTGATTTAGTTTCCGGTCTAGGTCTTGGCTCCCATAGTAGCTAAGCAAAACTTTGGTGCGAGTCTTGGGACAAGTACCCCCAATCAACTCTGGCATGTACTTAGCAAATAGGTAAATCAAGTCAGGACGATGTGTTGTGCCTGGGGCTTCTAGATTGCTCAGTTCAAATGCTTTGCATGTCTTCTCGATGTGTTTTCTGACAGTGACTTGACTTATAGTCAGTTCGGAGGCAATCTCTAAATCTTTTTTACCATCCAAAAATAAGTGCAACACCTCCTTCTGGCGAGGGGGCAGCTCTGCGTATACCTTACTGAACTCTACTTTATCCATGCTCTTTAACTTAGTACATCGGGTTGAAAATCATTGGTCAGTTGCTGAATTGATGTTGCCGTACAAAAAGCTAGTTTTTAAGGGCAATTTTTGCTGATGGGTGGACAGAGTACGTCGCCTCTAAAAACCTAGCCACTGTGGTCAAGTGTTTAGAAGGCGTGTCTTTCCCGTAGGATAAAGTCCATCCATCTTGTATACCCTGCACTCTCCATTCCTAATGCATAGACTGAGCGAGTGGTGCATTCGTGTAGGCACTTTCACAGCTGTGTACTTTTCGATCTCGAATCCCTTCCTTGTGAGTCTTGACTACACAGCTAACCTAGCAGCTTGAACACCTTGCCATAGTTGGAAAACATACAGCCGCCTTTTCCAGGTCGTTGGCGATGAAGCTAAGTTTTTCCCGAAGGTGAAAGAACGAGAAGACTACCTGGGCAATAGGCGAGGGAATCGACCAATTCTGGGGTTGATTTACTCTCTTCTGTTCAAACAAAAATGAGGTGTTCAACTTATGTCACTTGTCAAAGAAGCGTTGTCTGCACAAGCGTTAGCCTGCCTAGAAAAGCTAAAAGCACTCAATCTGTCGCCAATTGCAGCTTACCTGATGAACCCTCAAAACGGTTATGGGTGGAATAGGCAACAAGCATTTCGGGCAATCAGGCGCTACAAGACATTTTTGTTCATCAATTACCTGTATCCTCAAATCTTTCTTGTGCCAACGCAGGAAATCGATCGCGTCTGGCACTGTCACATTTTGCACACGCGCCAGTATCGCCAAGATTGCGAAATGCTGTTCGGTTATTTCATCGACCATGAGCCTGACTCTGAGCTTTGGGGTGAGACGAATCAGCTAAATTTGGATGCGGCTTCTGCTCAAACTCAAGCACTCTTAGCACTGTTTGAGCAGCACTTTGAGGCAGTAGTTTCAGGAGAATCGGAGTTGCATCAATCCAATGAGTGCAAACTGGCAGAGTATCAGCCTCAACAGGGAAATGATGATGACAGTGGGTACTTACGCCTCTATCGTAGTGCCTGTGGCAGACCCAGTAGCCTTGCGAATTCCGTCAGAAATTAGGTTCAATTCCTTGTATCGCTACGCCCTCAATACTAGATCGACTCTCATACCGAGTTGCGTTCTATCATGTCATTCTGAGCGTAGCGAAGAATCTCCGAGATGCTTCGCTTCACTGCATTCCGCTCAGCATGACAGATTACCTCTTTGACTGCAACTTGGTATTAGCGCCAGTTCTGAGAGCTTGAATTTTGCTTTATGATAGCGCTCCCCCCGTTCCAAAGGGAGTAATAGGAGGAGTTATCACATTCCTACAGCTTTCAGGCGCGATCGCTTCGCTTTTTCTTCGCTCGATGCCGCAGTGTTTGTGCCAGCAACGCGGCTTCTCGTTCGGCTTTGAATAAATCTACTGATTTTGATTTGAGAACAAACGACCCATCTTGCTTCGGTTCAACCTGTACAACCACAGCAGCCTGGTACTTGCAGACATCTGTAGTCGTAGAAGATTTGTGTGTTGCCTGCATTGCTCTCCAGTCTGGGTTGATTTCAGACGCGATCGCTTTGAGTTCAAAAACCGCCGCTTCTAGTTCAGCTGAGAGTTGATTAATGCGTTCGGCTTGACTCTCCAAGCGCCTCAAACCATCGGTAGTTCGTTGTCGTAGCACCTCTAGAGATGAACTCACAGGGAAAGGTAAAAGCGGTTTTTGTGAATCGCTAACATATTGTGGCAGCGCTTTCGTGGCTATTGGCTTCATGGGACGCCTTAGTGTCCTTGCCTTTTTAAAGCGCTGGTTCAACTGAATGCCCTTTGCCCGAACTAATTGAATTCCTGCTTGCAGTTCTTTCATATTGATTGGGGGTGGCTACCTAACGACTTGGCATCATGATAGTACTTTTGTACTATAAAAGCGACAAGAATAGTCAAGCGGTATTGCCGTCTAGTATTTTTGGCAAGAGTAGAGCAATATAGGTGGCAGCGCAGTACTGCAGGAGTTACAAGATGGCGCGTACCGCCTCTACGATGTTGCCCTTAGGCACCAAAGCACCAGATTTCCAATTACCAGATGTTGTGTCTGGCAAGACAATTTCTTTAGATACCTTTGCAGGTAAGCAGGCTTTACTAGTCATGTTCATCTGTCGCCACTGTCCTTTCGTTAAGCATGTGCAGACGGAACTGGCACAAATTGGCAAAGACTATAGCAAGGCAGATGTCGCTATTGTGGCAATTAGCACGAATGATGCCGCCAAGTACCCAGATGACGCCCCTGACAAACTTAAGGAAATGGCTGGACAGTTGGGATTTACTTTCCCATTCTGCTATGACGAGAGCCAAGAAACCGCCAAAGCTTATACCGCCGCTTGTACTCCAGACTTCTTTCTCTTCGATGCCAACCAACAGCTAGTCTACCGAGGTCAACTAGATGAGAGTCGCCCTGGTAGTGATCAACCCGTTACTGGGAAGGATTTACGAGCCGCCCTTGATGCTGTACTGGCTCACTCTATAGTCAGCTCTGACCAAAAGCCCAGCATTGGCTGCAACATCAAGTGGAAGCCAGGGAATGAACCCACTTATTACGGTGTCTAGAACACCAATTCATATTACTTCCGATTAGGTAGTCATCGTTAAGTCTGAGTGGGAGAGGGGGAGAGGAGGAGACGGGGAGAGGGGGAGAAAATTTAATAATGACTATGTAAACGGAAGTGATATCGTCCCAAGTTGCGTTTAGATGCGTAATTCCACAGTTCATAGTTCAGGTTCATTGCTATTGGGCGCGAGGAACTAGGAACTATGAACAACTCTCGTTACCAATCTGTTTGGTCAAAATAGGTTGTAATAGAATCTATGCCTAACAACCGTGAGCCAACAGCAATTACAGACTGTCTACCGATTTAATTTAATTAAAAGCTTTCTGATAACTGCACAGTTATTTGTAAAGAAAAACGGTCAAAGTGAAAAGGCAAAAACCAACAAAATTGTTGCAGGTATAGTTTTTGCGTTTGTCTTCTTCAGCATGGTAGCTTCCCTCACTGGGTGTAGCGACAGACCAACAAATGCCGAACTGGAGAGATTGCGTCAAGAAGCGATCGCACGCAATGCAGCAATGATAATGCTCCAAGACAAAGAGCCAAGTAAGCGTGATTGGCTGTTTACTGTTCAAGGGCAAACCTCAACGGGTAAGCCTGTGCAGTTGACCTTATCACAACTTGACGCCTTAGCAACGACATCAATCTGGACAAGGGAACCCCACAATACCAGCGATCCCAAAGCGATTTTCCACTTCCGTGGCGTCGCTGTCTCAACCCTGATTGACGAGTTTGGTGTTGCCGCCAATGTCACCGATGTGACATTTGTTGCTCGTGACGGCTTCCGCGCAACCGTCAGCCTCGCCGATTTGCGTCAATACCCGATCATCATTGCCCTAGAGCGCAACAACAAAAAGATTCCCCGTAGTGACGGTGGTCCCCTTTACCTGGTGTTTCCCTATACGGATTTTCCCCAGCTCCAGCAAAAGTATCCCGATCGCTTCTGGGCATTTTACCTTACTGACATGGTAATCGGCACTGAGCCGATACGACTAAAAGTGGGCAACACTCCCCAGAGGAAGTCGCCAAGCGATCGCCAAGCGACTAAAGAGCAAAGCGCAGATCGCCAAGCGACTAAAGAGCAAAAGACGGTTCGCCTTTTCAAGGCTACTGACCTTAATAAACTGCAACAAGTCACTATCGAAGGAACCGTTGGCTACCGAATCGGTTGGCCAGCCGACAAGGTCAAGCTCTCTGGGGTGCGTGTACGTGACGCTGTAGCTGCCGCCGGACTCACACTTCCTCCAAACAGTTCCGTTATCGTTCGGGGGAAGTCACCAGTCCACCGAAACACTGCCAGTCCCATCCGCCTAAAAGTATCTGATGTCAACAGATGCGATATCCTGCTAGCAACCCACTGGGGCGACGACCGAATGCCCATCCCTGCCAAAATGGGTGGCCCTTTAACCCTGGCACTCTCTTCTGACTGTCAAACTCAGTCCGATAATCAACGCTGGGTTACATTCGTTGAAGAGCTTGAGGTTACGGAATAATTACCAGTAGTAACGGCAAACTTGAAAACGCGCCCTAACTGAGTTTTGAGGTAAAGAGCACTCTCGCACGATGACTCATAATTCAGAGCTAGTTACAGACATTTAGAGTAAAGACAGGGGCATCGCTAATATCAAACTCATAACTCAAAACTCTATGAAGGTTGCGTTGTTCCGCTCCATCCGTACCCGGATTATGACTGCCACCACCCTTCTAATCGTGGTGGTTGTTAGTGCGGTAGTCTGGCGTTGGGCTGAAAACGAGAGCGAGGTCTACCGCTCTTCAAAACGGCAGGAAGCTCAGACCCTTGGTGTAGCGCTATCCAGCGCTTGGACAAACGAACTAATAGACCAGAATTGGGGTCGAATCCGCCTCGGTCTTAATCTGCTGCTGAAACGAAACCCAGAGTTTGTCTATATTCTTATTTCCGATGCACGCTTGTCTAACCAGATTGTTGCCGCCTCGCCGGATGATTTTCAAGAGCAGTACGTTCCTGATGTCGTGTCAGTAGCAGATACAGAGTCGGCTTTGAAGGTGTATGACGGAACTCATCTGAGCGAGACATACCTTCTGCGAGATATTAAGTTTCCCAAAGGTAAGCTACGGGCGCGTCGTGGGGAACCAGTAATTGAAGTAGCTGCTGATATCCGCAATACCTCCGGTGCGAAAATAGGGACTCTTCGGATTGGTATGTCACTGCGACAAGTTAACAAGGCCGTCACGAGAGCCGTCAACAAGGCCTTACTAGTCGGCGCACTCGGACTGGCTTTTGGTCTTGGTGGTGCCTATATCCTGGCATATCAGTTGAGCGACCCACTGCGACGTCTACAGATCAGTGCTGCTAAGATTGCGGCTGGTAATTTGGATCATCGTGCTGAGATTAACCGTGCCGACGAAATCGGAGCCTTGGCAGCGGCTTTTAATGAGATGTCTAGAGCGCTACAGGCGTCCTTTAGTAAACTTCACAAGACGCTTGAGTCCTTTGAACGCTTTGTGCCAGGGAGATTTCTTAAGGTTATTGCCGCTGACGGCATTGAGAACATCCAGGTAGGTGTCGCTTCGACACGCACGATTACGATTTTGTTTGCCGATATTCGCGGCTATACCTCAATGTCAGAACAGATGACACCCTTAGAAACCTTTACGTTGTTAAATGACTACCTTGCCTGTATGGGGCAAGTCATTAATAATACTGGCGGCTTTATCGATAAGTACATCGGCGACGCGATTATGGCACTGTTTGAGGACGAGACAACTGGCTGCGCTCTGCACGCCGCAGTGGCAATGCAGCAGACACTCAAAGTCTTCAATGAAGAACGTCTCCGTAAAACTCAACCGACTATCAAGATTGGCATTGGCATTCACCGAGGTGAGGTGGTCATGGGTACCGTTGGTTTCACTTCACGGATCGAGTCTACAGTGATTGGAGATGCCGTGAATGTAGCCGCGCGGGTTGAGGGTCTAACTCGCAAATATGACTGTCCTATCTTAGTAACAGAGTCAGTGGTAACGGCTCTACGATCGCCAGATACATTTAAGTTGCGCTTGGTTGATGACTCCGTGAAGGTCAAAGGCAAGCATGATCCGATGGCGATTTACGAACTAATAGTTGTTTAGTCTCGGAGGGGTTGGAAAAATTTTCCCCGGATGAAATGATTGTATTCAATACCAACTCAGCGTTTGATACCCCCTTTTTCAGCAACCCGCACAACACTCCCTGAGACGTTCCGGCGGAACGTCTCTACGACTGGCTACTAAGCATCGCCGAGGCCCGTTGAATATTTTCACGCACAGATTCAGCAGACATTTGGAGAGCAGAACGTTCAGCATCTGTGAGGTTGATTTCCAAGACACTTTCGACGCCACGATGCCCTAGCCGCGTTGGAACCCCGATAAAAATATCATTTAAACCATATTCACCCTGAAGGTAAGCCGCTACTGGCACCTGGCGCAACTGGTTATGTAAAATCGCTTCTACCATCAAGCAAGTGGAAGATGCAGGTGCAAAATACGCACCACCTGTCTTCATGAGTTCTACAACCTCTCCGCCGCCATTGCGAGTCCGTTCCACTAACCGCTCAATCGTTGCGGCGTCCATCAGTTCAGTAATAGGAATTCCCCCAACATTAGAGTAGCGAGGCAAAGGCACCATTAAATCTCCGTGTCCTCCTAGTACCAATGCGCTGACATCCTTTACGCAAACGTTTAGTTCCATAGCAATGAAAGTTTGGAACCGGGCTGAGTCAAGAATACCTGCCATGCCCATAACACGGCGAGGTGGGAGTTTGGTCGTCTGCCATGCCAGATAGGTCATGATATCCAACGGGTTGGAGACGACGATCAATATGGCATCTGGGGAGTGAGCGATCGCCTTTTGAGCTGCCTCCACCACAATCTTGGCATTAATCTTGAGAAGATCGTCCCGAGTTATCCCCGGTTTGCGAGGGCTGCCAGCCGTAATCACCACGATATCAGAACCCGCTGTATCAGCGTAGTCATTTGTGCCGATAATGTGGCGATCGTGATGCTCGATTCCCCGTGCTTGCATTAAATCAAGGGCAATACCTTGGGGCGTACCTGTCACAATGTCAAGTAACACGGTATCTGCCAAATTTTTCTCAGCAATTCGCTGGGCAAGGGTACTACCCACCTTACCGCCGCCAATGACTGATACACGCGGGTTAGGGTAGGAAATTGGGGAATCAGGAGTAGATGCCATATATAAACAAATTCAATTACTTTTCTAAGCGTCAGATGGAGCGGCAGCACCCACCACTTCTAGCTGATCGATGCGTAACCACATATTCGGCGTCGGCACCTGACCAAATTTGACCAATGCATAGTCACCTTTCATATCTATAACTTCCCCCTTCGTATCAAATAAATAAGGCGGAAAGCGTGAATCACTAGCTTGAGCTTCTACACTGTTTTCCAGCTTTTCGCGGACAGCGCGAACCAAAGACCCTTTTTTGATTTTGTCTGCCATAATTTCTGCTCTGACGTAAAACTCTAAATTCCTTTGTTTAGCATTTTACCGATATTGGGTATTGAAAGCAGTTAATCCCCTGCCTTCTATAGCACTTCTCAATTGGTTCAACAAAGTCAGGACTTACGCAGCTACACCATCTATAGCCGTCATGGTGCGTTACGCTACGCTAACACACCCTACAAATAGAGGCTTTGCGTAAGTCCTAAAAGTTTTTGTAGCGGCAAAGGCACTATCGTGTCCTAAGGATGAAAAGTGTACAAAATTTTTGGTACAAGCCGGACTACGTTCCCCTCCGAACAGAATCCCTCGTAGGTAGGATATTTTAATACTTCATCCTTCATACTTCCGCCTTCAGCTGACATTTTGGGCAGAAGTGAGATGATCGACCTGCCAGCTTGAAGCGCTGGATAGAAGTGCCACAAACGCGACAAGGTTCGCCCGTGCGACCGTATACCCAAGCGACGCCGCCGTAGTTGCCATTGACACCCTGCACATTGAGAAAATCACTAAAGGTGGTGCCACCCGCCTCAATGCTGGCTTGCAAAACCTGAATTATGCTGGTGCGGATACGTGAAATCTGATCTATCTGCAAATCGGCACAAAGCGTTTCTGGTCGAATGCCGCTCAAGAATAAAGCTTCATCCGCATAGATATTACCCACACCTGCCACTAATGCCTGATCCAGTAGCGCTGTCTTGATCGAACGCTGACGATTTTTTAGTTGTCGCACCAGGTACTCAACCGAAAAGTCAGCAGAAAAGGGGTCAGGACCGAGTCTCTGGAGACCAGTAATGATGTTTTCTGGTGCCTCTGATGCTGGTACCCACCACATCTTTCCAAAGGTTCGCTGGTCAACAAAGCGTAACTCGCGGCTGTCTGGGAAGAACAATCGCACTCGCGTGTGTTTTTGTAAAGGTTGCTCTTGATTGAGCCACAATAACTGACCAGTCATTCGCAGGTGGACGCCCAACCAACCGGCATTAGCCGATTTTGGATTGTTTTCCCACGGATGAATCTGGGAGACTAACTCTTCCCCTGTGACTTCGGATTCCTGAGTTGTGAGTTTTTCTTGGTTACTGCTGTCTGACTTGGTAAGTTCTGCGAGTAGGTATTTGCCACGCCGATGCCATCCGGTAATGGTAGTGTTCTTCAGGCCTGCTAAAAACTCACTTACAGAAAGGGGGTGGGCGATGCTGCGACAGAGCAACACATCCCCTCCCCCAATTTCCTGATTCAGGGTTACTTGATTTAAACCCTGGCGAACTGTTTCAACTTCAGGCAGTTCTGGCACAACTTAACGGGCGTCGGTTCCCTGATTGGGGTCGCCCGCTACAAGTCTGCTACCACCTGGCTCCTCTCCTTTTTGACCGTCTGTGTTAGAGCCTGCCGACCCTGTCGCTGACGCTGTCTTGCGAGCTCTCTCGTCTATAGGTGTGCCCTTGCCACCAGCCGCTACCGAGGCTTTTGCCTTGGCCTTCGGTGCTTCAATCTCTATGACTTCGCTCTGGGCAAAGTTATTGGTATTGACGCCCGCGTAGTTGACTTTATCAAAGCGGACAATTACAGGGTATTTAATGCCACTCTGGTCTATACTTGCGACGATGCCAACATCCTGAAACCAAAAAGATTCTGTTCTGAGAATTCGAACTTTAGAACCACGTTGAACCATATAGAGTTTTTCCCTTGCGTTCTAGTTCTACAGCGTACTACTCGTTATGGGCTATCTGTTTAATCCAGTTTTTAAGTTTTATTACTTTTTACCAACTTCGTTGGTAATTAAGCCAACTCGTTTGCGTCTGGATTACTGTTTCCACCGCACTTGGACAAAATGCGCTGGTCGTCCCCAGATGTCCGTTGTCGCCGCAATATCTTCAATCGCTAGGTTAAAGGGAATTGCGGTCGTCAGATACCGTTGAGCAAGGCTACCGACATCCGGTGCTAGTTGAGTGGCCGTTGCAGCGGCTAGACCAAGACCGATGATTTGTTCGATAGGGCCTCGCGGCAGGAGGAGATGCGCCCCTAACGCTAATCCAGCAGTTAAAAACATTCCAACTGAGAGATTAGTGCCGCAACGGGGATGCACTGCCAAGTCCCATTCTCCGCTAGTAAGGCGCTCTAAGGCAATGGGTACAGCTCTTCTCAAGTCAGCCAAGTTCAGCTGGCCATACAGATAAAACCCCTGGTCAGTGGATAATCCCCCTAAGGTATCATTGTCTAACTGACGGGCAGTAGTTGAATATGCAGTGTTACTGGCATTACCACGCTCGGCCAAAACCCAGACAGTTGCATGTTCTAGAGCATGAACCTGACGCAGCATCAAAATTTCTTTTAGCCCTGGAATAAAGTTCAGCTGCCTGAGTAAGTCAGCATCTTGTGTTGGTTGTGGCGGGGCAAAGTCAAAGTCCCAGAAGCTGCCGCTTTGGGCAGAAGCAGTATTAGTCATGGCAGCACTACTCCAAAAGCAGATTATTAACAGAAGGTTTTTTTTACTGTAACGTTCACTCTGGTGATGCGTTGTAAATCTTGGTAAATGCAGCAAGAGGCGATCGCAACGGGAGTGTCACAATCGCCCAATTTTGTTAGAAGCTTCAAAGGAAAGCCCTTTTCCCCTGAACCTTTTCCCAGTACGTTTATATTACAAATTAAATATGCGATCGCTTACTGTCCCGGTGGACTCTGTTGTTGGATTTGCTGTATTTGTTCCGGTGTCAGCAGCTGTTCTACTTGGGAGTTAGCTCTTTGCAGAATTGTCCGAAGTTGAGTTCTTTGATTTTCTGAGAGTTCTTGAATGGCTCCTATTCCTTGACCATTTTGTCTACCAGCATTAAATTGACCCCTCTGTTCTGGGGTAAGGACAGTATCAATTTGTCGAAGAGTTTGGTTCTGGATTTGCTCTAATTGGAGTTGTTGTTCTTGATTAAGTTCAAGGCGGGGTCTATTTTGCGGTGTTTGTGGAGCTTGCTCTTGAGCTTTTGTCGCTAGGGGAGTAATAGTAATAACAGCAGTAGCAAGCATCCCTGATAACAGTTTTAGTTTCATCAATTTTCTCAAAACGCAACAAGTTCCTACCAGGCTCTCAACTGATTAGGTTGTTTCCCTCTACCTATTGACAGAAATGCCAAGAAGGTAATTTTAGCAACAGTGTTGCTCTAGTTGACATATGGCAACTGTCTGCTTACCCGCCAGGGGTTTTAACCCTTAGCTCATAGATTAAGTTCTCTTGCATAGGGCTAAACAGTGACTATATTAAGAATTGCAGTCTATTTGAAGGTGATGTTGAGGGTAGGGAAGAAAAGAAAAACCCCACCGACTCCAAGGGCAGTGAGGCAACCATGCATCTAGTTAGTCTGTATCTCTGCTCTATTGCCGCTTATGCACTCTCAAGCACTTAAGTCTTTGGGGTTTGCCTGATGTGCCTTGTGGGAGCGATCGCTTTTTCTTCAGGCAGCGGTTTCAATCAGATTATGGCGAATTGCGATCGCTTCCCCATAGTCGCTCAATTTAGCCCAAATGGGAGAAAAGTAGCGATTATGGAGGCTGATAACCTTTTCTACATCGGTGACAACTTCTATCTCGTCATAGTCCCATTGTGCTTTGCGCCATGCCGCCAGGGTTAGATTAGCGCTGCCCTTGAACGCTAGCAAACCGTCAACCACAATTAGTTTTTGGTGCGGCAGTTTATCCCAGTTGTGACTAGAGGCACAAACTGTTTTAATTTGGAGATTTGGTGCTTCGTCTCTGTAGTTGTGCAATTCATCCAAGAGCCAATTTTGGTCTGGAGACAGAGAGATGATTGCGCGTACTGGAATATCCTGTGCAACCAATTTCAAAGCCATCAGAAATTCTCGGCTGATGCCCCAGCTATTAATATGGATGAATCGTTGTGCTTGCTTCTGTGCTTCTAATAATCCTTGTATGGGTGGATAGTCTAGAGTGTTTTGTTGGAGGCGATGGGCTATGGAGGCAAGACGCTGGCAATGTCCGAAGATGTCTTCGATGTCGTTGATGTAGAGGTGTTGCTTTCGGAAATGCGATCGCACCAGTTCGACTGGGGAGCTGCTATTAACGATATATTCAACTCCGCAATGTGAGCAATGAATCTGCCGCTTGTGGTTTCGCGCTAGGTTTGGGGAGATAGCAAGGCATTTTTGGCATTGTGCTAGGGGTTGCTCAAAGTTCAGTAGGCTTAGAAGATTGAGGGTTGTATTTACGAAAACACTGTGATGTTGGGATAACTTGGCTCTATTTTGCTTGTTGGTGTAGCTCATTTTGAATACTGTTACTGAAATTTTGCACTATCGCTCTCACCCGCCGGGGAATCAATTCCCCGGCTCATAGATCAAGTCCACTTAAGTGGACTCACATATTGTTTTCCAGTCCTCTTTAGAGGACTTTAGCTATTAGTCAGGGATTTGAATCCCTGGTGGGTGCGTGGGGTGAGGCAAGATGTGAGTTTAAGTTGAGTGTTAGTTTTTTCCATAAATTCCTCCATGCCAGGAATTATTAGTTGCTTAAATTCGGACTGATTATCTGGACTGTTTGCCTGGATGTTTTGGGTATGTTCTAAGGTCATAAAAAAGTTAACATCTCCTACCTAGAAGCTTTGTAATTCCTACTATTAAGACGATAAAGTGTATTTTCTAGTCTTGTTCAATTGGGTTCAAAATATCTCAAATACTCACAAAAAATAGAACAAAGTCATTTGTGTAAAAAAACTCACAACCTATCAAAAGTTATTAGTCTTTGTATGATAAAGAGCATGGATACAAAAGAGTTCAACGAAGCCTACGAAAGACTGACACCCAAGCAAAAGGAGGTGCTGAAGCCATTTTTGGCTGGTGAACCAGAGGAAGCGATCGCCCAAGTGCTGGATTGTGACCCCTCAAATGTTAGACATCATATTGCAAACAGTTGCAGTAAGTTCGGTTTTGCTAATCAAAAAGGGGAGCATTTTCGTCAGCGTCAGGAATTAGTTGAACTATTTGCTAAACATAGACCTGAATGGGTAAGTAATGAAGTTGTTAAAAAATACGTTAGTCAAATTCTGTCAAGCGTAGAGCTAGAATCTCCAGAGGGTTCAGTGGCGCTGGATTCTGCTTTTTATGTGGAGCGAGTGCCTGATGAATCTCAATGCTATGAGGAGATTTTGAAGCCTGGATGTTTAATCCGGCTCAAAGCACCTCAGCAGATGGGCAAAACCTTGCTGTTGGAACGAGTTCTTGGTAAGGCAAGGGAGCAGGGCTATCAAACACTGACGTTAGACTTTCAGCTAGCGGATAGTACAGTCTTAACCGATTATCAGAAGTTCTTACAGTGGTTGTGTGCTAATGCGGGTGACAGCCTAGAACTAGAGAACCGGGTGGATGAGTACTGGAAAGATATGTACGGTTTAAATAAAAACTGTACTCGTTATTTTCAGAGGTATCTTTTGGCAAAAATCAATAGCCCTCTGGTTGTAGGATTGGACAATGTTGATTTAGTATTTGAACAACCAGCACTTTTTAATGATTTTTGTCGCTTACTTCGGGGGTGGTACGACCAAGCAAGACAGAGCGATCGCATTGGGGAGATTTGGAAAAAAATTCGGTTTATCGTGGTACACTCAACTGAAGTTTATAGAGCGATGGACATCAATTCCTCGCCGCTTGCGGGTGTAGGACTTACAGTTGAGTTGCCGGAATTTAGCCTCCAGCAGGTGCAGGATTTGGCACAGCAATATGGTCTAAACTGGAACGCATCTGAAGCTGAGCAGTTGATGGCAATGGTTGGAGGGCATCCTGCTTTAGTGCGGAAGGCTTTTGATTGTATTAAAAATCAAAATGTCACGCTTGAACAGTTGTTGAAAACAGCTCCCACAGAAGAGGGGGTGTTCCGTGATCATTTGGGACGCCAATTGCAAAATTTACGACAGCATCGAGAACTGGAAGATGCGCTTTTACTGTGCGTGACTTCACTAGAACCTGTGGAAGTAGACTCAGAACTAGCCTTTAAGTTGCACAGCATGGGGTTGGTGAAGTTGCAAGGAAATTGTGTGATGTCTCGTTGTGATTTGTACCGTCAGTATTTCCGTGTCCGCCTCAACACTTAGCTATTAATCATTGGTATGGTTTGTTAGCTCCTCGCAGAGAGGAGAATAGAGGAAGAAGCGGAATGGAAAACAGGCATAAATATGAATATAGTATCGGAGGTACTCTACCAGAAGATGCTCCTACCTATGTGAAGCGTAAGGCAGATGATGAGCTTTATGAAGGTTTGAAAGCTGGAGAATTTTGTTATGTGTTGAACTCGCGGCAGACTGGGAAATCTAGTTTGCGAGTTCAAACAATGCGTAGGCTGAGACAAGATAGAATTGCTTGTGCTGTAATCGACCTTTCGATAGGGGGTACTCAATATGCAACTCCAGAGCAATGGTATGTGGATATGATTGATACTCTCGTTGAGAGTTTCGATCTAGATATCGACTTGTCTACTTGGTGGTACGAGTACAATTTATTCTCTCCTGCCAAGCGATTGAATAAGTTTATTGAAGGAGTACTGCTGACGCAGGTTGCTGAAAGGATTGTCATCTTTATTGATGAAATCGATAGCGTTCTCAGTTTAAATTTTCCGACTGATGACTTTTTTGCGTTTATCCGGGGTTGCTACAATCACTTACGAGCTGAAAATCCAGAATATAATCGCCTCACCTTTTGTTTGTTAGGGGTGGCGGCACCATCTGATTTAATTCAAAATAAAAAGCGGACGCCGTTTAATATTGGTCGAGCCATTGATTTAACTGGTTTTAAATTAGACGAAGCAAAATCATCGTTAATCCCTGGATTAGTAGGAAAGGTAGATAATCCCGAAAATATTTTAGAAGCGGTTTTGAATTGGTCGGGGGGACAACCTTTTCTTTCCCAGAAGTTATGCAAGTTGGTTGTTGACAGGGCAGAAAGTAGAAATCCGAATGTTGAACGATTAGTTCAAGCGTACATTACCGACAATTGGGAATCTCAGGATGAACCGGAGCATTTGAGGACGATACGCGATCGCATCCTCAGCAATGAGCAACGTACCAGTAGGCTGCTGGGACTCTATCAGCAAATCTTGCAACAGAGAGAAATTGCAGCAGATGACAGTTCCGAACAAATGGAATTGCGGCTGTCGGGGTTGGTAGTCAAGCAGAATGGAACCTTGAGAGTTTATAACCGCATTTATGAGGCTGTTTTTAACCAAAGTTGGGTTAACCAGCAATTAGCCAAGCTGCGTCC
>DATNPI010000281.1:0-2334 GCA_036703325.1 Coleofasciculaceae cyanobacterium
AACCCCTTCCCACCTCTCCCTAGCCCTCTCCTACAAGGAGAGGGAAAAGGAATAATGTTTTTAGCTGGAAGGGGAGTAAGAATCAAAGCCTCTCTCCTACTCTTGAGAGAGGTTTGGAGAGAGGTCAGAGTGTACCGCATCCAATCAAGAAGGGCTATAGAATACCGATACAGTACTCGCGCTCAACGCCAGAGTGGAGTATGTTCGATCCCTGAGCTTTTGTCCTGCCTCAGGTAAGGGATGTTTTTAAAGAGACTGTCTCCTCTGATTCGGTTGGGGCTAATTCCTGGCTTGATATTGGCTTGGTTGGACGAATCAAAACCACAGGTGTTTGCTCATCAGCATTTCCTGCCGGATTGCTGATCAAGGCCTGCTCTAAAAAATTCGCGGGAACATCAGCGGTTGCTGCCAAAACTTTCACAGCTTTCAAGTCGTTCGCATCGACAATCGCGGCAGCAAGTCCCGTCTCCCGTTGAATTTGATCGACCACCTGTTGGGGATTTTCTGGGCCCAAAACGATGAACTGATCGTAGGGAGGGAGAGTGCCGGTGACATCATCAATTAGCCGCGCTTGGTCTCCTGCCAGCTGATAAAAGACACCAGGTATGCCCAAAAACTTCTTAGCGATCGCTCCCACCACCAAGGCAAATATCACCCGCACTGGGCCGCTTATCTCCACCAGAGTCTGTAAACCACAAGCCGTGGACATACTAGAGGTGCGGTAGAAGAATTGACATAATCGCTTGGCAACCCATCCTGGCTTTACCTCGCTATGGTGACGCCATTGCTCTTGCATAATTGCCACGGGCGTCTCACTAATTGCTACCACATCACCAGGTTTAGCATGGGAAAGAACGTAGCGTTGAACCACCGCCACCGGGTTATCCAAGGGGGTGAGGATATGAGTCGGAATCGGCAAGACATCAGCACAAGGTGTATGCCGCCAGCCTAGCGCCGCGTCGGTAGCAGGAAACTTTAAGGGAATTACAATATGGCGCACCTTGAGAACTAACCCTTCCGGGCCATAGGTTTCATAGTGAACCTGGAGCCAAGCCGTCTGTAACTGGCTGAGATCTTCCCCTCGGATTTCAATCGCTATTTCCAGCCCAGTCTTCTCTCCAGGCTTGACAATGTAAGCAAACCAATAGTCATCCGGTCTTGGAGACGCATCTCGGTGACGGGGAATCACCTGGGTATGCCAAGTAACACCCTTTAGACTGGCCTTCGACAACAGTTTCACCTGTGCTTGCACTTCCGGCACCATCACCTCTCGGTAAGGATTGCGGTTGCGGAACTCTAAGTTACCGACCAGTAAATACCGTTGCTGTTCCGAGACCTTCAGGTTCCAGTCTCCTGCGGTTAGCTCCAACTCATTGCCAGGCCGACGCCGATAGCGTATTTCTAGCGCTAGCGCTGCTAACGCCAGGAGCAAAGCAACAATTCCGACAGCAATTCCTAGATTTTCGAGGGTAGCCAAACTCTTAATCATAAAAAAATATTACTCTCCCCTTGGAAGACCAACATACCTTAGATTGTCGGGCGTCCAGTTTTTGTAATAATCAGTTTTCAATAACGAATCTGAAGCTTTCTGGAGCAGCTGCTTGGTTTGAACTGTGAAGTTTAGATACGGCTCTTTCCTTGTATAAACACCCTGGATCTTGAAATTTTCATCGGGATGACTGCCGAAAGCTACTAAACCAGCGTCAGATATCTTTTCATTAAGGTCGTCAATGAATTGTTGCATCGCCAAGCCTGTCATCGCCTCTTTGTCAGGATGAATTACCAGTAAAACTTCATAGCGTTCATCTTGACAAAACTCGTTAATTATCCTCATGACCGGAGAATCTAGTTTGAGGTCTGTATGAGCTGAAAAGCGGTCAACTTTGTACAGAATCCGAGCCTCCAAACGAGCTTTTCGGGCAAAAGGACAAATCGGCATATTGCCAAAAACCGGATGGGGCTTTTCCAAAGTCCCCTTCATGTATTCAACCATAAGATAGATGACTTCGGAGTCACAACCGCTCGCTGAGAGCTGTGTTTCTCCTAATGTTTGCTCAATATGGTCAGATAGTCTTTGTCTTCCATCCATTCGTAACAAATTAACGCTTGTTCAGGTTGGTCAAGCGGGTAATAGGCTTGACGTAGCACTCGCCTCAATTAAGATAGCACCCGCTCCCTACCTGTCAAACTCATAGGCAATGGTGTAGTTGACGCCGTGACTGGCCAAAAAGCGTCTGTTCTCAGTCGCTGTGTGTGTTCAGCATCGATCGACTAAGATTACCAAACAAATGTGGCAGGAAAGTGACAAGCAGATGGCGAGGAGGCGATCGCTTC
>DATNPI010000735.1:0-12078 GCA_036703325.1 Coleofasciculaceae cyanobacterium
CAGTGGTATCTGGTCAGTCAGCTTTAGTCCGGATGGTCAAACTCTGGTCAGTGGCAGTGAAGACCAGACGGTGAGGTTGTGGGATGTTCGTTCTGGTCAATGTCTCAACACTTTGTACGGTTGTAACAGTTGGGTATTCTCAGTGGCTTGGAGTCCGGATGGTCAAGCCCTTGCCAGTGGCAGTGAAGACCAGACGGTGCGGTTGTGGGATAGCCGCACTGGTCAATGTCTTAAAGCTTTGCACGGTCACAGTGAGCGGGTATTTTCAGTAGCTTGGAGTCCAGATGGTCAAACCCTGGCCAGTGCCAGCTATGACCAGACGGTGAGGGTGTGGGATGTCCGCACTGGTCAATGTCTTAAAGCTTTGCACGGTCACGGTGAGCGGGTATTTTCAGTGGCTTGGAGTCCAGACGGTCAAACTCTCGCTAGTGGTAGTGGAGATAAAACTGTGAAGTTATGGTGTGTTAGTACAGACCAATGTCTGAAAACTTTGCAGGGACATAGTAAGAGGGCACGGTCAGTCGCATTCAATCCTAATGGTCAAACCTTAGCTAGTGGCAGTGTAGATGAGACGATTAAGCTTTGGGATGTTAAGACAGGCGAGTGTCTAAAAACACTGAGAGCTGACCGAGCTTACGAAGGGATGAACATCACCGGCGTTACTGGTTTAACGGAGGCTCAAAAAGCCACACTCAAAGCCTTGGGGGCGGTAGAGTTGGCAGAGAAGTGTCAATGACGGTTGGCTTTTTGCAAACGATCGCGAATTTCACTCAGACGCCCTTGACTATTGACAGCGTCGCCTGGTGTCGGTGTTTCTGTATTCGGACTATTGGATACATCCTGCTGTGGCTCTCGCTGACCATCGGTTTTGTGTAAGCGATCGCGTATCTCTCTCAAGCGCTCATGACTCCTAACAGGCTCTCGCGGTGCTGGTATGTCTGTATTTGGCCACAGGGGTAAATCGTTGCAGGGACACAGTTCTGGCGGCATCCCGATATTTATCACGGGTACCGGCATATCACAACGGGCACAAGGATCTAGGTTCCATCGGGGTGTCAACAGCTCGCCAATGGTTTGCGTAGTACCTTCCAGGTAACAATCACCACTCTCTGGTGAGAGAATTTGCTGCCATATGCTTTCAAATTCATCGCTATAGCGATCGCCTGCAATTACCGATTGCGGTTGCAGGGTTAAGTCACCGTTGCGAACTACAACTTTTTTGCCTAACTGTAACCAATAAGCGAGATAGCGTTTGACTTGTTGTTCAGATGCCATGAAAGGTTTGAGCTTTTGGATGTTGGGTGTTGAATAACTGAATTTTTGGCAAAAATTACTTTTTTGGTATTTAATTTTACAAATTTTTAGCAATCTAGTGCTACTGGTAAGAAGGTTATTTTTGATGACCCTATGGACAGCATCATCCAAAATTGCCAAACTCCAGTAAGTAACTCTCCTCAATCCCCAGTTTGCCTTACTATTTCTATGGTAGCGGCGATCCTAGGGCGCTGAGATTGAGAACATGACCGCCGGTAACTAAGTAGACGGGTTTAGCAATGATACCCAGCTTGCGTACTAATTCGCCAAGGCGATCGCGAAATAGTCTCCCAATTGGATAAGCAGGAACAATGCCCCAGCCAGTCTCCTCTGCCACAAAAATGACACTACCTGCGCTCTCTACCAAACTATCCAATAAATCCTGCCATGTTGTCTCCCAAAGTGCTGAATCCTGGTCAAGCAGATTTGCCACCCAGGTTCCCAAAGAATCAACCAAGAGACAGCAACTGCTATCAGAATACTCTCGAATTGTTGCTGCCAACTCCACCGGCACTAACAGAGTCGTCCACGAACTTGGGCGTCGCTGCTGATGTTTCTCAATCCGGGCAAGCCACTCAACATCATTGGGGTCAGATGAAGCGGTTGCTACATAGATGACAACCTTACCAGTTTGCATCGCTAGCATTTCTGCCCACTCACTTTTCCCGGACCGCGATGGCCCTGTTACCAGGATGACCTGACTAGTAGATGTTTTTGTATTTGCGATCACAAGTGTCAACTTTATCCTTCATCTTTCACACTTCATACTTCTTTTGTCAAACCTCTTAAAGACAGTCGCCGACAAGGCTGTACGCCCGTTTCAAATAGTTTAAGCGGTCAGACTTATGGGAGAAGTCCCATTTTTCCCAGCTAATGCAGTTAAAATGACCAAAAACCCAAAATCAGAGCAACTCACAAAATTCATCGGGTGCGCTGACCTCAAGGGGTTGTGCTGGAATTAAAGAGTTGGTGATTTTGACCAGTGGCATGAACTAACCATGAAACCAGAACTGCAACGGATCGAGACAGCACTACATCAGTTGGGACAAACTAGCCCAACTGACAGCCGAAAGACAACTGCCAATGTAGGACACCCAACCGATTCCGTTGAAGGACGATCTGCGCGTCATCAAGAGGCGGGTGAGCCTTCCTTCTCAGTAGCTGTACAGCCTTTCCCCGCCCGCCAGCACCAAGGCAAGACGCCAACGCTGCCCAAATTGAAACCGCCCAGCATCAGCGAACATCGCCATGCCGCTAACCCTGCCTTGGCAATGAACCTGCTGCAAGAAATCCAAACACTTGTCGGTGGATGGCAGCAGGAACTGCAAACAATCGTGCGGCAAATTCAAGATATTTATATGGAAGGGCCTATTGTTGATGGCTGGTTAGAGTCTCATGCCCGTGAAGTCCCAGAGGGTGTCGGAGCAGTGCGCCACGCTGAAAGCGATCGCTTGATGGACTACGTGCAAGAAGTATTGAATCAACCGGATGCCAAGGTGACGTGTGAATCCCCCCGTACTGGTTATCGCCTCTGTGGACTGGATGCGGCTGGTCAGACGTGGTCGCGCCCCTGCCCACCCGATCAGGTTGCCAGTGTAAGTTTAGCGATCGCTCGTTATCAAAAGCTGCGGCAGTTGTTAACCCGCAAACAAGATTTGGAAACTCGCCTCAGCCAGCTAGCGGAAACTCTGATCGTTATGCACTCCCATTTAAGTAAGGACTGAGGACTGTCGGTAAAGTTAGCGGGAAAGTGCCAGTCCAAGAAAGGTTATTAGTTATTAGACATTAGTCAACGCCTTTCTCCGCGAAAGATGTCCTTAAACATATCCAGCATACCCTCTTCTTTGAAGTCCTTAAACTCACCTGCATCAAACCATATACCATAGCAAATAGGGCATTTTTCATACCAAATGTGAGTTTGTTTGAGTTCGACCATTTTGGTCATTTTTGTCTTACATTTCGGGCAATTGATATCCCCTATTTCATCGAGCTTATTGCCTGCTTGGGGGTCGCCAGTGTCTATAGTCTCAGAGCCTTCAATATTCTTGAGTGTCTGAGCCTCCTGGGAATCAAACCAGATACCTTTGCAGTTTGTGCAACGGTCTACTTCAATATTGGAATAGGCAACTGTTTCCAGGCTTCCTTGACATTTGGGACATTGCATTTGGCTCATTTTGCTCATACAACAATCTTAATTCTGTAAAGATGGCGATAGTTTAGCAGTTCTTGGGGCAAGACTGACGGAATAGGTAGCTGTGTTCAGGATGATGGAGAAGCGATCGCTACACTCAATCAATTCCGGTGAGTCAGAGTACACAGAAAGTCTTCCTGAACAAAATAGAATTATCGCGAAATTGCCTATTTAGCTAACTCAAGCAACACCATGCTGCTTAAACCAAGCCTGTAGGCGTTTCCATCCGTCTTCTGCTTGCTCTTGTCGGTAGGAAGGGCGGTAATCGGCAAAAAAAGCGTGCGGCGTGTCTGGGTAGAGAACAATTTCCGAAGCACTGCCCCCACCTTTGAGGCTGTCACGCATCTGCTCTACACTCTGGTTGGGAATCCCATTATCGCTGCCACCGTAGAGTCCGAGAATGGGCACTTTCAACTCAGCTGCAATATCGACAGGGTGTTTGGGAGTTAAAGGTGTAGACTGTCCAACCAAACGTCCATACCAGGCAACTCCAGCTTTTACCTTGGGGTTGTGAGCTGAATACAGCCAGGTAATCCGCCCACCCCAACAAAAGCCTGTGATACCTAATTTGTCGAGGTTTCCCTTAGCTGACTTCTCTGCCCAAGTGATAGTGGCATCTAAATCAGACATGACTTGGGCATCTGGAACTTTCGAGACAACCTTGGAGATGATTTCTTGAACATCGCTCATCTTGGAAACATCGCCTTGACGGGCGAACATTTCAGGAGCGATCGCTAAATAACCCAGTTTGGCAAAGCGGCGACAGACATCCTGGATGTGTTCATGCACACCAAAGATCTCCTGAACTACCAGCACCACCGGGAAATTCTCGCCACTAGCAGGCATCGCCCTGTAAGCCGGAATTTCCCCATCGTTAACGGGAATTTTCACTTCACCCGCTACCAAGCCTTGAGTATCTGTAGTGATGACTTGGGCATAAAGGGGGTGAACCGCCAGCGCAAACCCAGCCGCCAGCGTGGAAACAATGATAAATTTCCGGCGCGTCAAATCACCCATCAGCTCTTTTCTCCAAGCACTCTTCCCAAGAATTGTAACCTCTGCATAAGTGGCATTAGCTCAAGAGATATAGAAAGACAGCACTACAAACAACTTGCACCCCACCCGCTAGTCGTCGTACTGGTGGGGTTTTCTTTTTGCACAGAGCTAGTTTTATACACAAAACTGGGCATACTAAAAATACCTGGTCTATTGCATTCCAATTTTTGGTAAAGACGATGGTCGTTGATTTGACTGTCGCCATTCCTACATATAATGGGGAAAGGCGTCTACCGGAAGTTTTAGAGCGACTACGAATCTCCTGCGAAGACGCAATCCTGGGTTCACTTCACAAAGAACACTTCAGCTGGGAAGTCATTGTTGTTGACAACAATAGTACCGACGACACAGCAAAAGTTGTTCAAGCCTATCAAGCTAGCTGGCCAGAGCAATATCCCTTGAGGTATTACTTTGAGCCAAAACAGGGAGCCGCATTTGCACGCAAGCGTGCCTTTGAGGAAGCGAGAGGCACACTGGTTGGTTTTCTAGACGATGACAACATACCTGCACCTAACTGGGTGGCAGAGGCTTACGCTTTTGCTCTAGCTCACCCAGAGGCTGGTGCTTATGGCAGTCAAATCCACGGTGTTTTTGAAGTCACACCTCCGGAAAATTTTCATCGACTTGCTCCCTTTTTAGCAATCACCGAACGGGGTTCAAAGCCATTGCGGTATGAACCTCACAAGAAAGTACTACCACCGTCGGCTGGGTTAGTTGTGCGCAAGCAAGCTTGGGTTAATAGTGTTCCCTCAAAGCTTGTTTTGACAGGGCGTACCTCTAACAGTATGGTTACCAGCGAAGATTTAGAGATGCTGTCTCACATTCAAGCCAACGGTTGGGAGATTTGGTACAACCCCGCGATGCAAATCGATCACAAAATTCCGCCTTGGCGTCTGGAGCGTGAGTATTTAATTCCCTTTTTCCGGGGTATTGGGTTAAGTCGTCATGTGACACGGATGCTGAGTGTAAAACCTTGGCAGCGACCTATTGCAACTGTTGCTTACATGACAAACGATTTGCGAAAAATCACTTTTCACTTGCTCAAGCACGGCGTTGGTGTGCGGACTGACTTGATTGCAGCTTGCGAAATGCAGCTATTTCTCAGTAGTCTAGTGAGTCCTTTTTACCTCTGGAGACATGGGTATTTCGATAGCAAGGCTTAATAATTCTTTCCCTGTCCAAAGACGTATTACAACTACTCGCTAGCAACGTCTTACAGCAGTTAACTTTACAGTTGCTATTTCAACCCGTAACAGGAAACGCCGATTACCAAAGATTTTCGAGCGACTGTAATACTTGGAGGGGTGATTCCTAGAATAAGTTTTAATAAAAATTGTTAAGGGTTTATTGGTTTGCTAGCGCTAATAGGTTAAATGAAGCATTGTTTAAAGACTCGATGAAGCCTGCTTGCTTGTATTGCTGATAGTCAGTTAATTGCCATATTATGCGAATGACGTATTACAGGTTCTACAGGGAGCTTACAACTTGGATCATCTCTTAGACTGAAGGCATTAGGATAAGAATCACTCCTCATTTGCTTCAGCTACGTGACAGGTTAAACTCCACCAGGGCTTAGAGGAGGCGCTACTTGTCACCTTGTAGCAGAGAAGTCAGAAATGAGTGATTAAATCGTTTGGGAAGCAGGGGGTGCTCTTTTGCAAGATGGAGAAGATTCCAACGATTGAGTAATTTTACCAACAGGACTTGCGCATTCGCCCCTCCTAACCCTCAACTTTGAGGGAAGAGCTAACTCCCTCCAGATCTGGCGGGTTACTCGGCGAATATTGCCTAAGTCCTGACCAAGCTAATTTGGTATACTACCTGACTTATTAGAGGTTTTTTTGCCAGAAATTTACGAAATTATCTTTGCGAGGAGTTAATTGTGGCGTTCATCCGACTCGCAGATATGATCATCAACCTGGACTACATTGCTGCAGTTAGATTTAGCACTTACAGTGGGTTTCGTGAGGGTAAGGATATCCCGGTTGTTAATATCTGCTTGGTAATTCCAGAGGGTTCGGTAGACGGCGAAACTGAATGCTGTCCTGAAAAATGTAAAGCTGTTGAGAAGCTTGAGTTTGAGAGTGATTTAGCGCTGGAGATATGGAATTACTTTCTTCAGTCCAATGATGTTACTGTCCTTTTTGAGTAAACTACTCCTGTAACATGAACCAAAAGTTGACCACGATTGGTAATTAACAATACATAGACTACGTAGAATCTTCTTCCCATTCCCCAAAACAAGTAGTGTGATACTTGTTTTGGGGAATGTAGGTTCTGATTCCTAGGATTGTCAATTTTTGAGACTTCCACGGCTTTAAGCGCGTGGGAGCCTTGGTTCAAGCGCAGCAGTCTGTGGAGAGATACGATTAATCGCGTCTGTCCACAGACTGCTGTATTTACTGGTAAGCTGTTACACATTTAACTTGCATATTTACTTGATAGTTTTTTGTCCTCCGTCAGTAGTCAGTAGCCAGTAGTCAGTAGCTTTCGCCTGACGGACAACTGAGACCAGACAGAACACCCGAATGTAAACTACGCCGATTAACTGCCCAGCAGCTTATACACTTTTATCTACTGCTGGATTGACGAGCCGGACTAGGCCATTTATGAAGACTCGATAAAACCTAGTTAACTTTGTTGCGAACCCTTGGCTAGTTGTCTTATGATACACGTATTGTAATACAGGTTATACAGCCGTCTTACGGGTTCGACCATCTCAGTGAATGAAAATAGAGGGTTAGCAACCGCAGCCTCCTTACTTCAGCTCCACTGTAGATTGGACACCACCAGGGTTGTCTATCTTCTCCGATCAATATCATTCTTCCTGAATGTGGTGTTTTTTAGGTACTAGCACTATGAGTTTATTCAACTCAGAAAAAAAATCCGGTAATCTGAAGTCGACCAGTTTCGCTCCTGTATCTCGCGACGAAATGCGAGAGTTTGACCTCCATAATCAATTAGCAAAACTGGCGCTTCCCTTAGCTCAAGCCTGGAAAGACAATCATCCCAATGCTCAACCCGGTTCGGAAGCTGATTTGGATGAGTGTGTATTAGCTGTGGCGATCGAAATGGCTGTAGCTGGCGAGGCAGTTGGAGGCCCTATGGGTGCTCTAATTGCAGCTGGTAGTGGCATCACCGCAGCTGGCGTGGCTTGTAGACGAGTGCTTTAAGAAGCGTTCCCTCAAGCACAATATCCAATAAGCAATGAGCTGTGGCTTCTACAGGGCAGTGATGAGCTGCGTCAGCCAGGTTTTTGTTGGGTTGTGCCAGAAGTTGAAGATCTAATGCAGTTGTATATCTACCTAACTATCTAATTCCTTACACCAGACAAGTTGTGTCAGGTCTGGTTTGCTAATCACGAAAGGTGCGTTCTGCAATAAAGCGCTAAGAGGAGCCGTAATCTTTCCTAGCGAAGAGCGCGATCGCGTCCAAGAGCGCTCATCGACAGCAGGCATAGCTTGGTGCATAAAGCCCTGTAGGTTGAGCGAGGCCTTAGCCTTTCTTAGCTAGCGCTTAGAGCGGCATTAGTTAAGCTAAGCGGTTCATGGTTCATGTGTTGTACACAGCTACCTAAGCTGTTGCACTGAAATTTCCAAAATTTTGCCAATTTACTATCACTCCAAGGAAACCGTTTAATGGCTACTCACTTTGATCCAGAGCTAAAAGCTTACAACCAACACCTGAATGGACAAGGGAAGAAATCCCTCAATGGTGTGGGTCTAAATAATTTAGGTTTAACCCAATACAGTGACACTCAACGTCATCTGGAGCCGATCTTGCCGCCGTCAGGCACCGATGCCAAGCAGTTTCAGAAGATGAGTGTGCCTGTCACCCACCAGACTTCTCAGAAAGTAGGTATTCCAGTATGGCAAAAGCTGCGCTTGACACAAAAAGCTACAGCTTTGGCGATCGCTCTCGGCACCATCCCAGTGGTGCTGACTGGAGTAACGGCCTATTACTTTGCCAACCAAGCCTTCACTCAGCAAGTTTCCCAGACCAAAATCGCTCGCGCCGTTGGTATGGAAGACAAGGTCAAGCGCTTCATGCGTGAGCGTTATGGAGATGTTCAAGTACTGGCTGAACTCCCATTTCTGACGAATTCTAATCTGAGAGAAACAACTCCTCTAGCGCAAAAGCAAGCAGCACTAGACCGCTATGTAGCTGCTTACAGGGCCTATGACAGCATTGCCGTATTCGATCTAAAGGGCAATGCGATCATCCAGTCGAAAGGAGACCCTCTGCCAAACCACGCCGATCGCGCTTATTTTCAGCAGGTACTCAAAACAAATCAGCCTGCCATTAGCGAGGCAATCGTACCCAAAGTTGCTGGAACTTCTAATCGGCTTACCATTGCCTTCGCGGCACCTGTTAAAGATAGCGCCACGGGTCAGACGGTCGCTGTTGTCCGAGGACGTATGCCGGTTGACTCCTTAGAAGAGTTGATCAAAAACTTCGGTACTGACGGAGACGAATATTATTTGGTTGAGTCCACGACTGGAAAAATTTTCCTAGGAGAGGAAAAGAATAAGGAGGATAAAAAGGCTCAGGAAGCTTTTCAAGGCTTAGCTCAACTGCAAGCAGCAGGGAAGCCAGGTACTGGGGTTTCTCAAGATCCAACTGAGCAAGGTACGGAGCTGTTGGCCTATGCACCGTTTGGAGAACTAGAAGGTCTGCCAGATCTGAAATGGGGAGCAGTCATTGCCACACCTACAGAGGTCGCTTTTGCGTCACAGAGACAACTACTTGTGATCCTAGGGATCGGGACTGCATTGACGGCCTTGCTAGTAAGTGCGATCGCCGCTTATCTAGCTAAACGTGCTACGCGTCCAGTTCTGGCCGTCAACGATGCGGTAGAGAAACTAGGGCAAGGAGAACTTTACACCCGTGTTGCCGTGGAAGGGGAAGACGAACTCGCTGACCTGGGATCTAATATCAACCAGATGGCAAGCCGACTTGAAACGTTATTGTGGGCACAAGCGACAGAAACCGAAAAGGCAGGGTTATTTGGAGATATTGCTGTTTCCAGCGCTCGAACAGAGCAAGACCTACAGGAGATATTCGAAAAGGCAGTTCATGGAGCGTTACGAATCCTTGAAGCCGACCGAGTCGTCATCTATCGCCTCCATTCTGACGGGCGTGGGTACATCTCTACAGAGGCTGTTCTTCCTGTCTGGCCTAGAGCCTTAGGGGACAAAATAGAAGACTCCTGTATTAGCGAGCATCTCATAGAAGAGTACAGACAAGGACGTGTCGTTCCTACAAACAATGTCTTTGAGGCGGGTTTTCACCCTGCTCATCAGAGGTTAATGGAACGGCTTGAAGTCAAGGCAAATTTGGTAACGCCACTCCTGAAAGATGGTCAGCTCTTTGGCTTGATGGTTGCACATCACTGTTCAGCACCCCATGTTTGGCAGCAATCTGAAATCGACTTCCTTAAGGAGTTAGCCATTCGAGTTGGACTTTGCTTAGATCGCGTAAATTTCTTAGCCGAAAAAGAAGCTGAAACCGAACGCGCCCAGCAACTCAATGACATTAGCTCTGGCATCCGGGATGCGCTCAAAGTCGAAGATATCTACGATACCGCCATTACTGGCATCCGAGAAACCCTGAAAACAGACCGAGCGGTTGTCTATCTCTTTGACGAGAACTGGCAAGGAAGCATTGTTGCTGAATCTGTGGGGGGTGGTTGGTCGAGAGCTTTGGGAGCGAATATTGCTGACCCCTGTTTTGCCCAGGAATATGTTGAAAAGTACAAACAGGGTCGAGTCAAGGCGGTTGACAACATTTACGAGGTCGGTTTGAGTAAGTGTTATCTAGGTCAACTAGAACCTTTCCAAGTCAAGGCAAATTTAGTGGCACCAATTTTGGCTTATAACAAGCTACACGGCTTACTGGTGACACATCAGTGTTCTGGTCCACGACCCTGGCAGGAGTCGGAAATCACCTTCTTCAAGCAGGTAGCGACTCAAGTTGGGTTAGGTTTGGATCGCGTAGATTTCTTAGCACAGATCGAGCAAGCACGCCGGAAAGCTGAAAGTCTGGCTCAAGAGCAACGTCAACAAAAAGAAACACTCCAACATCAGCTTTTAGAACTGCTCAGTGATGTTGAAGGAGCCGCTCAAGGTGACCTGACGGTACGTGCGGACGTGACCGTCGGGGAAATTGGCACCGTTGCTGACTTCTTCAATGCAATTGTTGAAAATCTGGGGCAAATTGTTACCCAAGTGAAAAAAGCGGCAACTCAGGTCAATGCTTCACTGGGAGAAAATGAAGGGGCAATCCGTCAACTTTCAACAGAAGCGCTCCAACAGGCCGAGGAGACGACTCGCACCCTAGACTCAGTTGTTGAAATGACTCGTTCAATTCAAGAGGTGGCAGAAAACGCCCGCCGAGCGGCAACGGTGGCTCGCCAAGCCTCATCCACTGCCGAAGCTGGCGGTCGGGCAATGGATCGCTCGGTGCAAAATATCTTTACTCTCCGAGAAACTGTTGCCCAGACTGCGAAAAAAGTCAAGCGCTTAGGTGAATCGTCCCAAAAGATTTCTAAGGTCGCTTCCCTAATTGAGCAAATCGCTCTGCAAACGAACTTGTTGGCAATCAACGCTGGGATTGAGGCGGCCAGAGCCGGTGAAGAAGGTCAGGGTTTTGCGGTAGTCGCTGAAGAAGTCGGGGAACTGGCAGCCCGTTCGGCGGCGGCGACCAGAGAAATTGAGAAGATTGTTGACAACATCCAGCAAGAAACCAGCGAAGTGGTCGAAGCGATGGAGTTAGGTACGGCTCAGGTGGTTGAAGGTACTCATCTGGTTGAGGATGCCAAGCTGAGTTTGACTGAGATTTTGGAGGTGTCTCGCCAAATCGACTCTCTAGTGCAATCGATTTCGCATGCGACCGTGTCTCAGGTCGAGACGTCTCAAGCTGTTACTGAGTTGATGAAGGAGATTGCCAAAGTCTCGGACCGCACTTCTAATTCCACACTACAAGTTTCTGGCTCTCTCCAAGAAACGGTAGAAATTGCGGCTCAATTGCAAGCCTCTGTGGGTACGTTCAAAGTTGGTGCTGAGGCATAAGACTTGATCACAAGATGAGGAACTTGAAATTCAGCTTCTTGTGTAAATGAACTTACGCACTATCAGCATGAAAGTCCCCCTAATGTCTAACGTTGAGAGGAACAAAACTTAACCTTTTAGGTATTGCAAATCCTAATCATTGGTGCATCTAAAATTATAGAGAGAGTCGCTGTTGTTGGTAATTCGTAATTGGTCAAATTCTTGCCCTCTTAAGAGGGTCTTTTTCTTCCATTATCTATTACCAATTTCGAGTGCGATCGCTTCTCCCAATGAGTGAGTCGCGTCTTAAGAGTGTTTCCGGGAAGCACGTCGCGTCTGCACCCACATGGAAATTCCAGTAATTGTCAAAGTCAGTAAACCCAGAGCATTGAGGAATGGATAAATCGCCTCTAAGTTGAGACTACCAAAGTGACCTATGTGCCAATCCAGTAACCAGTTGAAATCACC
>DATNPI010000336.1:0-15267 GCA_036703325.1 Coleofasciculaceae cyanobacterium
TATAGAGAGGTAATGCAGATGAATGCTGATGAATTGTTGACGCGCTATGCCGCAGGAGAGCGGGATTTTCATGAGGTCAACTTAAGTGGAGTGGATTTAAGCGGGAAAAGCCTACAGGGAATCAACTTGCGTTCAGCTAACCTGAGTGGCATTAATCTAACTGCTACAGATCTGTGTCGAACCGACCTGAGTCATTCCAACCTGAATCAGGCGAAGATGCAAGGCGTTTACTTGAATGGAGCCTACTTATGTGAAGCTAGCCTGCTTGAAGCCGACCTGAGCGAAGCAATTCTAGACGGAGCGACTCTGGATGGGGCAAGCCTGGATAGGGCAACACTGAGTCGGGCAAGTCTAAGCCACGCAGATCTCAATGGAGCCAATTTAACGAATGCAGATTTAAGTGGAGCCAATTTGAGTGGAGCGCTTCTGGATGGGGCAGTCCTAGATGGAGCTGTTTTGGATGAAGCAAATCTAAGCCAAGCTGACCTAGTTGTGGCAAACCTAAGCCAAGCTAACTTGAGCGAAGCAAACCTGAATGAGGCTAACTTGCATGGGGCCAACTTGGATGAGACAAATTTAAGTGGAGCAGATCTAGTAAAAGCAGACCTGACCCAAGCCAACTTAAGCGAAGCGATCCTCGATGAGGCTAACTTGAGCGGAGCCAAGTTGGACAATGCAACTCTAGATGGGACAATCCTGGATGAGACCAAGAGCGACTAACTCCACAGAAAAGTGAAGTACCGTCTCTCCATCAAGAAATTGCAGATAGGATGTAGCGCACTCAAAATCTTGTAATATGCAAGGTAACAGCGTAGTGGTCATAATAGACCGCACTAGAAACGCTCTGCACCTTGACAAGAGAAAGTAAGGGGTTCCAGGCACGAAACGTTGTCTGGGTAAAACTTTTTGCGTAATAAGGTCTGAACAGCATTTCGGTGTCTTGTTCAAACAACGGTGGGTCTCATCGTTGATGCCTGTTGAGGGTAAAGAGGTAACTCTCCCAGTGAAGCAGGAAGCCCTATCCGCGAGGTTGGGAAGCCCCTGTTTACCTGCAAGGGTTAACAGAGGTTAACGTCACAATTCTTTAAATTCTCTAAAACCCCCGATTTGAGCACTAGAGCCAGTGCTGAGAAGACTAGGATTATTACAAATAACGTGAAGGCAGAAACGAGGTCGTAATACTGACCTCGGCCCATCGGCATCCGTCTCACCCCTTACATTCCCTAATTTTTGGTAAAAGGGTCAACAGGCGGTGATTTAAGTACTGTGGGAATTTCTGCAATGATTCGTGAGGCAATCTGTTCTGGTGTCTCAGTGGCGTTTACACGAATATGAAGGTCTGCTTCAGCATAGAGACTTCGTCGCTGGTCGAGAAGCTTTTGCAGCGCTTGTTCAGGATTTGTGTCTTGCAGGAGGGGACGAGTGTTATCGTTTTGAAGGCGATCGATTAATACGTCCACTGGTGCATCCAGCCAAACAATCAAACCGTAGTGCAGATAACTCCAATTCATGCGTTGCAGCACGATGCCTCCGCCCGTGGCAATTATCCGCTTAGGATAAGCCGATAATTCTGACAGTACCTGACCTTCCAGTTGCCGAAAAGCCTCTTCACCGTCATCGGCAAAAATCTTGTTAATCGCTTTACCGGCAACTTTTTCAACTAGGACATCTGTGTCAACAAAACGGTAGCCCATCTGACGCGCTAGTAGATGTCCTACAGTTGTCTTCCCGGCACCCATCATGCCAATGAGAAAAACATTGATTCCCTGTAATAAGTTGTTCACTTGCAAAAACACCTCGATGAGCCATCAGCTATTTAGATATTACATTTTTGTTCTTACGGGTTAGCTCATCATTGAGCAGAGAGCCGAAAAGCGTACTACCCCTAAGTAAGACAATTTCTTGGATGCCTATCTCGTGCGCCATCTGCTCATTTAGCTTTTGGGCTACATAGATTCTCACGGCTGGTTGTAGCGTAAAACTGGTGGATTTTTTCTCAATGAGCGTAGGCGCAACCTTGTCAATTAGACATCGCCTGCGTAGGGATTCCAAGGCTTCCAGCCGCTCCCGTTTTGATACACCAGCTACAAGCTCCTCTGGCCATTCAGCTAGGGTTACCAGCCTGCGATCGCTTGCCAGTCCGTACATCACTTGCTTTTCTAAATCTGAGAGACGATGGAACTGCTGGTCTAAAAGCTCACGGATATCACCACAAACAATAGTACCTTCTGCTAAAAACCCGGTAATATCACCCTCAAAGACATCTTGAATCGTAGCCGCCACGATTTTGAGTACTAACGGATTACTAGCGTAAAGCCTAACGAGTAACTGCTGTTCATCCTCTGAACCGACCATACCTTTGGCTTGAAGAAGAGTTACGCCTTCTTTTATCTTCAACCCCTCCAGCTGGAAGGTGCGAACAGGTAGATTGGCTCCTGCCAATGAGGTGATGTCTCGTGGTTGCTCTCGACTGAGGAGCAAACAGCAACTACGATGGCGTTCTTCTCCCAAACGTCTAAACAACTCCCCATACCCCTGAGTTTCCTCGCGATAGGAACCAGCTAGGTAGTGAGGACGCAAAACAGCCTCCACTCGATCCAGAACTAGCAAACACCGAGGCGCTAGCGTCGCGGCATCTCCGGAGCCTCGCAGACACCCCATCAGTCGCGAGATTTTTTCTTCAACTGTGGTGGGCAAATTTGTTTCCTGTCCCTCAGAGAAGGATCGAATCAAGTCTTCCAGGAGGTCTTCCAGAGGTGGAGCCGACGCAAGCGATCGCCAAATAAGTAGCTCAAAGTGTTCTTGGGTTTGTTGAGCAATCTTGACAGCTAGAGAGGTTTTACCAATGCCCCCCATCCCCATTATTGCTATCAAGCGGCAGTTATCTTTAACAATCCACTGCTCCAACTGCGTGAGTTCTTCTTGGCGTCCGTAGAAGGCTTCGATATCAATTGCTTCCTGCCACTCCTGATACTTATTAACAGTATTATTAACAGTTTGAGTAACCTCAATCGAGTTTTGGCTCGGTTCGGGTACATTATCTGTTAACGACGGTTTTTGATTAAACCCAAGTTTATATCCAGCTTTTTCCAACAAATTTGTGACACGACTCCAATTTTTAATTGGCATTCCTGTCTCACCTTGCTGAATCAGTAATTCTTGAATGTACTTATACAGCCCATTTGATAAATACACTCTCACAGCACTGCTATTGCCACTTTGGTAGACTTGAGCAGCAATTTCAGCGGGGCTGTAACCGCAAAGTAATCCTCTCAAGAATTTCTTCTCAACAGGTGTTAAACCCTTTCCTTTTGCAGCTGCCAGGTCTGTGTAAAGCTTTTCCAGATTCCAATTGTGCCGCGCTTCTAGAAAATTCGCTTCCAAGGGTTCATCAGTAGATGCCATTTATGTACCAGCTTGCTAAAACATCAGCTTTCTAACGCTGGATTCTAACAAATTGATTATGAAGTTATAACGAATTTGCTAACACCTGTTAGGTGTAATACTGTAAAAGTTTAATGAAGTTATGCTAAACTTTGAGAATACTTCATCCAAACTTCATTCATGCTTTGCCTAATTTTTATCAGCACTGGCGATAGATAAGGAACCCCCCGTGAATGATTTAATGTGTTTTACAGGTAGCCGTCAATAGGGCAACTCTATCAAGAGCGGTTCAAGCTCACCGAGAATTTCCTTAAAGGCTCCCAATACTCAAACTTTTGGATTGCTATCGATTAGGGTGATGAGGCATATGTTCTTGATTCGTAACGTTGTCCAACAGGCGCTTTCTACCGGGTATTTGACGCTAGAAGCAGAAGAGCAATTGCGACAGCTGCTTACTAAAAAGTACGATCTAGAAGACTTCAAGGCCTTTATGAGCTTACAAAAAGCCGCAATGGCGGGTCATGTGAGGCAACAATCTCGCGAACTGCTTCACTTGTAAGTTTTCACTGTTAAGGTTAGAGAGCAAGGGGTTCTGGCGCTACGCTAACGCGCATCTGACTTGCAAATTTTCTCTCACAGTAGTCAATCCCTATCCCAGAGCGACCTCAACAGGCAAATTAGACAGGTAATATCGTTGCTGGTGGCAACGAGTATCGTTAAGTCTGAAGGGGGAGGGGGAAACAGAGAGAGTACGAAAAAGATAAGCAATACCCATGCAGACGGATTGGATATAACAGCTTATCGCCGCTTTGGCGGGTTCTCATCTTGATCATCAAACTCGTCGTCATCTTCAAATCCCCAGTCGTCGTCCTCTTCCGGCTCAGGAGGACTCTGATAGGGCGGTCTAATCAAACGATAGTCAGCATCGTAGACGGCATCGGCTTTGCCAACGCCTGACTCCTGTGATTCTCGGTAGCTATAAGAGTAGACAGAACCCGTTTGAGAGCCAGTTTTGGGTTCCTGCTTCACTTCGTAGCTTGTGCGCTCGGCTTGAGGTGTGGTACTTGGGTCGGTCGCGTAGCCTTGGCGTTGCGAATCGCGTTCAAGATCTGGCTGCTTCGCTCTTGGCGCAGCTGGCTCCTCCTCGAAGTCCCAATCCTCGTCAGGACCTTCCTCCCAATCTGAGGCAGCGCTGCTTGTAGGCTTTTCTGGAGATGGGGGCGGTGGAGTGTAACGAGTTTGAGGCTCAGGCTCAGGAGTTTGGGGCGTTTCACGACGATAAGACGACCGGGTTTGGGGCGGCACGTAATCCGGTTGTTCAAGACGGCGAGGTGAGGAACCCCTTTGCAGATAGCTCAGAGATTGTAAGAAGAAGCTGGTTATCGCTCCAGCCGCGATCGCAAATCCAATCCACGTTGCTAGCGGCAGAGCGGCTGTCGTCATCCCCAAAAACACCAGTGGCAGCACTGGCGACAAATTGGAAAAAGCGAACAAGGTCAGTCCGCCCACTACCGACATCAGAAGGACAATCCGAATTACAGGCATTTCAATAGACTTTTGAGTTAGTCACGAATTGATGAGGGAGTTGAGAGTTTTGAAGGCTGAGTCCTACTTCTACGTTACTGCTTCAACTTAAAACTCAAAACTCAAACCTCAAAACTCTTTAAATGCCCCTGCCACCGATTAATTGGAATGCAGTCAATGTCCAACTGGTCTAAAACACGCGCCACGACAAAGTCCACCAAATCCTCAATCGTTTGAGGGTTGTGATACCAGGCGGGGATGGCTGGAACAATCCTGACCCCTGCTTCTGCCAGTGTGGTGAGATTACGTAGGTGAATCAGGCTAAAAGGGGTCTCGCGGGGCACAATTACCAGTTGACGCCCTTCTTTGAGTTGAACGTCCGCTGCTCGCTCCAACAAGTCAGAACTTAAGCCCGCCGCGATTTTTGCCACGGTACTCATACTACAAGGTATGATCACCATCCCCAATGTACGGAAAGAGCCGCTGGCAATGGTTGCTCCAACATCCCCCCATCGGTGACAAATTAGCTGACCTCCCTTAGACACTCCTGCTTGCTGACGCCAGAATTGTTCCTGTTGGTCAGGTTCTGGGGGCATCCGAATATTATTCTCGGCCTGCCAGACCACAAAAGTTGATTTCGAGGCAACAAGCTCAATCGTATAGTCAGCTTCCAGCAGAAACTTCACGGCACGTACAGCGTAAATTAAGCCGGAGGCCCCAGTGATACCTAGAATTAGAGGCTTTGTCATTTGTTAGTTGTTAGTTGTTAAGTGTTAGTTGTCAGTTGTCAGTTGTTTTTTGGCTACTGACGACTGACCACTGACGACTGACCACTGACCTTACTCCTCTAAATCTTCGCTACGGGCAATGCTACCACCACCAACGGTTACGAGATCTATCTGCTGACGGTAATAATCGACACTCTTGACTTGGACTTCCACGCGATCGCCTAATCGATAAGCAGTGCGGTTTTTCCGACCAACGAGGCAGGCATGTCGGGAGCGATACTCATACCAGTCATCTTTGAGAGAGCTAACGTGAACGAGTCCTTCCACAAGCAGGTCTTCAATTTCTACAAAGAAACCGTAGGATTGGACACCGGTAATTAGTCCACTGAAGACATCACCCGTGCGTTCTTTCATCTGTTCAGCTTTCTTTAATCCCTGCAAGTCGATCTCCGCATCGGCGGTGAGTTTCTCGCGGTCATTTAGATGGGGAACCAAAGACGTTGCTTGATTTTCCAGCTCTTGATGTAAATCCGGCGGCAAAACATTCCAGTTAACGTTGCCATGACTGCTGCTATGGCTGAGATTGACGCGATCTTTAGAACGGGTCGAACGGCGATCGCGACCTTTATCAAATAACGTCAAAAGTACCCGTTGCACAAACAAATCCCCATAGCGTCTTGCTGGTGATATGCAGTGGCTATAGCCAGTACTCAACGCTAAACCAAAGTGAAATCCGGGTTTAGAGCTGTAACCTACTGGCTTTAAGGTTGACTGCAACAGATACGTCAACACTTTGGCGGCTGACGATTTGGCAAATAGCTGGGTAAAGCGTTGATAGTCTTGGGGACTAACATCCTCGTCCTGCTCCAGCTGCAAGTCTAGCTGAAGATTGTTGCCCAACTTGATCAAATCCTGAAGCTCATCGATATCAGGTGAAGACTGCACACAGTAAATTGTTGGTATGGACAGGGCTTGCAAATGTGAAGCGACAGCTTGATTTGCCAACACGACTAATTCCGTCAGGAGCGATCGCACTGGGAGAGAAGGAGAAACAACAAGTGCGCCTAGTCTGGCTTCATCTTTATAGGGGTACTGAGTTTCCGTCAGACTCAGTTCAAATGCACCTCGCTGCTGTCGCTTCACTTTCACTGCCGGACTCAAGGTAAAAAACAGTTGGTTGAGCATCTCTATTGCCGCTGGTGCAAGATCTGGGTCAGCCTCCTGATGCTGCACTAGATGTAACTGCACCTGCTCATAGCTCACCTGATGGTTTACCTGAATCACGGAGGGTTGAATTTCAAACTCTACCAATTCACCCGTTTCGTCAAGAGTGAGTAGTACCGAGATAGCCAATCGGTCTTCACCAGGCACTAGGGAACAATGACTCGTGACTGCCTCAGGTAGCAAAGGCAGCATGGTATCTCCCAGATAAACCGCTGTGCCTCGCTTTCTAGCTTCTTTATCTAACGAGGAATCAGGTGGGACAAAGCTTGCCACATCAGCGATATGGACACCCAACTTCCAGTGACCAGCCTTAGTTTTTTCCAGGGTGAAGGCGTTTTCTATCACCCCGCCGTCGTCATCGCTCTCAATTGTTATAGTTAAAAGCTTTCGCAAATCGAGCCGCTTCTTTAAGTCTGTCTTGCGTAGCTGTTTAGGTAAAGCGCCGGCGGCGGTGAGAACATCTGTTGAAAATTCGCGGCGCAAATCGTGCTTGCAGCAGACAATATCGGTGTCAGCTGCGTCTTCAGCATCAGTTCCCAGGATGCGTGCCACTTTGCCAACTGGGGGGTTTTGTCCCAGGGGGTAGCGCAGCACTTCGACATGAACAAGATTCTCAACCGCCTGTTCCAGGGTTTCGTCATTCGGCTGGAGGTCGAGTTCAAACAGAAGTCGGTCATCCAGGGGAACGGCTCGGTAACCGTTTTCAGTTTGCCTGACTCGTGCCAGCACCGACGGGTTGACCCGTTCTAAGATTAACCGCACCTGTCCTTCTGGGCTACGGCGTCGGCTACCTTCTTTAGTGATTTTTACCAAGACGCGATCGCCATTCCAAGCTGTGCTCAGATGGCTCTTCTGGATATAAATATCATCCGCTCCCTCGACATCTTGGATCGCAAAGCAAAATCCCTTACTGGAACAGCGCAACTTGGCTTCAACCACGTCTTCTTCGTGGATGCGCCGATACCTACCCCGATCTTTGACCAAAATTCCAATTTTTTCGAGTGCATCCAGAGCAATCTGGAGCTTTTCCAGACAAGCCTCATCCTGGCAACCCAGTTTCTTCTCTAAAACTTTGGGAGCCACTAATTTGTCATCTGTGAAATTGGAAAGTAATGTAGCGATTGAAAATTCCATCCAACAATCCTTTATTATCTGATCGTGGTTTTGTTGCTCTTACCCTGTTGACAATGCGATCACATAATGTGACCGTATCCAGAGAGAGCACCAACCAAGGGCGTCCACCGGTAGCGGCGCGAACATATGCCCAAATCCGCTTGCCGACTGTATTTGTTGTGTTCCGAAGCTAGCTGAACCTCACTCCACCCTAACGGAGGTGGATGGTTCACCGTAAGATTTTCCGGATGGCTGGAGAAGTGCTGATTTGTACCAGTGTTTCAACGGCAATGGTACATTTAACAGGCAATCCTCCTACCCAGGATTATTGCTTTCTCTTAACACAGCTGTCATAGAATCAAGGACTAAGAAGGATACAGCTGCGAGGGAGAAGCAACGGAGATACCGGGTGAAGAGTGCTTGAGCCACCCAGTTTCTTGCTAACGGACACGTACTTTAACACACTGCCTTCTCTGAATTGTTGCCGCTCTTCGTTCTAATTCGCTTTGCAGCAAGGGCAATGGGTTAAAGTGACAATGGACAGTCTTTTATTATTTTAAGTTCTAGGCGTCCGTTCACACGTATGTTAACTTTCCTGAATGCTAACCCAGGCAAGTAAAGATGTTGCCTCGTGGGGCGAGGTGTTCTCCCGATCAGTCTAGAAACCAGGGACAATGGGAAAACTAGCGCCTCCAAACTCTCTTCTCCCTACCCTTAACCCCCAATGCCTAACCCCTAGTTCGGTGAAAAGTTTATGTTTAATCAGTTCCGAGTTCGTTATCCTAAAGGCAGCCTAATCACTGAGCTATCAGCAATTGACCACGGTAAGTACATCGTGCGTTGCTTGGTTCAAGATGAGGGAAATACCCTAGTGACAAGCCTTGCTGCTGCTGAAACTGTTGAATTGGCAGAAGACCAAGCTAGAAGCCGAGCTTTAGCCATTTTAGACCTTGACCCAACAACCGCGACTGAAGAAAAGGAAACTACACCAGTCACCAGTGAAGTAGCGATACCGCTGAAGCCAATGCAGATGGCTTCTAAAGCTTTCTCAGACGCTCCTAGCGTAGCAGCACCGACGCTATCAGAAAACCTGGGACAGAGTAAACCAGCTCGGTTTCCAGAAGTTACTAAAGCTACCGACATTGGCAGTTTGTCGTTCTCAGAATCAAGGCGTGAAGAGGTCGCCGATCAGTCTGCAACAATGCCACTGGTAGCTGAGGAAATTCCCTTTACTGAGGAGTTCTCCTCTGTTGAGGTCGAGACATCCCAGGAAGTTGAAACTCCGCTTTGGATGGTAGAAAAAGAAAAGAAATCTCCGGCTCAGTTCAATGAGGTGCCAGCTCCTTCTTACTCGCCAACCGAGCTTGAAACAAGTACAAGCCAAATGCCTTCAACGGATACTCCTGTTGACTTTTCTGACATTATTGCTAGAACTAATGTGGAACTCAAGCGTTTGGGCTGGACTAATCAGCAGGGGCGCGATTACCTCGTGCAAACTTATGGAAAGCGATCGCGCCAACTGTTAAGCGATGGTGAATTACTGGACTTCTTACATCATCTAGAATCTGAGCCGACGCCAGAATAAAGCTTAGAAGGAAGGTTGAAGGTTAGAAAGGTTGGAAGACAACCTTCAACCTTCAACCTTCAACCCAGAAAGAACTTAAACCTGCAACCCTTATCCGACAGCAACCGCAGCGCGTGTTGCCGAGGGACGCCGCTCAATCACCTGATCAATTAAACCGTAGTCCTTTGCCTCGACTGCCGACATGAAGAAGTCGCGCTCAGTATCTTCCTCGATTCGCTCAATGGGTTGACCCGTGTGTTCTGCCAAATACTGGTTGAGCTGCCTTTTGTGATAAAGGATTTCTTTGGCCTGAATTTCAATATCAGTTGCCGCACCTTGTGCCCCTCCCAGTGGCTGGTGAATCATAATTCGGGAATGAGGTAAGCTCATTCGCTTACCCTTGGCACCAGCACTAAGTAGGAAAGCACCCATGCTAGCAGCTAGCCCAACACAAATGGTGCTGACATCGGCACGGATTTGATTCATGGTATCGAAAATGCCCATACCAGCCGTCACCGAACCGCCGGGAGAGTTGATGTAGAGGTAAATGTCTTTTTCGGGGTCTTCGGAATCTAAAAACAGCAGTTGGGCAACGATTAAGTTTGCCAGGTCAGAATCAACCTGTTGTCCCAGAAAGACGATGCGTTCCCGCAAAAGACGAGAGTAGATGTCAAAGGCGCGTTCGCCACGACCGGATTGTTCAATAACTGTAGGAATCATCTTGAGGTACAGCAGGTAATTGTATTTTTTTAGATTGTAGCGATTGACACGCCTGGCAGTTGGGTCAGCCAAGCGAAGGAGAGAGGGGATTTCGTGGCACTGACGCACAAGAGCGCTTCTACCGCTAGTTCCTAAGCAACTGCTAGCCCAATGGTATCGCGTGGAAGAGTAGTAACGAAGCCGACCAACCAATCACCCCCTTACCCCTACTCCCCTTTCCCCTCTCTTGTGCCAGTTTAAAAGGCGGAACGTAGGCTCTGGTAAGAAATTGAGGGTTCGGTAGTATTAGCGGTAAATCATCCTATTGGGTGAGACCATCAGATGAAGTACGATGGCTATGCCAATCCTAATCTGAGAATGAAGATCGAGAGTGAGGAGAGCCTGTCATGCTCAGAAGACTTCTTCAAGCCGCTACAATCACATTCTTACTTAACCTACTGGCACACGTAAGTCCGCCAGTTACTACTCAGCCTACGGCTATATCACCCTCGCGGGTATCCCCGAAGTTATTGCTGGGTTTGCGCTAGTGTCTTCCTTGCCCGTGTTGAGGAGTTCTCGCACTCAGACTTTTAACTAGCGCATATAGGTGAGTCAAGCCACTAGCTCTGTTCTATGAGCTATTCCTCAGCACTCTCCGACTCAGTACTCAGAACTACTGAACTTAGCTATTGCGATTAGTGGCTGGTGTTTTCAGTTCCTGTAGCAGGGATTCAGCTTTCTGGGCACCTTCGTTTTTACCTTGACGCTGGTATAGGTCACGAGCTTTTTCGACAGCAGCGATCGCGTCAGCAATGCGATCGCGTCCTTTTAAAGCTAGCCCTAGGTTGTAGTAAGCTCGTGGGTCTTGGGGAGCTAGTTCAACTAGGCGTCGATAGGTAATAATCGCTTCCAAGTAGTTTTCCTGAGTAAGCAGAATTTCCCCAATAGAGTTCTGAGCTTCTACAGAATCCGGTTGCACAGAAGCCGCTCTTTGGAAGGCTTGCAGGGCACCTGGTAAATTCTTTTGTGCTTGTAGGATTTTGCCAATCTGGAGGTGAACTTGAGCATTGCGAGGTGCCAGCCGCGCCGCCGCCTCAAAAGCGCCAAGCCCCGCAGTCACATTACCCTGACTCAACAAAGCTGTTCCCAAACTCAACTGCACACTGCCTTGTTGGGGAGCTAGTATCGCTGCCTGTTGGAGCGCCTTAACCGCTTCTTGAGAACGTCCCTGCTGTAAAAGTGTTGAGCCAAGCATTTCATAGGCTTTGGCATTTTTGGGTTCAAAGTCAATGACTCTTCGATAAGCCTCTATAGCGCCGTTATAGTCTTTCTGACGCAGTAGAACAACACCTAAACCCAAATAGGTATTGACGTTCTTACTGTCTAGCATGAGGGCACGACGATAGGCATCGGCGGCGGCGGCATTGTCTCCAGTATTAGCGAGACTATAACCGAGTGCGTACTGAAAGTTGGCATTGTTGGAGTCAAGTGCAATCGCCTGTTGATAGGCTTTAGTTGCTTCTTGGAAGTTACCCTGACGCGCCTGTAAATAGCCAATAGCTGAAAAAATCTTAGGGTTTTGGCGATCCAAATAAGCTGCTTGTTGATAAGTAGCGATCGCCTGCACATAATTACCAGCATCCACCAACTGTCGTCCTTGGCGAAGGAGTTCATTCAGCTGTTGGTTAGATTGCTGTTGGCTCAATAGCAGGGGTTGTGTTCCCTGGGCTGCTTCTGGCAGTGTAGTGAAAAGGCCGGTTAACAACAGGACACTAACTAGACATAAATTCTGTTTTTGCACAGTCAATTTTCTCGTATGTACTTGGTGCAACTTCCCAGTGATACTATCACTGGAGTCTTTTATCAGGAATAAGTCGTTCTGGGAAATGATATTGATAATTGCCAGTTATCTACCCCGAAATTTATCGAAAAGAATTTTAACATTCTCTGTTAAAAGTACTCACTCACGCTAATGCGCCGCTAGAATCGTAGGGTTAGAAGCTCCGACATCAAAGAAGTCGGTCGAAGGGGATGTCACCAGAGGACAGTTGATGATTGTAACAACTACCGATGTCATTCAAGGTGCAGTCGTTGAAAGTTACTTGGGTATTGTCACGGCAGAGGTGGTCTATGGCAGTAATGCCCTGCGAGATTTTTTTGCTGGGATTCGCGATGTAATTGGTGGGCGTACTGGTGCTTATGAGCGGGTATTTGAGAAAGGTCAGCAGGACGCGATCGCTGAACTCCAACAACGTGCCCAACGCTTAGGAGCTGATGCTGTGATTGGCATCGAAATCGACACTGGCACAATTAATGTTGACCAGAAAGGTGTACTGTTACTTATCACCGCTACTGGTACAGCAGTGAAGTTGGCGTTCACTCGTTAGCGGACAGTTACTTAGGAGTATTACTCAGCAATCTTCGACTCAGTACTCAGCACTACTAAACCATCCGGCTTGCCTAGGAGCGCCAATAGCGCCCGATGAGTTCGGCGGAGGCGAGAATATGACCGTCCATTGCCGCCTCTAGTTGAGCTTTAGTGGCACCTGATTTTAGTCCTAGTTCCCGGTCGAGAGCATAGAGTTTAAAAAAGTACCGATGCACGCCGCTGGGTGGACAAGGACCGCCATAGCCCAAGTTGCCAAAATCATTTTTCCCCTGGGCACCCCCATTTAATAAGGTGGCTTGGGCAGGAACGGCTTGGGGCAGCTGTTGAATTTCCGGTGGTATGTCATAGAGCACCCAGTGGACGAAGATATCATCTGGAGCATCTGGGTCATCAACAATCAAAGCGAGGCTCTGTGTTCCTGTTGGTGGGGCATCCCAGCTCAGAGGCGGGGAGACATCTTGACCATCGCAAGTGTATAGGAACGGAATCATCTCATTCGCCGTAAAAGCTGTACTTTCAAGTTTCATTGTGTTTCTGTCAGGTGTCGTTTGCGGCTGCGTTGAGGTTGAGCTGTGCTTGGCAGAATTACGACTTTTCAGCGACAGCCCTATTAACCCAATGCAGATTAGCACTCTGGCGCAGAAAGACTCTTCTATCGATAGGGTTAAGCACGGAAAATGCCTTGAAAGACACACTGACTATCTATTCTCGTCTTCAAATGCTTTTTTATCCCAAGGTTGGGGTGGTAGAACTTGACAGTGCATTGGCATTGGGATGGATACATCTGGAGAATCGACAATGCCTAGGGATTCAACGGCATGGATTAACTTTTCAATATCTTGCTTGTTGATAGTTGGTTGCTACCAATCCCACCAGAATGGATGAGGTGCGATCGCATCGGATGATATTGGCGACTGAAGTCGCGGCTACATAAACAAAGTCCGCCTGCGCGGACTGAATTGATTAGCTACAAGCCAATAAGCGATCGCACCTTTATCCTCACAAGCGATCACTCCCTTGCGTGTTGAAGGTGACTCAGAGCGATCGCCCTTCATTTATTTGAGCTTTCCCTCTGCCTTTGCTTTGTCAATAGCATCCTGTACCAGCAAGTAAACGAAGTTAGAAATGGATCGCTTCTCGATCTCACACAGCTTGTCTAAATCCTTTTTGGTCTGTGCTGGCAAAACCACTGAAATGCGCTCACTGTCACTCATGCACGGCAATTTTATGGGAGTTTCCCCCATTGTGTCACCGATCCAGTAGCTGTTCTGCCTATTGAGTCATCTATATGCTTATTAATGCATACTTTTGCTTACTTCATGATACGCTTATGAGCATAGTCAGAAGCCAGCGCCTCTACCTGACAAGTTTCCGCGCTGGCTCTGGCTCCGATATTCAAAGGAGTTAAACTTATTATGACGTACAAAGACAAGCTGAATCCGTGGTGCATCATCCGTCCCGTGTCCGATGTACAGATGCGAATCGTCGGACGCTTTCGCCGTCGAGTTGACGCTGAGGGTCATCTAAAAATCCTGAAACAACTGATTCCAAATGTTCCCTTTGAAATCATGTTTGACATCACGTCAGAACACACCCACTCGGAAGACCTAATCCCCCCAACCTCCCTTCCTGCCGGGGAAGGGGGGAGCCAGACTCTTACTCCCCTCTCAAGAGCAGGAGACCGGAGCATTAGTGAGAAGCTGGGGGAGAGGTCAACCGAGGAGTAAAGCAATGATGACAACTCTGTTTCGTCGCCTCCAACCCGCTCAGAAATTCCGCATCACTATAGGGGCGATCGCTCAACTCCTCAAAATTTCCAAACACCTGATTGTGCGAGTCGAATGCTGGGCATATGTGGTATTTGTCCATCGCACTGATAAAGGCGGACAATTCCTCAGTTATCGTAAATTGCGACAGTGGCAAAATGCCGTTGCCTGTCAAATTCAAAACTGCTCCACTTGGCAACAACTGCGTTCCTTGTGGCAAGCCATAGAAGACGACAGCAAAAAGCACGAAAAGCAGTACGACGATGAGCATCACCCATTTTTGTGCAAAATCTGGACAAAACGCTGGAATACGCTTTGGAAAGAGCAAGAGTTAGCCTGACTTACTCGCGAATCTGATAATCATGAGTGACGCTGTTGTTTAATCACTCGCACCTTCACAGGCGAGGACAACACAATTGAGGTTGACGTTTGACCGAATCGACTGAGCTGTTCAATCAGCGCCTCCAAGTGAGACATTGAAGATGCGATCGCCTTTATTGAAAACGAGCAGTTTCCCGTGACATGATGACACTCCAGCACCTCAGGCAGATCATTGATTAAAGCAATAATCTGTGGATACTGCTGCGGCGTTGTCGTCAACCCAATCAAGGCAGTCAGGGGTAATCCGATTTTTTCAGCATTGACCTGAGCGCGATACCCCGTAATGATTCCAGCATCTTCCATTCTCCGCACTCGTTCTGCCACTGCCGGTGGGGAAAGTCCCACCATGCGCCCCAACTGTGCAAAGGACAATCGTGCATCATCCTGTAGTGCCTGCAAGAGCTGCCAACTCGTGTCATCCAACAATTTTTCAGAATCGAAAGTCATTGCCAGTTTTTACCTTGCAATCATAGCAATCAACCGCAAAACGCTTTT
>DATNPI010000416.1:0-5873 GCA_036703325.1 Coleofasciculaceae cyanobacterium
GAACGTGTTGTTTGTTAGCGATCGCAAATAAGCCTCAGCGTTAACCTTTTGTCCATCGACGATAAGCCATAGTTGCGCCACTGAGTTACTGATTCTTTCTAGAGAACGCCAGATCTTCCAGGGATCGCCTCAAACCTGAGATCGACTACTTACCTGAGCAGTAGGTATTGAGATTCGTGACTAATTGCTTTTCTGAGGTAATGGCTTGCTGGAAACTAGTCGCAGCTGTCTCAGCCCCTTTGCGGTCTTTTTTCTCAAATGCCGTTACAAAGTCGCGGGTAGCTTTGCTGGTATTGCGATACATATTAACAAAGCCAGCTTGATAGTCTTTGAGCTTTTGATCTTTAACCTCTATAGCTTTCATTTCTTGGGATGCCTTTTCCATCGCATCGGCGGCTTGGAGCATCGTCTTGGGGTCGGTCGCCTGACCGTCCTTGGTGACGGATGTTGCTTGACTGGCTGCCTTATTCGCAACCTCGATAATCTTGTTACACTGGGAAACTTTGCTCTCAGTACAACTAACAGTTAACAAGCTGATAGCAGCCGTCAGGGACAGAAGGACTAAGTACCGCTTTGGAAAATGCATCAATACTCTCCTAGTAAATTGTGGGCACTCTCGTTGTGGTAGCACATTTTTTTCGTGCTTGAAACTCTACAGATACTCGGGATAGACCTAACAGCTTCAGAACTTACGCACTTGCTCCCCTAGCTCCCCAGGGCTGTTTCATTCTCTAGAACCTTCATAGATAGGAGATGGGGAGACGGGGAGAAAATCAACAAAAATTGCTCCCTCTGCTATCTCCTCCCCAAAAGCGAATGAAATGACCCTGAGCCTCAGCACTAGTCCCTTCTTCTTCCCTAATCCCAGTTTCTAGACTCTGTTATGGTACTCGCGAGAGCGCAAAGTGATTGGCAGTTTTTTTACACCAACTTACTTATTTGCCGCTTCGATGGCAGTAGCAAGACGTTGCAGCGTTTCTGTTAGTTGCCCTAACTGCTCTAAAGAATCATGTTGAGTTTCCGCTAGGGTTTGCACTGCATCACTTAAGGCAAAGAGTTGGTAGCCTTGTTGTTGAACTTGGTGCCCTTGGTGTTGCACCTGAATAGCAAGGGCATCGACGCGGTCAGCAAGACGTTCAATTGTCTCGGTGGTTGCGAGAACGGCTTCTCCGATTTGTCCAACAATTGATTCCAAACGACTGATTCGGGCTTCCACTGCGAGAGATTCCTTGTTTACAGGAGTAGAGTTACTTTGAGCCTTTCCAGTCTGGGCGTGTCTATTCACCGGCAATTATTTAATCCAAAAGCAAAGTAGTTAAACAGTCTCTTAATACCTGAAAAGCAGAGGCAATGCCATGTAGGTAAGGGGGAAGTTGAGCAGTGTAACTGCAGCTTTCATTCAGCTTGGTTGTTGTTTCCATGACTTTATCGATGACGCTGTTGATGCCACTGCCAAGCGTCGCTGACAATTTTACTGAGGTCTGGGTATTGGGGATACCAACCGAGGATTTCTCTTGCTTTGTCGCTACTACCGACCAAAATAGGGGGATCGCCGGGTCGGCGATCGCACTCCACAACTTTGATGTCCCCACCAGACACTTGTGTTGCTGTTTCAATCACCTCTCGAACCGAGAAGCCGTTACCATTCCCCAAGTTAAAGACTTCACTTTTACCGCCTTCCAATAGATACTCTAGCCCCAAGACATGGGCATTTGCCAAATCACTGACATGAATATAGTCTCGCAGACAGGTGCCGTCGGACGTAGGATAATCAGTACCAAAAATGGAAATTGAGGAGCGTTTACCTAATGCGGTCAGAAGTACCAATGGAATCAGGTGGGTTTCTGGGTTGTGGTCTTCACCGATTAATCCCTCTGGGTTGGCACCGGAGGCATTGAAGAAGCGAAACACAACTGACCGTAAATCGTAGGCACGATCAAAATCAGCGAGCATTCGCTCTACCATCCACTTAGTGGTGGCATAGGGATTAATGGGATCTTGGGGATGGTCTTCGGTCATTGGCACCTGCTTTGGCATCCCGAAGATCGAGCAAGTCGAAGCAAAGACAATTTTCGTCACCTCTGCCGCCACCATTGCCTCCAGCAGTGTCAGTGTACCGCTGACGTTGTTGCGGTAGTATTTAGCGGGATCACTTACCGACTCTCCCACGGCAATATAAGCAGCCAAGTGTATCACTGCTGCAATGTTGTGGGTGGCAAATAGCTTGTCCAGTATTGTGCGATCGCTGATATCCCCAACCACCAACTCCACCTTGAGGATATCTTCCACAAGCTCTCTATGCCCGTATTCCAAGTTATCTAGCACAATGACGCTGTAGCCGGCTCGTTGCAATGCCAACACAGCATGAGAGCCAATATATCCTGCTCCACCAGTCACTAAAATAGTTGGTTTAGCTTGTGACACCTAACGTCCTCCTACTCTAATTTTCGTTTTATAGCCTAACTTTATAAAAGAACCTACGTTCAAGCTTCAAATCCAGATCACGAGAGAATACGGGATACGCACCTAAACGTAGATACAGTAGATCAAGGCTTTTATCCTTACGACAAACTAAGGTAAAAGACGTTATACCTGAGACTTCTAAATGAACTGTGAATTTTGAGCCGGGGTAGGCAATCCTCGCTCTTTCTTGATTGTCGAATGAGAAAAGCTGAATGTCGAATTTACTCACTGGAAAGCAAGCTTACTCAAGGGAGCCTCTCAGTCTGACCCTAGACGGATGAAGATTACCTTCAATCGCTAGAATGCTCCCGTTATACTCCAGAAGAGTTAGCGGTGACAGGGTGTCAGAAGAAAAGAATCTTAAAAAAGGGCATCTCTCTAAGATGTAGCGCTCTCGTCAAGCCATTCAGCATCCTAATACCCAGACCGCCGATCTGGGCAATTATTGCTGCCAATCACGAGTATAATTCCCGTGTAATGGTGATTTAAACTGTAGTTCAGGCAATTGAGGCATCACTGAAACAAGCGTACTACCAGTTGTTAGTTGTTAGCTGTTACTTTGAATTGTCGGACTAACAATTAACAACCAAAAGCTAACAATCAACAACTTACGAGTTCTTAACAATGTTCCTACTACTTAGTCAAATACTACTGTGGCTGGTAATCACAGTCATTATCTATCAGCTGCTACTGAAAGTAATCCCCAGAGCGTATCTTACCTTGCTTGGGGGTTTTATTCTGTTTGCCATAATTGTGCTGGCGTTCTTCTTTCCCAATGAGAGACTGGTGGCAGCGGCATGGAGCGTTCTCTCGTTTCCCCTCAAGCCTGTGGGAGCAAGCATTTTGCTGTTGGCTGTTGCTCTAAACCAAGGACTCAAAAACAGGAACTTGATCGTGGCAGCACTACTGATTTTGCTGATCTCAAGCACACCGTTTCTGTCTAACCTGCTAGCTCGAAGCCTGGAACTTGGGGAGGTAACCCAGACTGCCAGGACTGACACGGTGACACCACCAGCAACGCCAACCGCTGGGGCGATTGTTTTGCTGGGACGGGGAACGACACAAGCGAATCTCCCCTACCGAAACCAAATTCAGCTTACTGATACAGGCGATCGCATCCTTTACACCGCTCAACTGTATCGTTCCTCCGGCCAACCCCTCGTGATTGTCAGTGCTGGACCGAGATCAGATTTGGAAGGAAATCAAGACCAGACTGTTGAAGGCAACGATATCGCGACATTATTAACACAACTGGGCGTTCCACGAGACCAAATTGTTGTTGAAGCTAGAAGTCAAGATCTACGCACTAGTGCTGTGGAGGTCGAGCAAATCTTGAGGACGCGAGGATTACGCACCAGTCCCATTATCCTTGTAACCTCAGGCATAAATAGCCGCCGTGCTCGGCTGACCTTTGCCGATACGGGACTCAACGTTATTGCCCGACCTACGAATTTTGTCGGGTTTCAGGATGGAGCAACACCCAGACTACGCCTCCGGGTCGAATCCTTTCTTCCCACTGTTGAGTCGCTCACCGTCACCACACGAATCGTTGAAGAATTCTTGACCACGATTTATTACTCTTTACGAGGTTGGTTAGCGCCGGTTGTCATGTAGTAGTTTTTGACCAAAACGGGGCTAGGGACTAGGGGTTAGGAACTAGGGAAGAGGACAATGCTAGCCCCGTGGGTGATGATCAGCCCCTTTTTTCCAACTGACTCGCTATCCCTCCCCACTCTCAAAACGACCCTGCCAAGGTTGAGGGGTTGGGGGTAAGTGCGTAAGTCGGTAGAATCGCTATTGCGTTTGCGGCTGCTGAAGAGAGCCAGTGCTAGCCATCGTTTAAGATTAAGAATTGTTAGATTTGTAACATGGCTAACTCCAGGCTGCAAAAACTACTGTCTTACCTGCGCCCTCACTGGCGAGAGGCATCACTAGGCATCCTCGCTCTACTTGTTGTCAATGGCATCGGCGTTTACATCCCTCTGTTAATCAGGGATAGCATTGACGAACTGCGTACAGCATTCAACTTTGATCGGATTTGGCATTTCGTGGTACTCATCCTGCTCCTCGCCTCTGTAATGTGGGTGATTCGGATGGTGTCGCGCATCATGCTGTTCGGTTTGGGGCGTCAGGTGGAGTTTGACCTAAAGCAAAAGATTTTTCAGCATCTGCTGACGATGGAGCCGTCCTATTTTTCTATCAATACCTCTGGGGATTTAATTAACCGAGCTACTAGTGATGTGGATAACATCCGGCGTTTGGTGGGGTTTGCAATTTTGAGTTTGGCAAATACAGTATTTGCCTATGCCCTGACGCTGCCGGTGATGATGTCGATTAACGTGCAGCTGACTCTAATAGCGATCGCGGTTTATCCCTTCATGTTGATTATCGTCCAGCTATTTAGCGAGAAGCTGCGTACCCAACAGCTGACCGTACAGGAAGAACTCTCTAACTTGAGTGAGCTGATTCAGGAAGATATGAGCGGTATCTCCCTGATAAAAATCTACGCTCAGGAGGAAAACGAGCGCCGCGCCTTCCGACGCCTCAATAGTCAGCTGTTAGGGGCAAATCTCGAATTGGCAAAAACGCGGAACGTACTGTTTCCTACGATTGAAGCTCTCGCCACTATTAGCTTACTCGTGTTGCTTTGGCTCGGTCCTGCCACGATTGCCTCTGGTGCAATCAGTATTGGTGATTTTGTGGCGCTGCTTCTGTTCGCAGAGCGTTTAGTTTTCCCCACTGCACTCCTGGGTTTTACCATTACTGCCTATCAACGAGGTGAAGTTAGTATTGACCGCATCGAGTCAATTCTTTTAGCTAACCCCAAGATTGAAGATACCCCCGATGCGATTAACCTGCCAACGCCAGCGAAAGGCCAGCTGAAGGCCGTCAATCTGAGTTACAGCTATCCTGGGGCGAAAACTCCGGCACTCAAAGACGTTAGCTTCACGATTAATGCTGGTGAAACGGTGGCTATTGTGGGAGCGATTGGTTCTGGAAAATCAACGCTTGCCAATGTTATACCCCGCCTGCTGGATATTGACGCTAATCAGCTGTTTTTGGATGGGAATGACGTGACAAAGGTGCGCTTGCAAGACTTACGAAAAGCGATCGCTTATGTCCCCCAAGATAGCTTCCTCTTCAGCACCAGCATCAAAAACAACATCCGCTACGGTAACCCCGTGAGCGAACACTCAGAAGTTGAATATGCCGCCAAGCAAGCGCAAATTCACTCAGAAATTCTCAACTTCCCCCAACAGTACGAAACTCTTGTAGGAGAGCGAGGTATCACCCTCTCTGGCGGTCAGCGACAGCGTACCTCTCTAGCCAGAGCACTGCTGATGGAGGCACCGATTCTCATCCTAGATGACGCCCTTTCTAGTGTTGATAATCAGACAGCTACTCAGATT
>DATNPI010000520.1:0-5920 GCA_036703325.1 Coleofasciculaceae cyanobacterium
ATGAAAGATGTAGCAACGGCTTATTCTACTCTAATGCGTGAGAACGGTGAGTAAAGAGGACGCTTCTGGCTCCAATTCCTGCGATCGCCTTTTGGCAAAGATAGACGCGATCGCCTTTCTGATAGCTGCGTTAGCTCCTGCGGCGAGGAACGCGCTTCGCTCACACTTCTGGTTCTATACCCGCGGCTCGCAACTGCTCTGCCAGCCTCTGTACTCTTAGTTCTGCTTGTTCTGCTCGTTGGCGTTCCTGCTCCGCTCGTTGGCGTTCCTGCTCCGCTCTTTCCTGACCTGTCAACAACAAATTCCCTTGCGTGTCCCACCAACGTAACCAAGGCAATTCTAAATTCTGATACTGACCTTGCCAAATCCCTAACTCAAGTCCCAAGGGAGTGATTGGGTAATGACCCCGCTCGTTGGCTGTCAATAATTGATACTCACCATCCACTAAATGATACACCTCGACACTGGCGCGGTTGACTTCGTAAATTCCGTAGAACGCCGGACGAATCACTTGTTCGTAAATCCAAAATTTCCCTGGCTTCTGTTGTGTTTCTCGGTCAGTTAAAGATAGAGGGGTTTTGTCTCGTTCCTCGGAGCCGTCTCCTGATACAAACTCCAAAACAATCAAAGGTGCAATTAGCTCTTGCCACAACACATAAGAACGTCGGAATTGACCATTGAGTGCTGGTGGGACATTTGGCACGTAAAACCAATCGGGTGCTTCTGCTCCTCGTTCTGGCGGGTCAGTCAAACGCCAGTAGATGCCACAATCTTGACCAATGCAATATTGCCCATCAGGATGGCGCTTTTGGAGTACGGGTTCAATCGAATCAGTTAAGAGAATGCTTTGGGGATGCTCCTGGAAATTTTTCACAAAACTACCATCTGATTCTGGCAATTGGGTATGGTCAGGTAGGGCTGTAGCTACGGTTGGTGGGTTGGCAGCAGAAGTCATAGGAGTATTTATACAGCAAATCTAGCTTCATCGTACTGCGATTAATATTGATTGGATGCAGGAGAGCGATCGCATTCACCAACACTCCAAAAAAGATCGCACTTAGGAAGAATGGCACTGACTTAAGAACTCTCATCAATACCAATCAACCCTTGTGCAGGGGGTTTGGGAGAGGCACTCGTCCCCCAATGGGGGGTTTGGGGGGAAGCCCCCCAGACTTTGTTTCTCCAAAAAATTGACAATTTTTCGCTTAAGTCAGTGTCATTCCACTTAGGAAAGTTTGAATGTATTTTTGACCGAAACTGATGGGATTCAAGCCTCCCCTTTCAAGGGGAATCATCAAAAAAAAATTCCTGATTTCAAGCTCCGTCATTTTAAGGCGGAGTCAATCCAAAATCCAAAATCCAAAATCCAAAATCGAAATGACAGAAAACTTCTAAGAGTACGATGAAGCGCAACCTTTAGCTCTTGGGTTGATGCGTTACAAAGGGAGCTAAGGCACCCAAGGCGATGTGCTAGACTCTCGTTGAAAAATAGAATAGAGAAAAAGATTTCGCGGGCGCGATAACCCTTCGGGATGCTACGCGATCGCTTAACTGCAAGCTTGTAGATTGGAGAGTATGGATACACAGCATCAGGCAGGTGATGTTATTAGCGATCGCTATCGGATTGTCGCACCTTTGGGTCAGGGTGGCATGGGGACAACCTACGAAGCGGAAGATTTGTCCAACTATCAACGAGTCGCTATCAAAGCTTTGTCCTTACGCCAGATAAGAGAGTGGAAGGTTTTAGAATTATTTGAACGGGAAGCTAGGGTTCTCGCTAATTTGGAACATCCGGCGATTCCGAAATACCTCGACTACTTCCCGATCGAAACTCCCAATAACCGCCGCTTCTATCTGGTGCGAGAACTGGTAAGCGGCGAGTCGTTAGCCGACTTGGTGGAGAAGGGTTGGCACTCCGACGAGTCTGAGGTGAAGCCAATAGCAGTGCAAGTGCTGGATATTCTCAATTACCTGCACCAACTGACTCCACCCGTGATTCACCGCGACATCAAGCCGCAAAACATCATCCGTTGTCCTGATGGTCGGGTGTTTTTGGTGGATTTTGGGGCGGTGCAAGAGGTGTATCGCAATACCCTGACTCGTGGTGGAACGTTTGTGGGGACGTTGGGTTACGTGCCGCAAGAGCAGTTTTGTGGAAACGTACAACCCGCGTCTGATTTGTACAGTTTGGGAGCGACTTTGCTATTTTTGCTGACAAAGCGATCGCCTGACGAACTTCCCGTGCGCCGGATGAAAATTGATTTCCGCCGTTACGTGAAAGTTTCCTCCGAGTTTGCAGACTGGTTGGAGAAGATACTCGAACCTGCTATAGAAGACCGATTCGAGTCAGCTAAGGTGGCTCTTGAGGCGTTACAGGGAAACAAAGACGTTACCTCCTCTGTGCCGCTACCCACTGAGTCAAAGCATGAACCGCCAAAGAGGTTTCGCGTTAAAAGGAGCGATCGACATTTGGTAGTGGAAATTCTCCCTACTGAAATATGGGCGGTGGCTGGATTCTTCTTCTTCTTGGCTATCAGCGTACTATTGTGGAGATCATCTCTGACGTATGGCTTTTTTGCACTCTTTTGGTTTGCCCTCCCGTTGATTAATCTATTGTGCTCTTTGTTGCACTTTGTAAGTCGTATTCGCCTAGAAATAGACCAGAAAAACTTCCGAGTACAGTGGATGAGTTGGGGAGCAACCACTCGTCAAATTCAAGGACAGACGGCAGATATTGAACGAATTGAGCGAGTGGATATCAAAAAGGACAAATCAACAATAATATCCCGTATTATCTTCTGGGAGGGAATACACCAGCACCAATTTACTATAGGCGATCGGCACGACGATCAGTGGTTAGTAGATGAGGCGTCAAATTTCTTAGTACAACTACGTTATGGGAAGCAGTCGCAGCACTACTGAGAATCGTTGCAATTCATCGCCTCAACTAGCTATGGAAACATTACACCAGCCAAACGATATAATTGCTCAACGTTATCGCATTGTTGCCCCGTTGGGTCAAGGGGCTTTTGGGACAACTTACGAAGCCGAAGATTTGACCAACTATCAACGAGTTGCTATCAAAGCTTTGTCTCTAAGCCAACTTACTGATTGGAAGAGTTTGGACTTATTTGAACGAGAAGCTAGAGTCCTGGCAACCCTCAACCATCCAGCTATTCCCAAGTACCTCGATTACTTCCACGAAGATACAGCCGAAGACCATCAGTTTTACCTAGTGCAAGAACTAGTAGTTGGAGAATCTTTAGCGGCTTTGGTTAAGAAAGGTTGGCATAGTAATGAAGATGAAGTCAAGCAAATTGCCGTTCAAGTGTTGGAAATCCTGGACTACCTGCACCGCTTGAGTCCATCAGTAATTCACCGCGACATTAAGCCGCAAAACATTATCCGCCGTCCTGACGGTCAGGTGTTCTTAGTCGATTTTGGAGCAGTGCAAGATGACTACCGCCAGACTCTCATCCGAGGTGGCACGTTTGTCGGCACTTTGGGGTATATGCCACCGGAACAGTTTCGCGGACAAGTCTTCTTTGCCTCGGATTTGTATGCTTTGGGGGCAACATTACTGTTTTTGCTGACTCATCGATCGCCTGCTGATTTGCCTCAATCTCGGATGAAAATTGATTTTCGTTCGCGGGTGCAAATTTCCCCTGAGTTTGCTGACTGGTTGGAGAAGATGCTCGAACCTGCTGCGGAAGATCGATTTAAGTCAGCATCCGTTGCCCTGAAAGGTTTCCAAGATAAGCGATCGCATCCCGCTCTAAGTAAACGACCGGACAAAAAGCAACCTCTGTCAACCGGTCGGCAACCCAAAGGTAGCCGCATCATATTAAGCAAAACTAGCAGGCGTTTAGTTGTGAAAATTCTCCCTATGGGCTGGCAGACGGAGGGTATTGAAATTATTACTACGCTAAGTCTGCTTTGTTTTGGCGGACCATCGCTCATCGCCTACGCCCTAATTCCAGAATTCATTAGGACTATTATGACTGGTCAACTATCGCTGACGCTGATACCACCCTTATTAATCTTCTTGGCGTGCTGGCTGCTGGGTCTGCTTGCGCTATGGGGTGTAGTATATGCGATCGCGGGGAGCAGCTACCTAGAGATTGACTCATCATCCTTCCGCCTCGGATGGAAGTGCCTTTGTTTTGGCGCTCAGGTGCAAGGAAAGACGGCGAACATTGTGGGAATTGAAAGAGGATCAAAACATACTCTTACTATCAGGGAAAAAAAACGCAGGGACGAGTCTACTAGTGAAGTAACGTCAGTGGAGAAGGAGTGGATACTGGCTTGGGTACAAAAGCATGAGTTTGCTGCTGGAGTAACGCCAGTGGAGAAGGACTGGTTAGTAGCAGAGGTGTCGGATTTCCTAGAGCGTTTGTCCAGTCAAAAAGATTGACAAAATACATATAATCTGTGCGTATTAGTACAAGTATCTGGAGTTACTATTTGATGGGTTGAATATACTGAACCCATTTGCTTAGGATGTGCGATCGCATCCACTGACACAGAATAGGCGATCGCACGTTGGGAAAGATAGACGCGATAGCGAAGCGAGAAGAGCGTTTGCGTTCGCCCTTGGCGTTGCCGCAGGCTAGCATTAGCGAGTCTTCGAGCGTCAGCACAGATCGCATCTACTCAAACAGAAGCGCGATCGCATCAACTGTACACAAACGCGATCGCCTTCCCCTTATGTGTGCTGCTCCCCGTTTATATTGAACTTAGAACAGGACAATTACAAGAGAAAGTATATGTCTACTTATAACGAGGTACGCCATCTAGCTGAAAGCCTCACCCCTGATGAGCAAATGCAACTGATTGAAGACTTGTCAAGGTTGATTCGGCAACGGGTTACGCTGACACCTAAGCCGAAGCGTAGCATTCTGGAATTACGGGGGCTGGGTAAGGAAATCTGGAATGGCATTGATGCTCAAGAATATGTCAATCAGGAACGAGACTCATGGAATGGCTAGCCCAGTTACAGGGGCAAGTAGTTGGTTTGGATAGTGCGCCACTGATTTACTTTATTGAGGAAAATCCGACTTACTTGGAGATGACTGATGCTTTCTTTGAGGCGATGGTGCGCGGTGAGTTTAGGGTTGTCACCTCGGTGGTGACTCTGTTAGAAGTGCTAGTTTATCCTCTGCGACAGGGGAACAGAATACTGGCTCAACAATATCGTGACATCTTGTTGAATGAAGAAGGTTTGACGACTATCGAAGTGTCCCCAGCTATTGCTGAAGAAGCTGCACAACTCCGGGCAAGTTACAATCTACAAACTCCAGATTCTATTCAAATGGCTACGGCTATCAGTGGAGGTGCTGCCTTCTTCCTAACAAATGATGCGCGTTTACCCTCTTTACCAGAGTTGGAAGTATTGGTGCTGGAGGAATTGAGGGCTTGATTTTAGGCGAGAGCGTTGCTGAAATCGATTTTATTGTTGAGTATTACCAAATTGAGTCAAGGTTAAGGATGAATCCAGGGAGCACACATTCTCCTGATAGGGTAGCGGGAGATTCAAGCACTTCAACATCTTGATTAAGTCGATAAATTTCTACTTTCTGAGTTTCTAAATCAATTAACCAACCCAATCTAGCACCGTTAGCTCGGTACTCTCGCATTTTCTCTTGCAGCCTTTTCAAACAATCAGTATCAGAGCGCAATTCCACTACAAAATCAGGACATACCGGAGCAAATCTCTCTTTTTGCTCCTGAGTAAGAGCATCCCATCTGTCGCGCTTCAACCAAGACGCATCTGGGGAACGAACTGCACCATTGGGCAGAGTAAAACCAGTAGAAGAATCGAAACCAATTCCCAGCTTATCGTCACGATTCCACATCCCAAGTTGAGCAGTTAAACTGGCATTGCAGATGCTAGTTGTACCGCCAACAAGAGGCATCAGCA
>DATNPI010000541.1:0-13045 GCA_036703325.1 Coleofasciculaceae cyanobacterium
TTGAAGTCTGCTCAATCTCAGCTATCTTCAACGGGATTTTGACCTGTTGCGGTGGCGGGAAAACTTCAGCCTGGGATGTGCCAACTAGACAGGCTTCAGCGAAATTGGCACCCTCCAAATTAGCACCCTCTAACTCAGCACACAGCAGATTCGCCCTGGTTAAATTCGCCCCTGCGAGATTTGCGCCCCGCAAGTCTGCCTCCTCCAGATTGACCTCACTTAAGCTAGCCCCTTGTAAATCTGCTTGAGACAAATCTGCGCCTTTGAGATTGGCACCGTTAAGATTGGCACCTCGCAAGTCGGCACCTCGCAGATCAACTCCTTGCAAGTTAACCCCCATCAGATTAGCCCCACTCAAGAAGGCTCCACTAAAAGACGCCTGAGCGACTTTTGCGCCCATCAAGTTAGCGCCTCGCAGGTTGCTGCCGCGCAAGTCAGCACTGGTCAAGTCAGCTTGCATCAGGTTGGCTCCCAGGAAATTTGCCCTCAAGTCGGCTGATACCAGTTTGGCGCTAATGAGGTTGGCACCATCTAAACGGGCACCATTGAGATTGGAGCCAGAAAAATTTGTCCCTACCAGCGTTGCACCGGCCAGATTAATGCGCTCCAGTTGGCTGTTAGAAAGATTTTCATCCTCTAAATCTGCTCCTGGTAGCTGCTTGAGTTTCCCCGCCCGAATTGCCTCTATCTCCATCACTTAACTGAAAAACATTAGGTTTGTATATTTAATCTTGGAAGAGTTGAAAGTTGAAAATTAAACGTTCTAACCTTCAACCTTCAACTTGCTAACTTGCAACTCTTCACTAGAGTGGGAGTCGAGCAACCACATTCCTGCGGCAATTTTAGGTTGATAAGCCTGTAAGCTCATGCCTTGTTGAATCCCCATGACTAACAAACCTAGGGCTTCAACCAGTTTAGGGTCGAAAGTCTCGCCTGCCTTTGCCTGACATTCGGTTAGCACCTGAATTAGAGGATTTTCCACCGACTTATCCCCTTGATATGCAGTAACACGTTGCTGAAACTCTGCAATCAGCCCAAGAATCCTGGATTCTAAAGGAATTTCATCATAAGCTAGACCATCAGGTAACCCTGAGCCATCCCAGCTTTCTGTTTGGTGGGTAATAATGTGAGCGATCGCCTGCAACTGGGGCATAATCCGTAAAACTGACGCTTTCGACATCAATCCACTCTTTCGCAGTGCCTCTTGCTGGACCGCTGTCTTGGCTGGCTCCAGTACATCCTTTACCCCTTGTAAGGGTGCAAGACGATGCAGCAATCCCGCCAGACGCAAGCGTTTGAGTTGCCATGCTGGTAAGTCTAGCAACTGCCCCATTGCCTCTGACAGCGCCGCCACCTCAGCGGCGGCCATCGGGTTCCTAGCATCTGACTGGTCAATCAGCTGCGCCATACGCAAGAATGCCTGCATTTCGCTAGAAATCAGGTTGTCATCCAAAGCGTCTTCTTGGATTGGCGCGGCAAGGGGTTGATCGTCCCGAAGATGGGATAAATCTTCGTGACTGTGTTGGAGATAATCCACCACACGAGACACTACTGCTCCCATATCGTCTCGCTGCTTGGTACCAAAGGCGGCGCTAATCTTCTCTACTTGTGCCGTTAAGGTTTTTTCCAACTCTGGATCGTAACGACCGATGTGAGCGATCGATAATTCCACCGTCTCTCGTACCAATTCTGGCTCGAATGTCCAGAAGCCGTAAAACTTGCGCTCTGGGTCATTCTCTGGTGACCCTTTCGTACCATAATCAGTCGCTGATAACTCTTGACATAACACCATTGCTGTGTATGTTTCCGAAAGAATCATCAAGTGCCACTCTTGAGCCACTGGATCACTAGGTTCCAGATTTACCAGAGCGACATTCGATTTCTTGTTGGTAGGATGTTCTGCAAAGCCAGCATCAGGTGCTGCCATAATCGCTACATGAGAGGCCTTTGCGGCTAGCTCCCCGTAGCGCTCCGCTTCTTGCAGATACCACTTGCCTCGCTGGAAGGCCGCAATCATTATTGGTGTCCCCGAAGACTCCAGAATAAAATCTTCCAAGGCATGGCACAGAGCAACGAGTGTGTTTTTGTAATACACTCCAAAGTTTAGAGGTCTTTTACCTCCTCGATGAGCTGTTTCTAGCTTTTGTAAAATCGAACCTTCCAGCATTGTTTGGCTAATGGCTAATGGTTAATGGCTAATGGCTAATTGTAAGAAAAAGGCAATTAGTAATGTTTGGGCAGCAGGCGCAAAGCGCAAACAATTAGCCATTAGCAGTGACTAGTTGTTTCTTCTTGGATTCGATGGGGGCAGCAAGCGCTTCCTCCAACTCAGCACAACCCAGTCTTTCTTCGAGAATCTTCATGACTTCCCGACCAAAGTCATTGGGATTTTGTCGCCAAGCCTGGAGGCATACTTCGCCGAAGAAGGAACCTAGCGGTTCTGGATTCCACATAAGCTTCTTCACTGTCCAGGGCTTCAGGTTCATCGGATCATAGTCTCGATTGAGGATTTTGTTCTCAAAAGCGTACTCCTCCAAGTGGGTGTGAGGTTGCAAACCGATGAAGAAGATAGCGGGTTCAACTTTATCAGCACCAAAGATTCGTTCCAATTCCCGGTGATAGGCAATGGTCTGGCGAATCGTTTCCGGTCGCTCGTCAATTACGTTAAAGGAATAGTTTACTGAAACCAAGTCATTGAAGCCCGCAGCCTTTAAGTCCCGACAGTTTTCTAGCACCGTGCGTAGGTTGTAACCCATCCGCATCTTCCGCACAAGTTCCTGAGAGCCACTGGTGATGCCGATTTCAAAGTAATTCATCCCGGTTTTCACCATCAGGTCGCATAGTTGGGGTGTCAGATTGTCGGCACGGATGTAGGCTGCCCAATGGATATCAGTCATGCCAGAGTCAAGAATTTTCTGCAACAGCTCAATGGCATCGTCGATGAACTTCCTCGCTGGGATGAACTGAGCATCGGTGAACCAGAAGTTCCGAATCCCCCGATCATAAAGTTGGCGCATTTCAGCCACGACTTCATCAGCTGGGTTAATCCGCACTTGCTTGCCTTCCACGACTGTATAAATGCAGTAGCAGCAGTTGTGTGGGCAACCACGCTTGGTTTGCACACCAATGTAGAAGTCTTGGTCTTGCAGGTAGTATTGAAACTCCGGCCAGATTTGGCTGATGTAGTCGTAGTTGCAAGCGCTTTTTTCGATGGGAGTAGGCCATTCGTGAATCATGCGATCGCGTGCCTTTGTTTCACCGACCACATAACAGCGCTCATCTCGAAACTCTTGACCTCGAAGAATTTTTTCTAATAGCGCTTCTCCTTCACCAACGGAAATAATGGTTCCAGCGGGTAACTCTTTCCCCAACTGCTCGTAGAACACACTAACCGCTCCACCACCGACGACAGCACGAACGTCTGGGTTATATTTTTGGGCGCGTTTAAGCCCTCTTGCGATCAACCCCCGATTACGCCAAAGTTCTGCATAGTAGGAAATGGCTAGACGCAGCAGCCCAAACGCACCCCGGAACTTCAATAAGGGATTCCAAGCATAGAAGAACTCGAAGGCGTTTTGCAGGGGATTACCACCTCTACCGCCCACTGGCGCATAGATTTGGATGTCACGCCAGGAAAACACCAGTAGGGTGGGTTGAAACTCGTCCACACAGGCATCAAGGGCACCCGCAAAATCTAGGGGAGGCACGGTTCCTAAGTCAAAAATGCGCTGCTCAATCTCTGGAAGCACTTTGTGAACATGATCGGCTAAGTAGACAGCGCCAATCGGAAAGATCGGATTGCAGGGAAGACGAACATAGAGAATTTTCTGTGGCATTGTTAATCTTTTGTTACAAATGTGCTTTTTTATAAGTTTTTTGCTCAGAGACAAAAACTTGAGGAACCATTAACCTCTCCTAGTATCAGATTTGCCTGTACAGGCGGGTTTGGCATTGTTTACCCCAGGCTCAACGTCTGGGCTAGACCTCCTCAACCCTCCTCTACGCCCGCGTAGTGTGAGGCTGTCTTTGCAAGCCTCCGCTTTTGACTAGAGGGGTGCTGACACAAATTCTGAAAGGGTTATTCATATAACTTAACTTTAACAAGATTACCGGGTTCCCTCAACATGGTATTTGTTTTGAAACAGATAAGACCATCGGAGAGTGAGCCATAGGAGAGCTGCGCCCCTTTCAGGATGGTAAAGTAAGTAGTATTACCTAGGCTGGCAGAATCTTGCCCAAAAAGATGGATAATCAGAAAAATTAGCAGTTTCTTGCCACCGATCGCTTCGTGGCGATTGGTGAGAAATTGTGATTGGTAGTCGGGTTTACAGCTAACGGGGATCGTGGGTGCTACCGTGAATGAGGTAATAACAAGTTTTAGCGAAAAGCACGTCAGCAAAAATGGCTCAAATTCTTGATCCTTTACCTTCTAATAGCCAAGATCGCATCCTCTGCTGCTATGTGAATGCCACTAGCCATATTCAAATTGCCAGAATTACGAATATTCCCAATTGGTATTTTGAACGTGTTGTTTTTCCTGGGCAGCGCTTGGTGTTTGAAGCCATGTTAGAAGCCCTTCTGGAGATTCACACGGGAATGATGGCAACGGCAATTCTCTCAGATACTATACCTTGCGATCGCTTGTGCGTAGACGAAGACGGCAATTCCTCGGTTAAGCCAAACCCTAAACAAATAATAGAATCTACTGATAATAAACAAAATGTGGAAACATTCAAGAGTAGAAGTCGATTAGCGATCGAATCTCTAACACTTGCTACTCTTGGCTAGTTGATCGCCAGTGAGCAGAGACCTTTAAAGGGGTTGTCAAAGTTGGCAGCCCCTTACTTTTATTATGGGAGGTGAAAGCTAATACACCAATTTTTGGTACTCAACGCGTGAATCTGCCTTCTTTTCTCTGGCTATGGAAAATAGCGGCTTGGTCAATGGGCTTGTCGGTCTTAGCTTATTTCCTGCTAGCCGTCACTGGTCTCAATCTTTTCACGAGACGCGAATCTGCTACACCACGAGCGAGTTGGTTGCGACCTTTACACTACATAACAGGGTGGGTGATGGTGGGTCTGGTCTTACTGTTGCTGGCGATCGGTCTGGTGGGTACGCTAGGACATTACGGCACTCTAGGGCACTCTGGGCATTTAATCGCAGGCTTGTCTGTTGTAGTGTTGGTGTTGCTTTCAGCAGGTAGTTCCATCCTAATCAGCCCACAGCAACCCTGGGCGTCTGCTGTTCATGTGGGGACAAACATTGCGCTGTTTGTAGGATTCACCTGGGTTTCGCTTACCGGATGGGAAGTTGTGCAGAAATATTTACCATAGCTCAACTCTTCTGTTTGTATATCTGGAGAATGGAAACTATTTCTTTCTCAAGTTAACGACTGGTTTTGCTTATCAACCGACGAGAATGCCCCATTCCTGTACTCATAAATGGGGATAAATTGCGGATAGCTGATATGCAGTCCTTGGGAAATGCCATAATACGTGATGGTTAAACCCCTCTATCTATAGATGGAGCTGCATGGTTTGTGGTTAGGAGGTGTTCTATAGCTGTACAACTCACAAGAGCAATTGGTTTGCCGCTTAGTAGCTTTAAGGACACAGTTGCTGCAAAACCGCCATAATATTATCCAGAACGGTGCAAACAAGCATTGAATCAGCCCAAGCTGTTCAAATAGAGTTCAGAAAGCGAACCGTCCCTGATAATGTTGAATAAAACCTGATAACTAGAAGCTCAATGCGAAATTTATCCCCAAAGCTAGAGCAAAAGTCTTAACTATCAGTTTTAATAATTTTTCAGATGGACAGACGCAGCATTTTTTCCTTAACCCAGCTATAAACGGATTTGTTGGATTACAGACATGAACCGATTTATTGGATTAATTATCACGGTAGTTGCAGTTGCCGCTCTTGTAGGAGCAGCAATTGGCTGGCGCTTTCCCTTCCTTGGTCAGAATCGAACTGCAAGCCGAGTAAGTAATACAGCTTTAGAAAATCGACGTGGCAACACCGCAGGAACTCAACCAGCTAATGCCCCAACAAACACAGCGCCTCAAGGCAACACTGGGACCGAACAGCCAGCCGACGAGGTGCTAAATCCAGAGGCTCCGGAAACTCAGCCAGCATCAGGCAACCAAAACCAACCAATTCCCGCCCTTTGGTAAAGTGTGCCTCTTGAGTTTTTAGTTGTTGGTTTCTAGTTTTAAATCAGTAACTAAAAACTGTGTAGACGTGTTATGACACGTCTCGATTTTGAAAAATGAACGCAGCAAGTGAGATTCTCATCATTGGTGGCGGCGTCATCGGCTTGGCGATCGCTGTCGAATTGAAGTTGCGAGGTCAGACAGTAACTGTTGTGAGCCGCGACTTCAAACAAGCATCAACTCTAGCAGCCGCAGGGATGTTGGCTCCTCAGGCAGAAGCGATACCGGAAGCGCCAATGTTAGATCTATGCCTTCGATCCCGCTCATTGTATCCGGAATGGTGCGCCAAGCTAGAACGGCTAACTGGTGTTGCTAGTGGCTACTGGCCTTGTGGTATTTTGGCACCGGTCTATGAAGAGCCTCCAAGCGCTCAAAGAGAGGTGGCCGACTGGTTAGCTCGGAATACTATTGATTTGTATCAATCTGGTCTGGGTTCAGATGTCATCGGTGGGTGGTGGTATCCCGAAGATGCTCAGGTAGATAATCGGGCATTGGCTCAGGCCCTACGGCTGGCAGCTCAGGAATTGGGTGTAGACATCCGGGAAGGTGTTGAAGTCGAGGCAATTGAGCAGCGAAATCGCGTTGTCTGTGAGGTTAGAACCTCTGTCGGTGAATTTCAGGCAGACCATTATGTCCTCGCAACTGGTGCTTGGTCAAACGAGCTGTTGCCAGTGCCAGTACGTCCGAAAAAAGGTCAGATGTTGTCCGTGCAAGCGCCAGAAGGCAAGCGTAAGCCCTTACCCTTACAACGTGTGCTGTACGGTTCTGACATCTACCTAGTGCCGCGTCGAGATGGACAGATTCTGATTGGTGCAACTGTTGAGGATGTTGGTTGGACACCCTACAACACCCCAGCAGGAATTCAAGTGCTTCTAGCGCAAGCTATACGGCTGTATCCCGAATTGCAAGACTGGCCCATTCAGGAGTGCTGGTGGGGATTTCGACCAGCAACACCGGATGAATTACCAATTCTCGGCACTAGTCCCTGCGAAAACCTCACTCTCGCTATCGGTCACTATCGCAATGGTATTCTTCTGGCACCAGTGACAGCTATGCTACTTGCCGATTTGATTAGTGAGCAAAAGTCTGACCCACTGCTGGCTCATTTTCGCTACGATCGCTTCTACACGAAGTCTTTTCCAGCTAAGACAAGCCCGATAACTGGTGTTTCAATCCACTCCTCTGCAAAATCAGTGCTGCAATCTAATTCTTCCTCGCTCCTTGCGCCTCAATCCTCAAGTCTTACAGAACAATATCCAACTGATGAGCTAATCATTGCCGGACGAACGTTTCGCTCTCGATTGATGACTGGCACGGGTAAGTATGGCACTCTGGAGCAAATGCAGCAAAGTATTGCTGCAAGTGGTTGTGAGATTGTTACTGTTGCTGTTCGTCGGGTTCAAACCAAAGCACCAGGTCATGAAGGACTAGCAGAGGCACTGGATTGGACGAAACTGTGGATGCTCCCGAATACGGCTGGCTGTAAAACAGCTGAGGAAGCCGTGCGGGTAGCGCGGCTGGGTCGTGAAATGGCGAAGTTATTGGGGCAAGAAGACAACAACTTTGTCAAGTTGGAAGTGATTCCTGACGCGAAGTATTTGCTACCTGACCCGATTGGCACCCTAGAAGCGGCAGAGCAGTTGGTGAAAGAGGGCTTTGCGGTATTGCCTTACATTAATGCCGATCCCTTGCTAGCCAAACGCTTGGAAGAGGTTGGCTGTGCAACAGTGATGCCCTTGGGTTCACCGATTGGTTCAGGGCAAGGCATTAAGAATGCTGCGAATATCCAAATCATCATTGAGGAAGCTGGTGTACCGGTGGTGGTGGATGCTGGAATTGGTACGCCCAGCGAAGCCGCTTATTCGATGGAGTTGGGGGCGGATGCTTTATTGATTAATAGTGCGATCGCTCTAGCAACCAACCCAGTTGGGATGGCTAAGGCAATGGGCATGGCAACTGAAGCAGGGCGTCTTGCCTATCTGGCTGGTCGCATCCCAGTTAAAAACTATGCCAGCGCCAGTTCGCCCCTAACTGGCACGATTAAATAGCTACTTTACGGCTTTACTAAGCAAAAAATTGTAACGAATTCTTACTTTTGGTGTAGAGTATTAATACCTGTTTTTGTACATTCATTTAAATAGTCGAAGAAAGGTTTTTATTCATGCCCTACACCGAAGAAGAAGGCGGACGTCTGAACAATTTTGCGCGGGAGCCAAAAATCTACCAGGCTGAACCCCCAACGAAAACCCAAAAGCAAAACTATGTTGTAATGGGCATTGCCGCCTTGGTTTTGGTAAGCGGTTTAATATTCGTGGCTTTCTCAGCATCCAACATCAGCTGATTGCTACCTTAAACATTAAGTGAAGCGGTAATGGGTAATGGGTAAATGGGCTTCGTCTTTCCCATTACCCGTTACCCAAAACTGTAGTCGAAGTGACTAGCCGGACTTGATACCAGGAGCCTGCCTACTGTTACTGTCGAATTGTTTTGATAGCAGTAAGTGCGTTCTGGTAACCCTGTGTCCTGCCTTGTTGTTTGAAAAGGTCAGCAGCTTTCTGCAAGTCTTCTACAGCTTCCTTGGTGTTTTTGAGGTTAAAACGTGTGAGACCCCGGTTGTAAAAAGCTTCGGCGAAGGTTGGTCGAAGCCGAATCGTCTCATTGTAGTCGTCAAGAGCGGATTGATGCTGGTTGAGCCGATTGCGAGATAAACCCCTGTTATAGTAAGCCATAGCATTATTGGGGTTTATAACAATTGCCTGCTCGTAATCACTCAAGGCGGATTGATGCTCTCCCAGATCATCGTAAGCATTACCTCGATTGATATAAGCTGTGTCGTTGTTGCGATTAAGTCCGATCGCTTTGCTGCAATCGGCAACCGCTTCTTTGTAATTCTTCAAAACATATTGGGCATAGCCCCGGTTGCTATAGGCTTGAGCAAAGTTGGGGTTAACCCGAATTGCTGCGGTGTAATCAGCGATCGCCTTATTATATTGACCCAAAGTATGCTGGGCATAACCTCGGTTGTAGTAAGTATCAGCGTCATGAGGATTGAGTTGCAGAGCCTGAGTGAAGTCCGCGATCGCTCCTTGATAATCTTTGGTCGCTAATTTATCGACGCCTCGGTTATACAACTCCACAGCACTCGTCTGGGTTTTCTCGGGCTGGGCAGCAACCAGCCGAGTTGGTGGTATCTGCGCATGAACCGCTTCAGAGAGTCCAGTCAGTAGTGTGGCAAATCCCAGAATAGCGATCGTTCGATAAGTCAGGTTCATGGTTTTTCCTGGAAGGCATCATTCTTTCAGAGGGGTTAGCTCAACATTTTAGTGAGCGCCGTCAAGGACAGTGATTTAGTCCAGCTGACAGCTTTTGCGTATCTTGAGAACCAACTCACAACGGACAGTTCCAATAGCTTCACGCCTTAGGTCAATCAGTCAGTAAATCACTGCAATCCTTGCCATGTCTATGATAGACCGACAGAAAACTTGTCATTTCGATTTTGGATTTTGGATTTTGGATTTTGGATTGACTCCGCCTTAAAAGGACCCAGCTTGAAATCAGGAAAAATTTTTTGATGATTCTCCTTGAAAGGGGAGGAAGGCTTCGCCAACCCAGAACGCGCTTGCTAACGCCTCGCGAGAGCTAACGCGAACATTGTGAGCGACAGCTCATGCTGCCTCACTTGGAAATCAGGAGTGTTTGTCAATTAGACCTGCGCTGATAAATGATTTGAGCCAAATCATTGCGTAATAGGGCTTCTTCCTGGGTATCGCCTAAAACACCAGCCAAACTGATTGCACGTTCATAGAAATTTCGGGCATCCAACACGTTACCAGTAGCCTGGTTTAGCTGTGCAGATAACCGTAGCGAACTCAGTTCTTCAGTGCGGTTTTTCTCTTTTTGAACCAGAGCAATATGTTGAGCAAGCGCATCAAACGCCAGTGGATACTGTCCAAGAACACCATAAGACTGCACCAGACCTCTAAGAGAACGGAACTGGTTGGGGACATCACGGCTGTTTTGAGCCAGTAGAAGTGCTGCTCGGTAGGAGAGAATGGCATCTCTTGGAAGGTTGACAGCACGATAAGCATCTCCCAAATTATTGCGGGTGTTCGCCTCCCCTAAGGGGTCTCCTGATTGACTCCGCAAAGTTAGAGCCGCTTGGTATCGCTTGATAGCCTCGAAATAATTTCCCCTACCCGCCGCCGCTAAACCAAGGTTACTCAGGCTTAGTCCTTCACCTTGCTGATTCTTGACGCTACGGGCAATTGTCAGGGCTTCTGTAAGGGTTTCCTGTGCTGCTTCAAAACTCCCGGCTTGCACCAACACTGTAGCTAAATTATTTAAGCCATAAATCTGACCCTGAAAATCATCCCTGGTACGGGCAATTCCCACACGGCGTCGTAGCGAGTCTTCTGCCCTTTGGTAGCGTCCCAACTTAGCATAAGCCACGCCCAGATATTCGTAGGTCAGACCAAGTCCTTCTAAGTCACCAATTTGCTGATAAATATCCAGGGCCTGCAACCAGTTAGCGATCGCTTTGTCTAAATTTCCGTTACGCTGCGCCTGTCCTCCCAGCCGCAGGAAAAAATCAGCTTGATCTCTAGATTCCCCTTGAATGCCATTGTTTAAAGGAACATCTAGTTGTTGATCGATGTCAAGGGACTGAACACCATCAGGAATGCTCTGACCAAGAGCAGTCGTGCTTGCGAGCAGTACTGATACTATCAGCGCTAGGCTTGCAGCTTTAGAGCTAACAATGACCGCTCTTGCGATCGGCGCTTGCTCCTGATTCCTTCGGAATCGCAACGCTCCCGCGATCGCCACTACAGACAGACACCCACTGTTCATAAGCCCTCCTACAGCAGCCCTTCACTCGCCACTTTAATCCTAATCCCTCAAAACAGACACAGCGTTTATCTGAGACTTCCGCTCTGTATAAGTGGTCTGACTCAAATAAATTTCGCGAATATCTTCGGGTAAGCCCTCTTCCAAGAGTTGATATCCTTGGTGGAGCATAGTTTTCGCTTGAGCGGGTGAAAGCACTTCTCCCTCTGCTTGCAAATAAGCGGCAATTCGGGTTTCGCTCCAATGGAAGGTCTGTGCCATGACAACCATTAATCGAATCACCGGGGGCAGTTGCTCCAAGGCTTGTTCAAGGTAACACCATAAAGGTGGTGGTGCTGCCTGGATGTCGTAGTGAATTGACTCTACTGGTGGCAAATCCGCCTGGTTAATGCAAATGGCTGTCTGGTTGATGAGCCAGCTTTGGAAGGAATTTGACCCAAGAGTAGCCTCCTGTTGGCGTAAATCCAGGCCACGCAGTTCATAGAAGATGTGACGCCAAGTCAGGGCAAACAGATAGTCTGCCTGCACAGGCGATCGCGCCGAATGCCGAATTAACGTAAAGACGATGGGACTATAGCGACAGAAAATTGCCGTGAAGTACTTACCCTGCTCTGGATGGCGCTGAAACAGGGTCAGCAATTCTTGATCGCTGTGATGAAACAGCGATTTGACAATCGGATGATTGGATTCAGAAAAATGAGGAATTTGCACAATCTTTAAATTCCTAGCTGGAATCAGGAAAATTAGAGCAGATGTTTCCCACTATATCTACCACCGCCACTACGCGGACGGAGTGGGGCTTCCGGCGATTAAGCTAAAATTAGTAACATCTAGGGACACGTCTTGTGGTATTGATCTTACCGATAACAGGACAACAGATTCATTAAAGTTAAAATTGGTTCATCAAGCTTTGTCAGTACATGATTCTATCAGTTGAGACTATTTCCTTTCTCCTTCAGCCCCTGCCTCCTGGCGCTTTTTTGCCCGGTCTGCCTTTAGATAGCCTATTTTCCACTCAGGGCATCATGGTGATGCTGTTGGCAGCCTACGCCGTTGCTATGTGGATGTTTCTCTCTAGCGCTCCGAAAGTCTATACCATCATGGTGTCGGATTTAGAAATAGCGCGGGGGTTCTATGAAGGCTTGCTAAATTTAGCAGCGGCGGAAGTTCCTCTACACTACTACTACAACTACGAGCAAACCTTGGGAGCTACTGGCATCGACCCCCTTTATATGTCAGCAGCCATGGGAACGACTAGTGCCACTAGGCTCAATGGTACTGACGGCTTATGGTATCAGCTAAGAAAGAATACTCAACTGCACGTCATCACAGGGGCAAGCATTGGCAAGAAAAACCAGCAACGTCATGTTTGCTTCGACCATGACTGCCTGGAACAAGTGTTAATGCGCGTGCAAATGCGACACCTCAAGTATAAAGTTCGTACCGAGAAGCCTCTAAATTTTTTGGTGAAGGACTTGGACGGTCGCGTGATTGAAATGGCGGAAGTTTCTAACTAGTTCCTACATTCGGTCAGCTCCCTCACCCTCTCATCCTCCCCTAACTCCCTAATTTTGGGGGAAGAATATAACGTTTACTCTTGTCCCTTCAGAATTGGGGGGCTGGAGGGCAAGAGCTCAGTCTTATACAGCTTGGGCAATCTTGCTGTTAATACTCGTCTCCCCAATCGTAATCAGGCGACGAATTTCATCAAACTTGAAGCCCAGTGCGATTGGACGGCGCACCCCTGGCAACACTGCCATATCATAGAACTCCGCCACTACTCCCTCTAGCCGTAACTAGTGGACAATCGCCCCATTGCGTAGGTCAATCACTTGCAAGGCACAACGTACTTCTGCGTCTTTGGCTGCTAACTTCTCATCCAGCGCCAGACCAGAAAATGTCTTATTGTGACGCGGTTTTGACAACCACTCAACACCATAGCCCCTGTCAAATGTCAAAATCCGTAAATAGCCAAGGCAAAATGTC
>DATNPI010000542.1:0-9481 GCA_036703325.1 Coleofasciculaceae cyanobacterium
GATCGCTAATCTTTCCTAAAACTTCCCTAGGAAGGAATTTACGATCACCCAGCCGAAGGATAGCTTAAAGGCTAAGTTTTATTAAGATAATACTACGTACACTAAACGATGATAAACGAACCTCTTTTTCAAAAAAGATACCGAAGCTAATACTACGTATACGAAATGAATGCCTGCTTATCAAACTAGCTAGTAGCCTCGCGAAAACCTCCCAACCTAGTAACTTATAGGAATACGACATGGAACGCTCAAACAATGGATCATTAAATGGACGGGGAGCGGCAGTGGTAGAGGAAAAACCGCTTTCAGCTGTTGAGCTTTCAACTGTTGACAAAGTGGAAACCGCACCTTCTGAGGCCGTCTCCGAGGTCACTCACGACCAAGAACAAGTCCAGTCGGTTACTCCTCAACCTTCGCCTAAGAAGAAGAATCGAAAGCCATTGATTTTTGCAGTTGCAGGTGTAGGCGCAATTGCGGCTGGTGTTTTTGGCTTTCGGTATTGGCAATACGCCTCCACTCATGAAGAAACAGACAACGCTACAGTCGCCGGTCACATTCACCAAGTTAGTACCCGGATTAATGGCACAGTTTCTGAAGTCGAGGTGAGTGATAACCAACTGGTGCAAAAGGGACAGCTGCTCGTGAAGCTTGACCCCCGTGACCTTCAGGTGAAAGCGGTACAGGCTCAGGCAGCACTGGATACGGCTCAACGACAGGCTAACGCAGCGCAGTCAAATATTACTCTGGCAGCCGAAACAACCCAGGCCAAGACCACTCAGGCTCAGGGAGATATTACGGGGGCTGTTGCGAATATCGACACCGCTAAAGCGGCAGTCGCAGAGGCTCAAGCTGGGATTCCCACCGCTCAAGCGGCAGTTGCAGAGGCTGAAGCGGGAATTCCCGCGGCTCAAGCCCAAGTTGCTCAGGCAGATGCAAATTTGCAGAAGGCACAAACCGATTACAACCGCTACAACAGCCTCTATCAGCAAGGTGCTGTTCCCCGCCAACAGCTGGATGCAGCCAAAGCCGCCTACGATGTTGCCAGTGCTCAAAAGAGTGTCGCCCAGCAGGGAGTTCAACAAGCTCAGGCTAGGCTAGCTCAAGCCCAACAAGGCGTAGCTAGAGCTCAGTCCCAACTGGCACAGGCTCAAGAAGGTGTCGCTGCTGCCCAAGCCAAACTCGCCGCCTCTAAGGGTGGGTTACAACAGGCGACTGCCAGTGGTCAACAAACACAGGTGAATCGCGCTCAGTACGAAGCGGCGAAATCAGCGATCGCCCAAGCCGAAGCTTCTCTCAAAGACGCCCAGCTACAGCTGTCTTACACTAACATCTATGCTCCTAGCGGTGGTCGAATTGGACGCAAAACCGTAGAAGTTGGGCAGCGAGTGCAACCGGGAAGCCCCCTAATGGCAATTGTGGAGGGCGACTACTGGATTACTGCTAACTTCAAAGAAACCCAACTGGAAGACGTAAAGCCAGGGCAAGAGGTGGAAATTAAACTTGATGCCTTCCCTCATCACACCTTTACAGGTCGTGTGGATAGTATCTCACCAGCATCAGGCTCTCAGTTTGCCCTACTACCTCCGGATAACGCTACCGGTAACTTTACCAAAGTTGTGCAACGTATCCCTGTGAAAGTTACCTTCGACTCTCAGAGTATCCAGGGATATGAATCGCGGATTGCTCCTGGGATGTCAGCTACTGTGAGTGTGGCGCATAAATAGTACTTCTTGACAATAAGTTGTGCAGGATACCAATCGCCGACTCTCGCTTTTAGCAGATGTTACAAGCATCTGTTCCTGACAAGATTTTTGTGGTTAGCCAGTAGGGTATTTGCTAATGGATTTTGGTGTATCAAAGCTGAAGGTAATCCTCCGTGCTTTGAATTCGAGAAATTATCGTCTCTTCTTCATAGGTCAAGCGATTTCTCTAATTGGCACCTGGATGACACAAGTCGCCACAATTTGGTTGGTTTATCATTTGACGAACTCAGCCTTGTTGTTGGGAGTTGTTGGATTCTCAAGTCAAATTCCCAGCTTTGTTATTTCTCCATTTGGGGGAATCCTCGTAGATCGATGGAATCGCCATCAAATTTTAATCATTACGCAAATACTTGCGATGATACAGTCTTTGGCGCTAGCCGTTTTAGCGCTGACTGGCATCATTGATATTTCGCATATTATCCTATTGAGCGTCTTTCAAGGTTTTATCAACGCTTTCGATTCCCCTGCCCGTCAAGCTTTTGTGACGGAGATGGTAGAGAGAAAAGAAGATTTAGGAAATGCGATCGCTCTCAATTCTTCGATTTTCAATGGAGCGCGATTAGTCGGGCCTGCCATTGCAGGGGTACTAATTGCCAGCGTTGGGGCGGCAATGTGTTTTCTCATTGATGGTCTTAGCTATATTGCCGTGATTGCTAGCTTATTAGCAATGAAGCTCAAGCCTAGGAAGATAGCCAAGCAAACCACTAATGTCTGGGAACGGTTAAAGGAGGGATTCATCTACGCCTTTGGCTTTCCACCAATTCGGGCAATTTTACTCCTGCTCGCCTTGTTTAGCTTTATGGGTATGCCATATACAGTTTTGGTTCCTATTTTTGCGACAACAATTCTTCACGGTGGAGCTGAAACTCTTGGTTTTCTGATGGCGGCTGTGGGAGTGGGAGCATTGGTAGGTGGTATTTATCTGAGTTCTCGGCAAAGTGTACTTGGGTTAGGCAAAATTATCGCTTTTTCTCCCGCATTCTTAGGACTTGCACTAATTATTTTTTCTCAGTCCCGTATCCTCTGGCTGTCTTTACTATTGATGTTAATTGTTGGCTGTGCCTCAATTCTTCAAATTGCCTCTAGCAACACGATTTTACAAACTATTGTGGAAGAGGATAAGCGAGGACGTTTGATGAGTTTGTACACGATGTCTTTCTTAGGCGTCTTACCCTTTGGTAATTTAGCCGCAGGAGCTTTGGCTAATAAAATCGGCGCTCCCAGCACAGTAATGATTGGAGGAATTTTCTGTATTATAGGCTCCATGTTTTTTGCTAAACAGTTGCCAGAATTAAGGCGTTTAGTTCGCCCAGTGTACAATCAACTTGGCTTGATTTCTAAGTCTTCTTTGTAATAAATTATCTAAAAAATATTTTAGAAATTATAACATATTGCTAATTATTGCTAATTGCTTGAGAAGCATTTCTACCCTTAGCTATTAGCAAAAAGCAATAACTCCTATACGAAGCACTTAACCGAAGTCGATCTAATTCTGAATTTTTATGGCTGATACAGGTGCAATTATCAAACCAGAGCAAACGCCTCCATCCGATCGCGTTTCCCCAAAAACCTGGATTGGTCTGATGGGGGCAATGCTGGGTGCATTCATGGCAGTTCTGGATATTCAGATTACTAACTCTTCTCTAACAGAGATTCAAGCCGCCTTGGGTGCCACGCTAGAGGAAGGTTCCTGGATTTCCACCGCTTATTTGGTCTCTGAAGTGGTGGTGATTCCGCTGACAGGTTGGTTATCACAAGTATTTTCTGTACGTCGGTATCTATTAGTTAATACCGCCCTGTTCATCTTCTTTTCGGTTTGTTGTGCATGGGCTGTAAATCTCCCGATGATGATTGTATTCCGTGCTTTGCAAGGATTCACGGGGGGTATCCTAATTCCAATGGCCTTGACAATTGTGCTGATGACCTTACCTCCAGCTAAACAGCCGATTGGTATGGCAATGTTTGCGATTACGGCTACGTTTGCGCCATCGATTGGCCCAACGCTGGGGGGATGGCTTACGGATAATCTGGGCTGGCAGTACAACTTTTACTTGAACTTGATTCCAGGAATAGTGATGTTGAGTACTATTGCTTACGCTATTCCACCCAAGCCAATGCAGCTAAACCTGCTCAAAGGGGGCGATTGGTGGGGCATTCTGGCAATGGCGGTTGGCTTGGCGTCTTTGGAGGTGGTGTTAGAAGAAGGGAACCGCAAAGACTGGTTTGCTTCTGAGGAGATTTCGCAGCTAGCAGTTGTTGCCGTAGTCTTTTTGTCTGTCTTCCTGTGGATTGAGCTAACCCGGAGGCGACCTTTTATTAATCTGCGCTTGTTGCTGCGCCGCAACTTTGGGCTGGGGAGTATTGCGGCTCTTACTCTTGGATTAGGGCTATACGGCTCGATCTATATTTTGCCTCTGTATCTCTCCAGGATTCAAAATTACACCGCCATGCAAATTGGTGAGGTGATTATGTGGTCTGGAGTGCCGCAACTCTTTTTAATCCCATTGGTGCCGAAACTGATGCAGCGTTTTGATGCGCGTTTCTTGGCGGCGTTGGGGTTTAGTTTGTTTGCACTCAGCTGTTTCATGAACTCACACATGACTTACGAAACAGGTATTGACCAATTGCGCTGGTCACAACTGGTTCGCGCTTTGGGACAACCTATAATGATCGTGCCGCTTACTTCGATCGCTACTGGCGGTATTGAACCCGAACAAGCTGGCTCTGCCTCAGGTTTGTTTAATATGATTCGTAACTTGGGTGGCTCAATTGGGATTGCTATTTTAGCCACGCTGATGACGCGGCGGGAGCAGTTTCACTCGAATCGTATCGGAGAGGCTGTATCGTTATTTGACCCAGAAACTCAGCAACGAATTGAACAGCTAACTCAGACTTTCATCAGTCGAGGAAGTAATCCGGTGACTGCCCACGATCAAGCGATCGCTGTCATCGATAATATAGTTCGTCGCGAAGCCTTCGTAATGGCTTTCAACGATGGCTTCTACTTCGTTGGTATTGCTTTGTTGCTGAGTGGTTTGACCCTTCTTTTCTGTAAGAAAGTGAAGCCAGGTTCTGGCGCTGCTGCCCATTAAGCAATGTAACGGCGCTGGTCAAAATAAAACTGTTACTGTTAATATTACGTATGCTAAGTAATTATTGTGCTATGCCTTCTACTTCTGTAAATCGTAGACATTTGGCACCCTGGGATGACGTTCTAGCTCCCTACAGTCTCGGCTATCGGATTAAACTGCTCTCTATGCTGCTTGGTCGCACATTCCAAGAGCGCTTGGAGCCGTTTGGACTGACTACGTTTCACTGGGTGGTGCTATGTTGTCTCTGGGAAGAAGATGGCTTGGCTACCTCCAGTATTGGGGAAAGACTGCAACAGGTAGGAGGCACTTTAACTGGTGTGCTGGATCGGATGGAAGAACGAGGCGTAGTGCGTCGAGAACGTGATTCCCGCGATCGCCGCATCTGGCGTATCTGGCTAACCGAAGCAGGCAAGGAGCTAGAAAAAGTATTGCCACCAATTGCTATGGAAATCCGGGAACAGGCAATGGCAGGAATTCCGACTGCTGATCGAAAACAACTTTCAGAGTTGCTCGATCAGGCGATCGCCAATCTTTCTTAAGAACACTCTAAGAAGGCGATCGCTATTTGAGGATTTTCTTAGAGGTAATTGCCGTTTCACAAATTCTTCACACAATCTTAGTACACTTTTTCTCGAAACACTGTTAACCAGCCCTCTCGCTTAAAAAATACGGGAGGGTTTTTTTCGCCTATATTTACGAAGATTGCCCAGTGGTTTTATGTAGGCTTTGTTCGAGGGAAAAGGTAATCACCACCCTTTCACAAATTCTTCACACTCGGTCGATAATGTGTTTTCTCTAGCTTTTTTGGATGTGCCTTCTCAAGAGCAGATTTTGAGAGGGCTTTTTCTTGCCTACTTTTCGCACTGTTTTTTTTTAATAGATGTATATATAGCAGTTCTCAGTTGCATAAACTACATGGTAGGGACACAATATATCGTGCCCCTACAAATAACTGTACTGGACTCAATTGACAACCGCTTATACAGTACATTATAACTATGTGACAATCTTAGAGTTGTCACAAACCTGAATAGATTGCGAACATCAGCAGTCAAAAATGAAGACGGAGATTAACTTTGTAGGGAAGCAGAGAAGATGAAATTGAAGTTCTTAACAATTGCCATGTTGTTAACCACATTGGATTTCGCTATAGCTCGTTTTCCCAGCCTATCTCAGACTCAACTTGAACAGAAAGTTGAGCAAACCGAGCCTGATTTTTATCGCTAAGTCTGGAGAGTTCATCAGCCAGCATTACCGACTCATCTACTAAAATCCTAAATTATCTTGAGATTCGACAATCAAGCCCAGCCATAATAGCTGGGCTTTATCCTAAAGGAGGCTAGAAAGCAATTTTACGCTCTCCCTCTTTGCCTTTCTTTGCCTTCTAAATCATTCTGATCTTCAAACCTTGTCGGCTTCAAAAACAGCCAACTTACAAAGAAAAACGAAGCCGTGGCTAGTTGAATAATATCCCAAGCCGACAGATAGCCATCCGAGAAGGAAGCAATGCTTCTATCTGTGATTCCAAATAGCCATGAGGAAATCCCTAGAAGCCAAATGGCGTTTCTGAGCTTTCCCAAAAACACAGCTTGTTCTAATGCCCGCTGCTCATTCGTGATTTCAGCTCTAGTTTTCGACATATCTCGCCCTTAATAATGATTTCAAGGGAATAGGTAATTTCTATAGTTTCTAGCTCTCCCTTTACTTTTATACGTTAAGAAATATTGAAAGTACTTGCCATGTGCCTAAAGATATACATCAAAAAAGCGAAGGTAAGCCCAGCTAGCTAATTTCTGTTATTCTCAAAAATTAGAAGGTACTTAAAAATTTGTTACTTACAGAAGAACTTGGCTGAATGGCGATGTCTACTACAAGGACTGAGTCCTACGCAATTGATTTTGGCACGAGCAACACAGTCATCACTCGCTGGAACCAGGCTACCCAACAGCCTGAAACTGTGAGTTTACCCGGTATATCAGTGCAACTGAGTCAGAATCCACCCCTGATTCCTAGTTTGCTCCACGTAGAAGACGCTAGTCAGGGCAAAGTTATTATCGGACAGGCAGTGCGCGATCGCGGACTTGACCTCACTAATGACCCCCGATTCTTCCGCAGCTTTAAGCGGGGAATAGGTGCAGACATTCAGGGATTTCTACCAGAACTGGATGGGAAAATCGTAAGGTTTGAGCAAGTCGGGGAATGGTTCCTCAACCAGATTATTGAAAAACTGCAACCCTCCCAGCAAGATTCGATTGAATCTCTGATTCTGACTGTGCCTGTGGATAGCTTTGAAGCTTACCGCCATTGGCTGAGTGGTGTTTGCCAGTCTTTACCGGTAGAACAAGTACGGATGTTGGATGAACCCACCGCTGCTGCTTTGGGCTATGGGATTGCAGAGGGGGATACTTTACTGGTGATTGACTTTGGCGGTGGTACTTTGGATTTATCCCTGGTGCGCCTGAATCAGGATGCTCAAACTGGTAAAAAGCCACTAGGTTTTATCCTGAAGTGGGGTGAGAAGTTACTGGGTGAAAGTTCTGGACAGAAGGCAAAAATTGCCCGTGTGTTGGCAAAAGCTGGGCAGAATTTGGGTGGTTCGGATATTGATAACTGGCTAGTGGATTATTTTGTTGAAACTCAAGGACTGACGCGATCGCCTCTTACCACCCGACTTGCAGAACGCTTAAAAATCCAGCTTTCTGAAGAGCCGTCGGCAACGGAAGTTTATTTCAATGACGAAACCTTTGAGAGTTACGAACTGAAACTAGACCGCAATACTTTTGAAACGATTCTTAGAGAACACCAGTTTTTTGAAATACTGGATGATAGGATGGCACAACTCTTGCAACAAGGGCGGCGCGGCGGGATAGAAGTGTCAGATATCGATGCTGTCTTGTTAGTTGGCGGTACGGTGAAAATCCCAGCGGTTCAAGACTGGGTGAAGCAATACTTTGACTCAAGCAAAATTCGTTGCGAAAAACCGTTTGAAGCGATCGCTCAAGGCGCACTCCAGCTCAGTCAAGGCATCGAAGTCCAGGATTTCCTCTACCACAGCTACGGTATCCGCTACTGGGATAGACGTAACAATTGCCACAATTGGCATTCAATCATTAAAGCCGGACAGGCTTACCCAATGAGTGACCCAGTAGAACTGCTTTTGGGAGCATCCGTAGATAACCAACCGAGCATTGAACTGATTGTCGGTGAGTTGGGCGCACAAACGGGTGCGACTGAAGTTTACTTTGATGGCGATCGCTTAATCACTCGTCAATTAGGCGGAGGTCAAACAGCTGTACAACCCCTCAACGACCGTGAGGGTGCGAGAAATATTGCCCAACTAACACCACCTGGAAATCCGGGACGCGATCGCATCAAAATCCAGTTCTGGGTGGATGCTCAACGTTCTCTACGAATCAATGTTGAAGACCTGCTGACTGATCAAACCTTATTGCAGAATCAGGTAGTTGCTCAGTTAAGTTAAGGGGAAGGCAGAACTATAGCAGTTTTCAATTGAGTGCAGTAGACATCTCCAGAAACTCAATTTCCGCCTAAGTAGCACAAGGGTTTCAGACTATTTTTTGGAGATGTCTAATACAGTCGTTTGTAGAGGCAAGGATTATCGTGCCCTTACCGTGTGGTGTATGCACAGGAACGGTCTGGTGAATTACCAGAGTAGAGTTTTTATGTTTTAGGAAGTGGTGAGCGTTTGCGCCGATTAGCTTACTTCAGTGTGTCCGACTTTTCTGTTTCTCCTTGCTTGTCATAATCCAAACGAATCAATGTAGACTTCTTTAGTCTCTTCACTCCGCTGAGAACCACCAACGCAAAGAGCGTCCCAATTAAACTCATACGCCATAGACCACAGCCGGCGGCAGCTCCCAGTCCCGCCGCTAGCCAAATCGTTGCAGCGCTGGTTAGTCCCTTGACTTGTGCCCTACGAGATTTATCAGAAGTTTGTTGCAGAATCATTCCAGCGCCCAGGAAGCCAACACCTGTCGCAACGCCTTGTATTGTTCGGCTGAGAGCATTGGAAGATGAGTAATTAATATCACCCTCCACTTGTAAAGGAATCATCACAAACAGGGCGGCACCTAAGCTCACGATCATAAAAGTTCTCAAGCCCGCAGGTCTACCACTTCGCTGACGGTTAATGCCTATCACGCAACCTACTAGTAGGGCGATCATTAGCCTGAAGGTTACACTCTGCCAGTCGCTTGGACTAAAAAACATCGAATTCATCGGCTGCCCTCCCGGTTGAACTAGAACACGTATCCCTGTCGCTGTTGTATCTATCTCAAGACAAATACGGTAATTCGCTCAACTTATTGTAGTTTATGTTTAAGATAAGGTTAAGGATATATTAAATTATTCATTTGAACTCTATGTTATTTCGCCAAAAGCTGTACTACTGATTAATGACCACTGGCGTTCCCACTGACGCCCAATCAAATAACCAACTTGCGTGATTCACTGCCACATTCACGCAGCCGTGGCTGACTGGTGTCCCAAATTGGTAGTGCCAATACGCTCCGTGGATCGCATAGTTCCCCTGGTAAAACATCACATAAGGAACATTGGGGAGATCATAGTCAGCACCCCTCATTCGTTGTTTAGGAACTTTTGTTT
>DATNPI010000546.1:0-12269 GCA_036703325.1 Coleofasciculaceae cyanobacterium
TTGATGTATTCTAGAATCTTTTGATAAGTATCAGGGTCTTTCTGCTCATTAATGATGATGGGGATAGAACTATCAGGCAACCAAAACGTTAGCCTGTTGCTAGGAGAATAACAAAAACTACTGATGCGGTTGAGGTCGATGATATAGTCATTGCGCTCGTAACTAACTTGAATCCAAGACCCGCCCAGTGAGTGAACCGATACTTGTTGGACGTACTCTAGAACTTGCTGATAATTCTCTGGGTTACTTTGCTTGTTGATGATGATCGGGAGGGCACTGTTAGGCAACCAAAATGTTATCTTGCCATTCGGGGCGCAGACGAAAGCACTGAGGCGGTCAAGATCAACTACATATTCATTGCGCTCGTAATTAACTTTTATCCAATACGCCACAAAACCTCCTCGCTTAAAAGGTGAGTTCTGGCACGACAAACGTTCTTGGTTGCCCAACTGTAAAAACAAGCATGGGTTAGGATACCTCCACTGGGGATTGCTGTGTCGAGGCGGAACCAGAACGAGGGAGGTTCCCCTCAGCAAGCGGTTGTGGGCTAAGTGTGCCCTGCTCCAAAGAGGCGATCGCTTCTTCACCATACGCTTTCCGGACTGCGGCTTGCACAAAGCCATGAAACAGCGGGTGGGGAGTACTCGGCCGAGAGCGAAACTCTGGATGGAACTGAGTCGCAATGAAGAAGGGGTGATTTGGTAGTTCAATCATTTCCACCAAGCGGCCATCAGGAGATGTTCCACTGATCACATAGCCTGTCTCCAAAAACTGGTTGCGATAGGCATTATTAAATTCGTAGCGGTGCCGATGACGTTCGTAAATCACCTCCGCTTGGTAGAGCGAAGACGCTAGCGTATTCGGTGCCACACAGCAAGGGTACAAACCTAACCGCATTGTGCCGCCTAAATCTACAACATCTTGCTGCTCCGGCAACAGATTAATCACCAGATTTGCTGCATCGGGATCGAACTCTGCACTATTAGCATCCTCTATCTTGGCAACGTGCTTCGCCCATTCAATCACAGAACATTGCATTCCTAAACACAAACCCAGGAAAGGAATGTTTTGTTCACGAGCATATTTAATTGACGCAATCTTGCCATCAATACCCCGTGTACCGAAGCCACCGGGTACAACGATGCCATTAACACCACTGAGGAAATTTTCGGCACTGTCAGATTCAAGCTCTTCAGAACTCAGCCAACGCAAGTTGAGTTCACACTCCATCGCGATCGCGCCATGACGCAGCGCTTCCACAACTGAGAGATAAGCGTCGCTTAACCTTATATATTTACCAACCAGCGCAATTTCAATCCGGCGGGTTGGTTGATACAAACGCTCAACCAAAGTCTGCCACTGGGTTAAATTCGGTTGGTGTTGCGGCAGTTGCAATAACTCCAGCGTTTGCTGCGCTAGTCCTTCTCGCTCAAGAATTAGCGGCACTTCGTAGATACTGCTGGCATCCTGAGCTGTAATCACCGATGCTACTGGAACATCGCAGAACTCTGAGATTTTCTCTTTTAAACCTGGGTGCAAAGGGCGATCGCTTCGGCAAACCAAAATATCCGGTTGAATACCAATTGAGCGCAGTTCCTTCACCGAGTGTTGAGTCGGCTTCGTTTTCATCTCACCCGCTGAAGGAATCCAGGGTAGCAGCGTCACATGCGTATACAGCACATTATTTCGCCCGACATCCTTGCGGAACTGACGAATCGCTTCTAAGAACGGCAAAGATTCAATATCACCCACCGTACCGCCAATTTCCGTAATCACCACATCTGGATTTGTATTTTTGGCAACTCGGTGGATACGCTCTTTAATTTCATTAGTAATGTGGGGAATCACCTGCACCGTACCACCCATGTAATCGCCGCGACGCTCTTTATTGATCACCGCCTGATAAATCGAGCCAGTGGTAACACTGTTGAGGCGCGACATCGACGTATCCGTGAAGCGCTCATAGTGGCCCAAATCCAAATCCGTCTCAGCACCATCTTCCGTCACAAACACCTCCCCATGTTGGAAGGGACTCATTGTTCCCGGATCGACGTTAATATATGGGTCTAACTTGAGAATCGAAACAGAATAGTCCCGTGACTTCAACAGACGCCCCAAGCTGGCGGCAACAATTCCCTTGCCGATGCTAGAGACAACACCCCCTGTTACAAAGACAAACTTAGTCATAAAATTTTTAAGAACACAGAATTCTAGAGATTTCCCCCGTCAATTGTGACATAGTCTTCAAGAGTTGTTCATTACTGTGGTACGCTCTGCCCCATCAGCCTCATCAATTGGTAAAAAACAATTTACCATCGCTAGCTGTAACACTAGGTTTAACTACTTATCTCACCTAGCGTGTGTATTCTCTTGCACTGCTTAGATCACAGCTATTGGTATGAAACTTCTCAGGTTACACCAGGTAAACTCCACCGGACAAGATAAAATTTCTGCATAAATGCTTACAACAATCGTTTTGACTACTATAAATTTCCTTTCCCCAACAGATAAACAGATTCCAACGGCTATCTGAACAGTAACAAATCGTGGCTCCCAATGACCACGAGTTTTGCTTTCTTATCAAAAAGGTTTTTCAATGGCTAAGTTTTACACTGAGATTAATGACTCGTTGCAAAATTTCATCAAAGAACAAAAAATTTTTTTCACAGCAACAGCACCTCACCAAGGTCGAATTAACCTCTCCCCCAAAGGCATAGATACTTTTCGCTGCATTGATAATACAACAGTTGCTTATCTTGATTTGACTGGTAGTGGTAACGAAACAGCTGCGCATTTGAATGAAAATAGCAGAATGACTATTATGTTTTGTAGCTTTTCTGAGAAACCATTGATTTTACGTCTTTATGGACACGGGAAGGTAATTCGTCCAAGGGATAAAGAATGGTCAACTTTCTTCTCACTCTTTAATCCTGTGCCAGGAGAACGCCAAATCATTGTCCTTGAAGTTGACTCTGCTCAAACCTCTTGTGGTCATGGTGTACCTGTTTATGAACTCAAAGAAGAAAGAAATACCATAATACAATGGGCTGAGAAAAAAGGAGAACAGGGAATTTACGACTATTGGCAAGTGAAAAATCTCACAAGCATTGATGGTCTACCTACGAAACTTTTAGAAGATTAACTCATCTCATAACTACAGTAGATGGGATTGCGCGAGAGTTAGTTGTTTGTTGTTTTTGTTATTGAAAAAAATATCGTTAAAAAGCCACGCCTCTACCAATAACAAATAACAAACAACACGGCGGGACAGAAATTCCTCCCACTCCTCGCTGACATTTAAGGTAAAATCAATCCGTTTTTCAGAGATTAACTGGAATAAAGAATGAGATATATTCTGGGTTTGGCTGTGCTAGGAACTATGATTACTTCTCCTGTCTTAGCAGAACAACCCCTTTCTGTTGTCTATCCTCCCACTGACCACAAGACTACAGCCGCTCAGATTTTTTTGATTGGCACAGCTCCATCGATGGGAGAGGTGCTAGTGAATGGCAAAGCAATCACTCGTAGTCCAGCAGGACATTTTGCTCCCAGTTTCCCGTTACAGTTGGGAGAAAATAAGTTTACCTTGCGCTATCAAGGTAACTCTGGATCACAGCAGCAAGTCCAGATTAAAGTGACGCGGACATCCACAGAACCGACTCTCCCAGCAGGGTTGGCGTTTGGGAAAGATTCGTTAACACCGGCGGTGGACATTGCCAGAATGGCAGGGGAGTTGATTTGTTTTGGTGCGATCGCACCTCCTAATTCCACCGTCTCCGTCAAGCTGGGTAATCAAACTATACCTTTGATGTCCCAATCCCAGGATGTCCAGCTACCGCCCAATTCGGCGGTATTAACCCAGCAAGATAAGCCTTCTTCACGGTTAGTCGCGGGTCAATATCAAGGTTGTGCCACAGTTGAGAGTGCCACTGACTTGGGTGTCCCTCAATTCCAGTTGACGATGAATGGTCAAACAACAACCCAGTCAGGTTCAGGAAAAATTTCGATTCTGTCTCCAGTAAAGCTGGAAGTGGCAGAGGTGACGGCTGAGGCAGGTGTTGCTCGGACGGGTCCAAGCACAGACTATTCTCGCCTGACACCGCTACCCAAAGGGACGAGGGCAACTGTTACAGGTCGAGAAGGAGAATGGGTACGGCTGGATTATGGCGCTTGGATTAAAGCCTCAGAAGTTCGTATCGTTGCTGGTGCTGTACCACCGCGATCGCTTATTCGTAGTATCCGCGCTCGTCAGGTTGAGGGTGCTACAGAAGTTGTCTTCCCGTTACAAACACCTGTGCCAGTGAGTGTACAGCAGGGCGATCGCACGTTTACCCTCACCTTGTACAACACCACAGCACAAACAGATACGATTCGCCTCGATGATGACCCGCTGATTTCCCGCCTCGACTGGCAACAAGTCGCACCCGGTCAGCTGCAATACACCTTTAACCTCAAATCACCACAACAGTGGGGCTATAACCTCAGATACGAAGGAACAAGCTTAGTATTATCCCTGCGTCACCCTCCAAGAGCCTCTTCAATCCAAAATCCAAGTCAAGCGTTGGCGCTCGCTAACGAGCGACCTAAAACCCAAAACTCCCAACCTTTATCTGGAATCAAAATCCTGCTCGATCCGGGACATGGTGGCCCAGAGGACTCTGGCTCAACTGGGCCAACGGGCTATAAGGAAAAAGAGGTCAACCTCGTTGTGTCAAAGCTAGTGCGAGAGCAGCTTCTGGCACGGGGAGCAACGGTGTATATGACCAGGGAAGATGATAGGGATGTGCCCCTCCAAGATCGGGTGGCGATGATTGACAAAATGCAACCTGCAATCGCGGTTTCAATTCATTACAATGCCCTACCCGACGACGGTGATGCCCTTAACACAAAGGGTGTCGGAACCTTTTGGTATAACACCCAAGCTCACAGTCTGGCGATGTTTTTGCACAACTACTTAGTGCAAAAGCTAGAGCGTCCTTCCTATGGAGTGTTTTGGAACAACCTAGCGCTGACTCGTCCTCACACGATCCCATCGGTACTGTTGGAACTGGGTTTTATGATTAATCCGGTGGAATTTGAGTGGGTGGTGAATCCGCAAGAACAGCAGAAATTGGCAGGCGCGATCGCTGAGGGGATAACTCAATGGTTCGCTACCCGATGAAAGTCGATAAGTCAATATCATAAAGATGCAAATAGAGAATAAAAGAATTGATAAAGATATTGAACTTTTGACTGAATTAATTGAGAATGATGTCAACAAACAGGTCTAAATTCTCTGGATCGTCGAGCGTAAAACCTTTGTAGGGCAATACTTTCAGCGTTATTGTCATGCCTAAAGTCACAAACCCAAAACAAAAGAAAAATCAGCAGTGCATACAAGCCGCAATGGTATATCATTGCGGTGAAGTTCATGTAGAACAAAGGGCTAAATTATTACGCAAGCACCTGTCTCTCCCGTGGTGCTAGTCATCTTGGACGGCTGGGGCTACCGGGAAGCAACTGATGGAAACGCCCTTGCCGCCGCTGATACACCTGTAATGGACAGCCTCTGGACGGCCTACCCCAGCACACTAATTCGGACTTCGGGGAAGGATGTGGGGCTACCAGAAGGTCAAATGGGTAACTCAGAAGTGGGTCACCTAAATATTGGCGCTGGTCGCGTAGTGCCGCAAGAACTGGTTCGCATCTCCGATGCTGTGGAAGATGGCACATTAAGAGAAAACTCAGCCCTGCTGAAAGTATGCCAGGACGTTAAAAGTCGTGGCAGTAAGCTTCACTTAGTGGGCTTGTGTTCGGAAGGTGGAGTGCATTCTCATCTCGATCATCTACTCGGATTGCTGGATTTTGCTAAGTCCCAAGAACTATCCGATGTCTGTATCCACGCAATTACCGATGGTCGTGATACTAGACCTACCGATGGCGTAGAGGCGATTCAAAAGATTCAGGATCGCATTGCAACGATTGGCGTTGGGCGCATTGTCACCCTCAGTGGTCGCTACTACGCAATGGATCGAGACCGTCGCTGGGATCGGGTCAAAAAAGCTTATGACACTATGACCCAGGATGGGGCTGGAGATGGACGTTCGGCGGTTGAGGTCTTAAAGGCTTCCTACGAGTCAAACATCACAGACGAGTTTGTTCTGCCAACAAGGATTGCTACCGGTGCTGTAGAATCGGGAGACGGTGTGATTTTCTTCAACTTCCGTCCCGACCGCTCACGGCAGCTGACGCAAGCCTTGGTTGACCCAGCGTTTAATGGTTTTGAGCGGGAGCAGATTCAGCCCCTAACTTTTGCTACCTTTACCCAGTACGACCCAAACTTCCCCGTGTTGGTGGCGTTTGAGCCTCAGAACTTGAATAACATTTTGGGGGAAGTAATTTCCCGGAACGGTTTACGCCAATTCCGCACTGCTGAAACCGAGAAATACGCCCACGTCACTTACTTTTTCAATGGGGGTCTAGAACTAGCCTTTGATGGTGAAGACCGGGAACTCGTGCAAAGTCCGATGGTGGCAACCTATGACCGAGCACCCGCTATGTCAGCTAAGGAAGTGACGGATGTGGCGGCAAGAGCGATCGAAAAACGCATTTACTCCCTAGTTGTGATCAACTACGCCAACACCGATATGGTGGGGCATACAGGGAACATGGAAGCCTGTGTGGAAGCGGTTGAAACTGTAGACCGATGTCTCGGACGCCTGATCGAAAGCATCAACAAAGCCGGTGGTACTGCCCTAATTACCGCAGATCACGGCAATGCCGAATATATGTGGGATGAGTCCGGCAACCCTTGGACGGCTCACACAACAAACCCCGTGCCCTTTATCCTCGTGGAAGGCGAAGGATTAAAAATTCCTGGACATGGTACGGAAGTTGACCTGCGTAATGACGGTCGTTTGGCGGATATTGCACCCACAATTCTGGACATCTTAAATCTGCCACAACCCGTGGAGATGACCGGACAGTCTCTGCTAAAACCCGTTGGGTTTGAAGTTCGAGCAAATCGGACACCGGTACGCGTCTCTCTGTAACGATTAGAAGCGGTTAGCTGTTAGCATTTATAGTTATAAAGCTAATAGCTAACCGCTCTTAATTTGCCATTAGAGTTTTCGTTATGACAATTGTTGAAGTCCTGCAAATTATCTGGGGTGTGTCTGCCCTAGGTGTAATTATTTTGGTATTGCTGCACAGTCCCAAGGGAGATGGAATTGGGGGTATTGGTGGTCAAGCGCAACTGTTTACAAGCACCAAAAGTGCGGAGACAGCCTTGAACCGCATTACCTGGGCGCTCAGTGTTATTTTTATTGGCTTGACAATAGTTTTGAGCGCGGGTTGGTTGAACCGCTAGAAAGTTGGGAGTTTTAACTGCAACAAAATAGCGGCAGGAATCCCCTTCTTTGAGGATGAGAGGAACTAATGCACGTAGACTGAGGCGTCGCTGGTGGAGCAACTGGAGACGCCTCATGGCATTTGGAGTGGCGATCGCTACTGTTCTATTAGTCATTTTGACTCAGTTACAGCAGGTAGAGGCTCAGGGCAAGTCAGCCGTCTGGCAAAAGCACGACTCTCGACTCGTGACCGAACCAATTTTAGATTTTAGATTTTGGATTTTGGATTTAAAAACTTTTGGTTTCAACCCCCTAGTTTCAACTATGGAACGAATCCAAAATCGTAAATTAAAAATCCTCAAGCCCCCGGATTTATCCCTGGGGTCAATCCAAAATCCAAAATCGCAAATCCAAAATCGATTGACTCCCGACTCCCTACTGGCAGCAGCTGAGTTATCTGAGTCTTCTCTACCAGCCCCTCAGACTCACCCTCTACCAACCACATTGGCGCAGTGGCAAGACACTACTGGCACGGGTGATTACTTCTCTCAAATCAAGCCGACCCCTGTAGGTTATCTGGTTTGGTGTCGGTTCCCCATCAAGGTTTATGTTGAGCAACCAATAGACCCAACTGAATCTTCTGCTGAGGTCAAGCGGTTCCAGGACTGGGTTGATGCCGTATTAAAGGCTGTACAGGAATGGAGTGTCTATTTGCCCTTAGAGGTGGTTACTCAGCAAACGGCTGCGGATATCTCAATTTTGCGTGAGCGCCCTCCTCTACAAGCGTCCCTAAACCGCGAAACCGGAAAAATTGATCTGCCTCGTGCACGTTCTGCCGAAACCCGCTACCAGTTTTACCTCCGCCAAGCAGGAGACGCACCTGAGAAGGTTTTATCCCATAGGTTTACCATCCGGCTAAGTCCCGACCAAGCTGTTGATTACACCCTTGCAACTGCCCGTCACGAACTCGGTCACGCCTTAGGCATATGGGGTCACAGTCCTTTAGAAACCGATATCATGTACTTTTCCCAAGTACGCAATCCGCCTCAAATCTCTGCCAGGGACATCAACACGCTCAAACGGGTCTATGAACAGCCAACGCGCTTGGGCTGGTCTCTAAGGTCAGCTGAAGGCTGAAGTATGAACAAAGAAAAATATGGCAAAGTAGAGCCTTGGGAAATTGATGTACAGAAAGTCAAAATCTTTCTTAATAGCCTTTCTGAGGCTATTAGTCTTGGTAAAATTTTTGCTCAAGCTGAGATAACTTCTCCTCTATTTCAAAATGGTTGAGATGATTCCATTCCTCAGCTATTGCCAGAATTTTTCCAATAACAGAGTGTGCTTCTTGTGAATAAGAAATATCGGACACTCCCCAGGAACCCTGAGCAATGGCGGTATGCTCAACAATGGTAAGGCTTTGCTCTAGTTCCTTCCTGGCGTCTTGGAGTAATTGACCCAGCCGTTTGGCATTTCGTTTTTGAGCTTTGACTTGTTGACGTGTAAGTAACATATCGGTTTTTTTAAGCTCTACTGTTCATACTTCAACAGTAGAAAGCTTTTGTCAGGCAGAAGAACTGCAATATGCAACTTTCTCAATCGACTGTCTGCCTTTGGTGGGTTTAGCTTAATTCTTTGGGGTTACGGTCATTTGGGAATGGACAATCTGCCAACTGGTGCTATGTCACGGTAAGCTCTCGGTATGCCGTGGCTTATCACACTTAAGTAGATTAACTCATAAGGGCAGATAGAGAGCGATCGCTCTTCTCATACATTAAAACTGCGTTTCTCCTTGTCCGAGGCGATCGCATTGTTTCAACTGTAGGGGCGTTAGCGTTGCGGTAGCGAGGAACGAGCGTCAGCATTTGGGGGATAACTTATGAAACTAAACCGAGATTTACCTATCCAAATGCTTCGCCCTGCCTCGCGATCGCCGACAATATTTGTACAGAAATATTAGGGTTTGTTTGTACACCTTGAGGGCGAAGCATTCGGATACAGAAATTCAGGTTTACTCAGTTCAATTGTTTGTCGAGGTACTTGCTCATCCATATAGAGGGCTAAACTCACTTCAAAAGCCCTTGCTCCCGTAGTTTAGCCGCTAGAGGAGATGGGCCTGCTTCTCGCCGTAACCGTTCCACAAACTCGAAGCGCCGCTGTATATCTGCATCAATTTCGTCTTTATGATCCCAGTAATAAGCTAATGCGGAATGAATCTTACTCAGAGACACATGAGGATACTGAAAGTGCAGTTCTTCAGGACTCCAACCGTAAGCCATGACAGATGTGACTAACTCGACAACCTTCATTGTGCTTCCGGCAATGATCGGAATGTTGTTGTCATCGAGTTGCACATATTTATACTCGGTGTTTGTGAGTGTCATGGTTTTTGGTTGATTTGATAAATATTTTATCGTTGGAGAGATTGGAAAGAGCAATCGCGTTTTCGTATGAGTAGCTCCTATCATCGCATTCTCTCTCGTTGTCAGCGCGATCGCATACTCGTGTCAACCATAGAGAAAAGAGCGATCGCATTCTCTCTCGTTGTCAGCGCGATCGCATTGTTTCAACTGTAGGGGCGTTAGCGTTGCGGTAGCGAGGAACGAGCGTCAGCATTTGGGCGATAACTTATGAAACTCAACCGAGATTTACCTATCCAAATGCTTCGCCCTGTCCCGCGATCGCCGACAATATTTGTACATAAATATTAGGGTTTGTCTGTACACCTTGAGGGCGAAGCATTCGGATACAGAAATTCAGGTTTACTCAGTTCAATTGCCGCCCCAATGCTTCGCCCCTACACTACATCTATAAAAGTGCGATCGCATTCTCTCTCGTTGTCAGCGCGATCGCATGATTGTGTTAGCCATATAGAAAAGAGCGCTCACTCTTCTCCTACATTAAAAACGCGATTGCTTTTCCCAACAGCAAGGCAAGAAGCTAGCAGGACGCGATCGCATCCAAGTAGACTAACTCAGAAGGGTAGATTGAGAGCGATCGCTTACGAGCCTCAACTTTCAAACTTTTTCTGGGCTATAGCCAAAATTGGCGATCGCCATCCAGCGCACCGGGAGAAATGCCTTGTAACCGCCGACGAGCTATGCGATCAGAGCCAAACAGTGGGACAGGTAAGCGTGGCTCTTTAAGCGCACCATGATGTAGCAAGGTCAGTTTAAGCGTGGCTTCTACTAAACTTTCAATTGATACTTGCTGTCCTTCATCAGGAAGAACCTTCAAACGCAGAGGATAAGGTAAACCCATATTCTCAGACTTCAGTTCAGTTGTTACCAAAATTACTTCATGGGATGACAAGCGAAGCGCTAACCCTCGTGTCGGTGCTTTCAGAACTGAATTTTCAAAGTTGTATAGCCTAGGAATTTGAGATTTTATACACTCCACCAGGATAAACTTAGAACCAATGGCTTTTGCTCGTTCTCGTAAATGCTTTACTTCATCACCACAAAAGTGTCCATCACGGTAAATTAGTACAGTTTTCCCGCTTAGATCAGCCGCTGGAAGAAACCTCTCTATTGTTCGTTTATCGATTTCTTCACCCTCTGTCAAAGCATCTTCTAGCCGATAGCGAATAAATTCTCCACGTTTATCATAGAGACGCACACTCGCACAGACGTTTCGGCTTCCGACTCCCTTTTTTTTGGAAGCTCTAGAAATATCCAACCCGATGAAATAATCAGCAATCTCTAAAGGTTCAGCTAGGATAAAAGGCAAGTTACCCAATTTTGCCAGAATCCCTGGAATCACTTGATGTAAAATATTTCCATAATTGCTAGTATTTTTTAACGTTTCTTCATAAATCACTTGGCTAGCGATTCCGCGTCGAAGTAATCGTGAAGAAATGAAAGAATAGAAGCTGCCGTCCTCGCTTTGATCGGCATGGCGATCGCTTTGGGGAAGCAACGTCAAAACAATATCGGCAGGAGTTGTAATCAGTGTATCAACAGCTTGTTCTACTCTAGCTCTAGCCTCAGCCCCGCTCAAGCCATTAATTGAAACCACCTTGATTCTATTGTCGTCAATCTCATTTGTCTGCTTATCAACCAAGCTAAGGCTTTTAAACTTATACTGGTTCAACCGTTTACGAATTTCTTCTATAAAAGATAGTTTGACCTTAAAATCACCAACTTTTAAAACTGAAATGCGAATCTCTGTTGATGGGTTACTATAGCTAGCGTGACGGCGATAAACGCCACCTCTAGACAATCCCTTTAAAACTTCACCTCTCTTACCAACAGCATTTTTACCAGTACTGTCTTTTCCAAATAGGAGTTCCGTTTCCTCAAGTTTGAAATCCATTGGTAAGAATAAATCTTCGTACCGACGGCTGTTGATACTATCGTCTAAGTGGAGTCCAAAAATAGCTAGATGCTCTCCAGCTTTTTGCTTGTATGATACTAAACAGTTTTTTCGCTCTTGGTACGGGATTTTAGTTCTCTTGAGCAAATCTCCATATTTTACCTCAAATCGAGCAGCAGTTTCCTCGGTAATACAGGGACGCAAAGCAGCCATTGCATAGGGAAACTGCTTTGTATTCTTGCCAAACTTAACAACGACAACTGGTTGTTCGTCTGGTGAGTTTTCAGGTTCAAGTGCTTGTTGACTTATTGCACCAGTTGCCTTATTTTTTAGTTCTTCTCTGCGTTCGCCCATAGTTCCTTCAAGCTCGATAATCGTAGCAGAACTATTCTTTTCAATCTCTCGGACTTTTAAGCCAATCAAAAGCTCTTTAGGCTTATGTCGATAGGGATGATTCTCATAAAAATCAGCTAAAGTTCCTTTGAAAGTAAAGTAACTGTGAGGTGTTAAAACCAAAGCTGGATAGGTAACACCTTGCAAGTCAAAAGTTTCTGCCCAGAAGTCAGCCTCACGCTTAACTTCAACCTGATTATCAGACCAAATAGTGTCAGCCGCTGAGAATGTTCGTCT
>DATNPI010000554.1:0-4346 GCA_036703325.1 Coleofasciculaceae cyanobacterium
TCAGAAGCTTCCAGAGTTTGGGACCGACATCACGAGTGAGGTAGCTTACGGAATAGCCCGCTACCTCAGCAATCTGCTCGTAGGTTTGACTTTGCCAAGCCCCCGTTAGGATAGCAGTTTCGACCTGGCTAAGAGGTCTGCCGATATGAGCAAACACAGCTGTATTAGCGACCTCCATCGCTTGTTCAAAATTCATCCCACTGCTACACAACTGCTGTTGCTGGGTTGTATCTGAGCTTGTCAGAGATTCAAGGGTGCTATAGGCCATACTGTTTCCTTAAATCGCTTGTAAACGTCACACTTAGCTAGACCGCTATAGAACTTGTCGCTTTTTTGTTTGTGTTTTATGCAACAAGCTTATGCGTCCGAAAAGGACTCGAATTCGAGGTGCAGCCCTCTTTTCTCCCACAGGCTGGAAGCCTGGGGCTACAAAAACAAAGCCCGCCTACGCGAGCTATAGAAAAAGGGTGTATACAAACCGGATTTGGTATCAGGTGTCTGTAGGGCTTTGCAGTTGCTGACCCCATTAGCTAAACTTGCACTTGCCTTTACTGCAAAACCAGGCACTCACGGAGTTCCCGTACAATAAGCAGCGACTGCTGATGGTATTCAATCGCCCGTTGGCATTGCCCCAGGCAATAGTAAGCATTACTCAAACCACTTAGAGAATAAGCTTCCCCAGAACGCTCTCCGATTTCCCGTGCAATCTCTAGTGATGACCGATAGTAATCAATTGCCCGTTCGTATTCTCCTACGGAACAGCAAGCCTTGCCCAGCTTATTCAGGGAGACAGCTGTTCCAGGGCGATCGCCAAACTCTTGTTTAATGGCTAGTGACTGCTGATGGTATTCAATCGCCTTCGGGTATTGCCCCAAGTAATGGTAAGCATTGCCTAGATTGCTGAACGAGGTAGCTTGCCCTCTAGGGTCGCCGATTTCCCGTGCCATCAACAGCGACTGCTCATAGCAATCAATTGCCCGTTGGTATTGCTCCAGACAACAGTAAGCTTTGGCCAAATGATTGAGGCAAGCAATTATCCCTCTAGCGTCGCCGAACTCCCGTTTAGCCGCCAGCGACTGCTGATAGCATTCAATCGCCCGTTGGTATTGCCCCAGACAACAGTAAGCTTTGCCCAGATTGCTCAGAGAGGTAGCTTCCACTCTCGGATCGCCGATTTCCTGTGCAATGACCAGCGACTGCTGATAGCATTCAATCGCCTGTTGGTATTGCCCCAGAGTACAGTAAGCTTTGCCCAGATTGCTGAAGGAGGTGGCTTCCACTCCAGGGTCGCCGATTTCCCTGGCAATCACCAGCGATTCCTGATAAAAAGCGATCGCCTGCTGGTGTTGTCCCAGGCAACAACAAGCCTTACCCAAATCTATTAAGGATTTTGCTTGACCTCTAGCGTCGCCGAGTTCCCGTTCCATTGCTAACAACTGCTCATAGTAATCAATCGCCTGTTGGTATTGCCCCAGGCAACAACAAGCCTTACCCAGATGATTTAGGCAAGTAACTAGTCCTCCAACGTCGTCGAGTTCCCGTTTAATTGCCAGGGACTGCTGATAGAACTTAATCGCCTTCTGGTATTCCCCGAGGGAATGGTAAACATTGCCTAGATTGCCCCAGACTCTCGATGCCCTAGAGCGATGTTCGCGATCGCACCCCGATTCGCTAGCGCTGAGTTGCCGCTCAATCTCCAACGAGTGTCCATAGTAATCAATTGCCTCTTTGTATTGCCCTAAGGAATGGTACGCCATGCCCAGATTGTTTAGGCAAGCCGCTTCCCCCGCATGATCGCCCCTCTCAATAGCAATACGCAACCGCTGTTCGTGGAACTCAATCGTCCGTTGATACCGTCCCGGGTAATCACTTTCTTGCGTTAGTTTGACTAAACTATTCGTCATTTTATTTTCCTTCTTAGAGTAAGTTAAAATTAATGTAGCTAGACGTTCTCTTGTCTAGTTTTTACCAGCGATGAGATAGATATTAACAATCTCAAATTGATGAATTGTTGCCAATAATCCATCAAAAACTCATCGCATTCCCCCTTCTCTCTAAGACACTCTGATAAGTTCGGATAATTCTTCCTGCTGCGTTGAAGACTTTAAGTCCATGACGTTTGACTGGTAAGCTTCTCGCGAAATAGAGTAGTACACTACGTTATTGTTATAGAAATAGGCATCTTTCTCATAGTTCATCCCTACTTTCTCCATCACTCGGCAGGAAGCAATGTTTTCCGGTTTTGCGACTGCGACAACCCTTTCAAGCTTTGCTATCTCAAACCCATACTTCAGCGCTGCTGAAGCCGCTTCTGTACCTAAACCCATGCCCCAGTAGTATGGAAGGAGCAAGTAACCAATTTGAATTTCTCGCGTGTTTTCGAGAAACTTAAAGCCACAATGACCGATTAGTTTTCGGTCTTTCTTATAAACTACCGCCCACACTCCAAACTGATGTTGTTTCCAATTCTCTGTTAGGGAATTAATGACCGCTACAGTCTGCTCCCAGGAGAGCATTTTTTCATTTGACATATATTTAAACAACTCGGGATAGCTGTAAATGTGATACAGCTCATCCGCATCATCAGGTGTGAAGTGCCTTAGGCGCAGTCGAAGCGTTTCTATCTCCTCAACCATCACAACCACCTAAGCTCCTAAATTCTATTAATTAAATTTTCTACTTTTTCTTGTACTTATTCTTATTTTTGTTACACAAGTTGTGAATTCGGAATATAAATTAAAAACTCTGTACCCTGACCCGGTGTTGAAATACATTGCAGTTGACCTCTATGTTTTTCTACCACAATTTGGTAGCTAATAGATAAGCCTAGACCCATACCATGACCAACAGGTTTAGTGGTGAAGAATGGATCGAAAACTCTTCGCTTTACTTCCTCAGTCATACCTGTTCCGTTATCAGCAATCCGAATCATTATTTGATTGCCGTCTAAAACCTCGGTGCGAATCTGAATCTTCGGTGATTGATAATTGGTAATCGGTGATTGATGATTAGAACTCTCTTCCCCAGGACTCATTACCCATGACCTATTACCATCTTCTAACGCATCAATCGCATTAGTCAGAATATTCATAAACGCCTGATTGAGTAGTCCAGGGTAGCACAGCACCTGAGGTAGGCTGCCATACTCTTTAATGACCTGGATAACTGGACAATTGGGTTTAGCTTTTAGGCGATGAGCGAGTATTAGCAGGATATTATCAAGACCTTCGTGAATATCCACCCGTTTCTTCTTTGCTTGTTCAGCCCTTGAGAAGTTTCGCAAACTAAGGACAATCTGACCAATGCGATCGGCTCCCACTTTCATCGATGACACAACTTTAGGCAAATCTTGATTGATGAAATCAAGGTCAATTGTCTCCGCCTCGGCTTGAATTTCTGCTGTTGGATTGGGATAGTATTTCTGGTAGAGGTGAATCAGGCTGAACAAATCTGCGACATAGTGAGTGACAAAGGTAAGATTGCCGTGGATGAAGCTAAGGGGGTTGTTAATTTCATGGGCGACACCAGCGACTAGCTGCCCCAGACTTGACATTTTTTCGCTTTGAACCAGTTTGGCTTGGGTCTGTTGGAGTTCGTGCAGTGCTTGTTCCAACTGGGTCGCTTTTTGTCGCAATTGCGCTTCACTTCGCCGTAAAGTTTCTTCGGCTTGCTGGCGTTCGGTGATGTCAGTATGGATGCCAATTAGTCCTATTATTTGACCGCTATGGTCTTTAATAGCATCTGCACGCAAACTAACCTGTATGACGCGATCGCTCTTGCTGCGGAGTTCTACCTCACCATTCCAGTAATTGCCTCTGATCAGGGAAGCGAATACTTTCTGTGCAACACCTGGATCAGCGTAGATTATCCGTGAGTCTCCAGCAGCGTTTAACTCATCTACGGTGTACTCTAACAAGTTCATAAATGCTGGATTGTGGTAAATAGACATACCTGTTCGGTCAGCTATACCAATAGCATCGCTGCTGCTTTCAACCGCTTTGCTAATGCCCAGGAGGGCTTCTTCTGCTGCTTTTCGCTCGGTGATATCTGTGAGCATCCCCAATGCGCCAACATACTGCCCAGCGTTATCGAAGATAGGATTGGTGGAAATCAGCGTCCACAACTCGGAGCCATCCTTGCGGCGGAATTTAAAATCGAGTTGTTCGGCAACGCCTTGGCGACGACGTTCTAGATCGTTGGCAGCGATCGCTTGTCCTTGTGCATCCGTGAACGCCAATAAAGGCATCCCGATCATTTCCTCAACGGTGTAGCCTAGCATCTGAGCGATTTTGGCATTGGCAAAGGTCGTATTTCCTTCGGCATCCAGTATCCAAATTCCCTCGGCG